>CAZRPB010000040.1:7485-17351 GCA_964601955.1 uncultured Klebsiella sp. | reverse complement strand
TGCGGGGGGAGAACCAGCGCTCCTTGGCGCGGGTCGGGTCCTCGTCGCGGCGGATCCCGGTCACCAGCGCGTCCCACTTGTATTCGGCCAGGGCCTGCTTGAGCGCGACGGTCTTGAGCTCGTGCGTGACCGTGACCGGGTCGTGGGTGGCGTAGCCGACGCCCCGGCGGATGGCGTCCTCATTGATGCGCACGATGAGGTCGATGCCGTGGATCGCCTTGGCCTTTTCCCGGAACTCATACATCTCCGGGAACTCGTAGGTCGTGTCGATGTGCAGGAGAGGGAAGGGGATCTTGCCGCAGAAGGCCTTGCGGGCGAGCCAGATGAGGACGTTGGAGTCCTTGCCCATCGACCACGGCATGCACACCGAGCGGAAATTGGCGAAGGCTTCGCGGAAGATGTGCATCGAGGTCTGCTCGAGGCGGGTCAGATGGTCGTTCTGTGCGGTGCGTGACATTGGGTGAAAAGGGACAGGGCTAGGGACAGGGACAGGTGGAAGAGGCGTTCACTTCTTGGTGCGGGTGTGGAGGCCGCACTCGCGCTTGTCGAAGCCGGGCCAGCGGCCGCCGCGTTCGTCGCCGCCCGAGGAGGGCACGGTGCAAGGGGCGCATCCGATGGAACGGTAGCCGCGGTCGATGAGCGGGTTGTGGGGCAGGCCGTGGGTGGCGAGGTATTCGCGCACGCGTTCCTTGCTCCAGTCGACGAGCGGGTTGAGCTTCCAGACGTCGGAGCCGTCGGGACGTCCGGCGAGGCTGAGCAAGGGCGTGGAGGCGCGCTCGGCGCTCTGGTCGCGGCGCAGTCCGGAGATCCAGAGGTCGAGGCCGAAGAGACGGCGTCCGAGCGGCTGCACCTTGCGCAGCTCGCAGCACTTCTCGGGGTCGCGCTTCCAGAGCTCGGGCCCGTGATCCGCGGCCTGCTGCTCCACGGTCTGCTCGGGCTCAACGTCGTCGACCTTGATGCCGAGGATCCGTTCGATCTCCGTCTTGAACGCGATCGTCTCGGGGAAAAGCAGTCCGGTGTTGAGCGTGAAGGCCCGGATGGGCAGGCCCGCCGTCCTGGCCAGGTGGAGGATGACCACCCCCGCGGGTTGGAAGCTCGTGCCGATGCCGGCGCGGTCACCGAAGGTCTCGTGCGCCCAGCGCAGACGGTCCTCAGCGGACAGCCCGCTGAGGCGTCCGTCGATCTCCGTGAGCTGCGATGGGTCGGGCAGGGCCATCCTGGGTGAATCAGGCCTGGGGCGCCGCGGCGGGCCAGATCGGCGCTCCGTCAGCCCAGTCGCCAAACGCCTGGCCGGCGCGGCGTTCCTTTGCGTACTGCTGGAAAAGTCCCGAGATGACGTTCGGAATCTCGTCGTAGGCCACCGATTCGCGGTAGAGGCGCGCGAGACGCGTGCCCTCGCGGTTGCCGCCGAGCATCAGGTTGTATTTGCCGGGCGCCTTGCCCACGAAGCCGATTTCGGCGTTGTAGGGGCGGGCGCATCCGTTGGGGCAGCCCGTCATGCGCACGACGAGCTCCTCGCCGCCGAAGCCGGCGACGGACTGGGCCTGTTCGATGCGGTCGAGCAGGGCCGGGAAGACGCGTTCCGACTCCGCGAGGGAGAGTCCGCAGGTGGGCAGGGCGGGGCAGGCCATGCCGCGTCCCTTGACGAGTCCAGGGTTGAAGACCAGGGCGCAGCCGTGGTCGCGGAGGGTCTGTTCCAGCGCGGCCTTGTCGGCTTCCTTCACGTCGGAGAGGATGAGGTTCTGCGTGGCCGTGAGGCGGAAGGTGGGCGCGAACTTCTCGGCGATCACGCGGAGAGCCGTCTTGAGCCGGTAATCGCCGGCGTCCTTGACGCGGCCCGTCTCGACGAAGAGACCGAGGAACCACTTTCCGTCGGCCTGCTTGGTCCAGCCGAACGCGTCGCCCTGTCCCTTGAAGAAGAACGGTTTGGCGGCGGGAAGCGGCGCACCGAGGTGCTTGGCGAGCTCGCCCCTGAACCATTCGACGCCCTTCTCCTGCAGCACGTACTTGATGCGCGCGTGCTTGCGGTCGGTGCGGTCGCCCCAGTCGCGATGAATCTTGATGACGGCCTCGCCGACCTTGACCACCTGGTCGCGGGTCAGGAAGCCGATCACGTCGGCCAGGCGCGGGTAGGTGGCCTTGTTGCCGTGCGAGGTGCCGAGCCCGCCGCCGACGAGCAGGTCGTAGCCGACCAGCTTGCCTCCCTCGACGATGGCGACGAAGCCCATGTCGTTGGTGAAGATGTCCACGTCGTTGTTCGGCGGGATGGCGAATCCGGTCTTGAATTTGCGGGGCAGGTAGGTCTTGCCGTAAAGCGCGTCCACCGGGGCGCCGCTGTCATCGAGGTCGGCGGGCGGCGGCAGGTAGGGGTTGGCCTGGTCGGCCGCGGCACGAGCCTTGGCGATCTTGTCGCCGAGGCCGAGGTCGACCTGCACGCCGTCCACCCAGATCGAATGGTAGGCCGTGGTGCGGGGCAGCAGCGCCTTGGTGAGCGTGAACGCGTCGTCCTCGACCGCCTGTGTAACCGCGTCGACCGGAGGATTCGAAGGGGCGGTCACGTTGCGGTTGACGTCGCCGCAGGTCGCCAGGGTGGAGGAGAGGGCGTCGTTGATCGACTTGATGAGCGGGCCAATTCCCTGCTGCACCACGCCGTGGAACTGGAAAGTCTGGCGGGACGTGATGCGCAGCGTGCCGTTGGCGAAACGCGATGAGAGGTCGTCGTACACCAGGTATTGGGCCGCGGGCACGATGCCGCCCGTCTGCCGCGTGCGCACCATCACCGAGAACACCTTGCCTGTCTTGCGCTTGTCGCGGTCGTCCTGCTGGTAGATGCCGTGGAACTTGATGAACTGCTCGTCGTCGCCGCTGAAACGGTCGGCGGCAGGGTTGGCCAAAGTCTCCCGGATCGTGCCGGAAAGGTCCGGTTTGTCCGCCTTGAGGAGTTCGTTCTTGGTCAGGGGCTTCTCAGCGGGTTTATCCATGGTGATTTAATACTTGATAACCTTACCAATGATTACAAGATAAGGTCAAGTTTAAAGAAATGGTAAATGCCAACTTCAGTCGGGTGGTCTTCGTGGGGGCGGGGCCTGGGGCTGCCGACCTTATCACCGTCCGTGGGCTGAAGCTCCTGCGGGCGGCCGACACGGTCATCCATGATTCGCTGCCGGGCGACGCCCTGCTGGCCGAGGTGAGTCCGGTCGCCCGTCTCGTCGCGGTGGGCAAGCGCTGCGGTCAGCACTCCATGACGCAGGACGAGATCAATGCATTGCTTGCGCGTGAAGCCCTTTCGGGCGGTCTCATCGTCCGTCTCAAGGGCGGCGATCCCGGCGTCTTCGGTCGACTCGGCGAGGAGATGGACCACCTCGCCGCGCTCGGCATTCCATTTGAGGTCGTTCCCGGCGTGACGGCGGCCACCGCCGCGGCCGCCGACGCCTGCTTCCCGCTCACGCACCGGGGCGTCGCGCAGGCCGTGACCTTCCTCACGGGACATTGCGCCGACGGATCTGAACCCGATTGGAAGGCGCATGTGGGGACGGGTGCCACCCTCTGCCTCTACATGGGCGCAAAGTCGTTGCCCCGTGCGGCGGGTCGCATCCTGGAGGCCGGAGCCGAAGCCTCGCTGCCCGTGCGTCTGCTCTCCAAGGTCTCACAGCCCGGATCCTCCGACGTGCTGACGACGCTGGGGGAATTGGCCGACGGCTCGACGGACACGTCCTCCCTCCCGACCCCGCTCATCGCGGTCATCGGCGCGGTGGTCGCTCCTCTTCGTGGCGTCGGGCTGCTGGCCAGGGTCGCGACCCGGGCCTGAGGGTCAGGACTTCCGTGTCCTTCCGACCCAGTAAATGATGGTTGTCAGGAGGATGAGGACGACGGCCAGGGAGATGAGCGACCGCCAGAGCTTGTCCTGCAGCCAGTCAGGCAGCACGTACGGCAACGCCGCGGGGACAAGGAAACCTGCCGCCAAGAACAGGATGCTGGCGACCTTGATCGTGTTCTTGGAAGGCGGCACGTAGTCCAGCTTCATCGCGAGCACGGCCGCCAGCATGTCATGGGAGCCGATGAGCGGGCTGAGTTTCCAACGCACGCCGGCGGGCGCGCACTCCTTGGCGATGGCGGCCACGTCTCCGTCGGGCCCGGCGTGACGCCCCGGCAGCAGGAACATCATCAGGATCACGGCGTCGCCCTCCGCGTGCTGGATCGCCCGTTCGAGCAAGGGTTCGTTGAAGTCATATTCGGCGTCCTCGCGTCGTTCCATCGAGCAGGCGATGAGCTGGTCCGGCTTCAGCTTGAGTTCCTTGCGTAGCGCCGCGGCGAGACGGTCGCGGCATTCCGTCACCGCTTTCACCGGTGAACCATGGTCGCAGAGCAGCACCGTGCCGGATCCCTTCTTCCATCCCGTCGCCCGCAGGTTCTCCTCGAGGATGTGCGCGAGGTCCGAGCCGTCCTCGTCGAAAAGCGTCGGGAGGACCTTGAGCCGCATCCCGCCCCCGGCGTTTTCCCGGAACACCTTCGGGATGAATTCCGTGATCGCACGGCTGGGGCCGATGAAGAGCGGCAGCACCACCAGTTCCTCCACCCCGTCGGCATCGGCCTTTCGGACGGCCTGCTCAAAGATCACCGCGGGGACTCCGCCGAGCAGGGCGGGGTCGACCTTGTCAGAGTGCATGACGGAGACGGGCAGGACCTTCTCCTTGCGGCCCGCGTTGATCAGCTCCGCCAGGTCGCGGAGCGCGAGCGTGGCCGCCGGCTCCAAGGAGCCGTTGTCGACCAGCAGGACGCGTCTTTTGGCCATGCCTTCTTCTTGCGGGGACGCAGGTCCATTGCAACCGACATGTCCCTTTGCGGATTGCCTGCCGGGGTCGGGCGGGGCATCCTATGGCTCATGACCCTGATGTTCCGTACCCTGCTGGCGTTCGTCCTGACCGCCGCCCCTCTCACCGCGGCCGAGGGTTGGCTGACGGACCTCGATGAGGCCAAGAAGGTCGCCGCCAAGGAGAACAAGGCCATCCTGGTCGACTTCACCGGCAGCGACTGGTGCGGTTGGTGCATCCGCCTCCGTGAGGAGGTCTTCGACAAGCCGGAGTTCAAGGAGGCGTCCAAGCATTACGTGCTGGTCGAGCTCGATTTCCCTCGCACCAAGAAGCTGCCCGCGGCGCAGAAGGAGAAGAACGAGGCGCTGGCCAAGCAGTTCGCCATCCGTGGCTTTCCGACCATCCTGCTGATGAACAAGGACGGCCAGCCTTTCGCCAAGACGGGCTATGAGCCGGGAGGTCCTGTCAAGTACGTCGAATCGCTCAAGGAGGCGCTCAAGCGCAACAATCCCGAGGGCGTGAAGGCGTTCCGCGACGAACTGGAGGCCGAGAGCCGCGCCGAGGAGCTGGGCGAAAAGGTGGAGGAGGCCATCGCCGGCCCAGTTGAGAAGAAGGACCTGGCCGCCGCCGAGGCCGCCATCGAGAAGGTCCTCAAGGATTCCGGGGCCAAGGGGGAACTTCGCGTGAGCATCCTGGCCCAATACCGGATCGGCGTCATCGCCCGATGCAAACCGGGAGACTTCGCCGCGCTTCTCAAGGCCACGGACGAGATCATCGCCGAAGCGGGCGATTCCCCCCTTCTTCCCCGCCTCAAGGCCATGCGCGAACGCATCGAGCAGGCCGCCGGACGCAAAACGGAAGGCAAGTGATACGGTCGGTCTCCATACTGCTGGCGTTCCTCAGCCTGCATGCCTCGGCTCCTGCCGCGGACACGTGGCACGCCGATCTGGAGACCGCGCGGAAGGAGGCCGCCAGGGACCGCAAGGACATCCTCATCGAGTTCACCGGCAGTGACTGGAGTCCGGCCTGCGTCTCCCTGCGCAAGCAGGTCCTGGACACGGAAGCTTTCTCGCGTTTCGCGAGACGCTTCGTGCTCGTGAAGATCGACTTCCCGAGGAAGGCCAAGCTGTCCGAGGAGGCGATCCTCCGCAACAAGGCGGCCGCGGCGGCCTTCGCCGTGACCTCGTATCCGACCGTCGTGATGGTCGACGGCAAGACTTCCGAGGAATTCGGACGCGTCACCGGCTACGGGGGCAAGGATGCGCAGGCCTATGTGGCTGAGCTTTCCGCCTTCCGCAACACCCCCGAGGACCGTGCCCAGCGGAAGGAGGAGGAACGCGAGCAGGCTGCCGAGCTGGAGGGGATCCGCACCAACGAACGGATGATCCAGGCGGCCATCAAGGCGCGTGATTTCCCTGCCGCCGTCGCCGTCATCGACGTCATCTACAAGGGCGTGAAGCCTCCTCAATCGGCCCTGGGCACCCTCAACAAGGCCATCCTTTCGCATCGCATCGACCCCAAGGCCATGGATCGCACCTGGAAGCTTCTGCAGCAGGCCTTGCTGGAGGCTGAGGGTGAAGCCGACCTTTCCAGGGCCGTGCTGGAGATGGCCCGAAGGATTTCCCCGGAAAGAAAACTGGAAAAGGCGAAGCCGGAGCCCAAGGCCAAGGCCGACAAGGGGGCCTGACTTAAGGGGATTGCCTCAGTCGGGCGGACGTCCAAAATATGACCATGCCCCAATCAATCCGCATCATCGCGGCGCTGTTTTTTTGCGCCGTTTCGCTCAACGCCGCCGAAGGGTGGCTCACCGACCTCGACGAGGCCAGGAAGGTCGCCCTCAAGGAGAAGAAGGCCATCCTGGTGGATTTCACGGGAAGCGACTGGTGCGGTTTCTGCATCAAGCTCCGTGACGAGGTCTTCACGACCAAGGAGTTCAAGGAATTCGCCAAGAACTACGTGCTCGTCGAACTGGACTATCCCAACAAGAAGCCTCAGCCGCCCGAGGTGAAGGCCAGGAACCGTGAGATTCAGGCCAAGTTCGGCGTGAGCGGATTCCCCACCGTCCTGCTGATGGACGCCGAGTCGGGAGACGCCTTCGGCCGGGTCAGCGGCTACTCGCCAGGCTCGGGTCCCAAGGCCTACCTGGCCAAGTTCTCCGCCTTCGCCAACACCCCTGAGGGCCGCGCGAAGGCGTCCGTCGAAGCCAAGGCCGCGGCGGCGGACAGGCAGAAGCGGACCGAGTACACCGCCAAGATCAACAAGGCCATCCGGGAGAAGGACTTTGACGAGGTGTGCCGGCTTTACGACGAGCTGCACAGCGGCCGCAAGGCCATCGCCTCGATCAACAAGGCGCTCGCGTCGCAGGGCATCGACCCCGCCAACAAGGAGCGTGCGCTCAAGTGGGCCGATCAGGCGATCAAGGAGGCGGACGGCGATGAGAGGCTTGTCACCGCCTTCAAGTCGATACGTGAGCGCATCCAGAAGGGGCCTGCCACGTCAACGGGCGCGAAGCCGACGCCGACCGATCGCAAGTCAGGCTCCTGAGCCCTCGGTCAGGCGGACCAGATCTTCGTTCAGCACCGCGTCAGGACTGAAGCCCCTGCTTCTCAGCTCCCTGATCGACAGCCCGTCCGTGCGCTTTGCAAGGCGCCTGCCGCAAACGTCCATGATGAGCGGCGCATGGGCCCATGCCGGCGGAGGCCAGCCGAGGGCCTCGAAGAGCAGCAGCTGGCGTGCGGTCGAAAGAAGGAGGTCCGCGCCCCGGACGACCTCGGTCACGCCCATGGCGTGATCGTCCGCGACCACGGAAAGTTCGTAGGCCGGCATGCCGTCCTTGCGCCAGACGAGGAAGTCGCCGAAGTCGGTTCCTGCGGTGAAGCGTTGCGTTCCCCGGATGGCATCCATGAACCCGATGGCCTTTCCGTCCGGCACCCTGAATCTCCAGTTGGTCGAGCCTGGATCGAAGGCGTCGCGGCCGGCGTCCGAGGCCGGGCGCAGTGAGGCGGGGAAGATCGGTTCGGCGTCATCTTCGGCATGCGGCGCGGACAGGGCGCGTTCGACGTCCTTGCGGGACTTGTCGCACGGATAGATGGCGCCCGTCGCGTGCAGTCTGCGCCAGACCTCGGCGAACCATGGCATGCGCTGGGATTGCAGGTAAGGCGCCCGCGCCCCGCCCACGTCGGGGCCTTCCTGCCATGCGAGACCCAGCCAACGGAGGTCCTCGAGCGCCGCTTCGGAGAACTCCGGCCGGCAGCGTGAGCCGTCCAGGTCCTCGATGCGCATGATGAGCGCGCCTCCCGCCGCTTCCGCCCGACGGGCCGCGAGGGCGAAGGTGCGCGCATGGCCCACGTGCATCAATCCCGTGGGGGTAGGCGCGAGACGTCCCCGGTAGGCCGCCATGCGCTCAGAGCGGGTTGCCCGTGCCGATGAATTCCCAGGGCACGCCGAACTCGGCTGAGACCGCGGCCGCGAGAGCCTTCACGCCCCACGTTTCGGTGGCGTAGTGACCGCAGGGGTAGAGATTCCAGCCCTGTTCCTGGGCCTCGTTGAAATGCTCTTCTCTGAGCTCTCCGGTGATGAGCGTGTCGCAGCCGGCGGCCCGGAGGAGGGGCAGGGCGCTGCGTCCGCTGCCGCTGAGGATTGCGATGCGGGCGGGTCTGGCGGAACCGAATTCGATGGCCTTGAAAGTGTCCGGGTAGGTTGACTTGAGCCGGCGTCGTAACGTCGTGCGGAGGACGCCCCGGCAGACGCAGGCGATGGGCAGGCCCTCGTAATCCACGAACCAGTCGATCACCCGCAGTCCCAGATCGGCGGCGATGAGCGCGTTATTGCCGATGACCGGATGGGCGTCGAGCGGGAGGTGGCTGGAGTACAGGGAAAGCCCATGCTTGCGCAGCGCCGCCTGGCGCGACTTGGCGACCTCCCGGGCGGGCGAGACGGGCTTCCAGCGCATGCCATGGTGCACGATGAGGAAGTCGATTCCACGTCGGGCGGCGGCCTTGAACACTTCCGTGCCGGCGTCCACCGCCGCGCCCACCTTGCGGACGCGTTCCTTGCCCCGGTGCTGCAATCCGTTGTGGGCGTCGGGGAAGTCGGGAATCTCACGCCGATTGGTGAGGGCGTCGCAGAACCGGGTGATGTCTCCGAGGGAAGCCGGCATGGTCAGAGCGGTCTGAAGCCCGCCGGCTTTTCCGCAGGCCGGGCAAGCGAGGCTTCGGTGAAGACGTCGTCGCCGAGTCGCAGTCCGATCGCGGCCTCGGTGAACTTGAGCAGGTCGGTGTCGCGGCTCGCCTCATCCCGCACGCTGCAGGTGCCCAGCACCCATTGGTCCCCCGCCTTGGCGAAATCCTCGACCGCGAGTGAGCGCAGCGGCCTGCCGTCGGATGACCTGACCTTGGCCTCGAGGATCGCTCCGTAGGCGCGGTCGACGCCGAACGTCACCTCGCCCTCGAACCCCTCCTGTCGGGCGCTGAAGACGTGCATCGGACGGCGGCCGCGTTCGGTGGACACGTATTTCGTCCCGTTCCAGTGCGTGAAGGGAAGCTGCAGGTCGAAGGCGCTCACGAGAAGGCCGGCGGAAAGCGGGGTGAAGGAGCCTGCCTTCGGGCGTGTGAGACGGCCGTCGGCGTGGACGAGGACTTCGCTTCCGGACTTCGACTTCCGGGCGAGGATGCGGGTGTTCGCGCCGTCCTGCATCTCGATGCGCAGCAGGTGGGAGTCGCCGCGGGAGGAAGCCCAGAGCGTGCCTTTGACCGGTGCGGACGCATCGCCGCGCCGCGGACGATGGACGGCTTCGAAACCGAAGCAGACGTCGGAGGTCAGCCTGGAGTTGCGGATGTCGTCCAGAGCCTTGGCGGCCTCGCTTGCCGAGAGCTGCGGCAGGCGCAGATCGTCACGCCCTTGACCGAAGAGCGGCGTGAGCGAGAGGCAGAGGGCCCAGCGCAGCGCGATGCTGAACGGCCTCATTCCGCCCACGGGTCACTTCTTGGCGGGAGCCGGGGCCGCGGGTGCGGCCGGGGCGGCCGGAGTCGCCGGAGCGGCGGACGCCGGAGCGGC
>CAZRPB010000040.1:0-7385 GCA_964601955.1 uncultured Klebsiella sp. | reverse complement strand
GCCGGAGCGGCAGGAGCGGCCGCCGGGGCGGCGGTGGACGCCGCATCGAGGGCGGAGGGGGCCTTCTTTTCGCGGGCCACGAAGCCGAGGTAGAGGCCGAAACTCAGGATGAAAAGGATGACCGTCAGCGTGGAGGTCATCTTGGAAAGCACATTGGCGGATTCGCCCCCGAAGACGCTTTCGGCCGCTCCGCCGCCCAGGGCCGCGCCCATGCCGGCGTTGGCGCTCGGGCGCTGCATGAGGATGATGAGCACCACCAGGATGCAGACCACGAAGAGGGCCACCACGGAGGCGTAGAGCAGGAAGTCCTTCATGCCCCCATCCAAGAGGCCATGGGAGCCTTAAACAACGCCAAAATCAGCCCTTCCGATAGGCCCCGGAGGCCACTTCGTAGGTCAACCAGCCGTTTCCGGGCGGCGGACGAGTGCCCGTGGCGATGACCTGATGCCCTTCGCCGATCTCTTTCCAGAAGGCCGACCGTCGGACGTCATCCAGTTCGCCCAGCACGTCATCGGCGAGGATGACCGGGGCGGTGGGCGCCCGGGCGGCGTCACGTCTGACCCGTGCCAGCGTGAGCCCGAGGACGATGAGCCTCTGCTGTCCCTCGCTCGCGTAGTCCGCGGCGTCATGGCCGTCGAAGAGGACTTCGAAATCATCGCGGTGAGGTCCTTTGAGCGTGGAGCCCGCGGCGAGTTCAGCCGGCCGCATCCGCTTCCAGCAGCCTTCAAGCTCGTCGGCTGCGGTGTCAGGGCGGTGCCTAACAGTCGCCGCGGCGGTGAAGCCGGCGCGACCGGCCACGTCACGGAGCGTCTCGGAGATCTCGGGCAGCTGCCGGGCGCGCGATTCGATGATCAGGCGGGCCGCGGGCAGCATCGCGGATTCAAACGCCCGCAGTTCCTCCTCAGACGGTTCCGGATTTTTCAGCAGGGCGTTGCGGCCTTCCAGGCCCCTCTGGTAGGTGCGCACGGCCTCCAAGTAAGCCGGGTCCGTGCCGCCGATTGCAGCGTCCAGCCACCGTCTTCGGTTGGAGGGCGAACCGCGTATGAGGCGGAGGTCGTCGGAGCAGAAAGCGACCGTGGGAAACCTCCCGAGATGGGCGGCGACCGAGGTGACGGGCGTGCCGTCGACCTGTCCCGTGCGCGAGCCCTTGGCCAGGCGCACTTCGACCGCCGACGTCGTGCCGCCGTCGTCCCGGACGTCGATGCGCAGGCGCGCCTCCTTGGCCCCGTTGCGCACGAGCGGCGCGATCTCCGTCGTGCGGAACGACCGGAACGCCGAGACCAGGCCGGCGGCCTCGAGCAGGTTCGTCTTCCCCTGTCCGTTCTCCCCCAGCAGGAAGATCCGCGGCGCGTCCGTGTCCACGTCCGCGAACGTGACGTTGCGGAAGTCAGCCGCGCGGATGCGGGTGATCCGCATGGCTCACTCCGGGATGACCAGCACCATGCCAGGCTTCAGCGCCTGAGGATTGGGCACCTTGTCGCGGTTGGCCTTGATGATGTCATTGGCGCGGGAACCGTTGCCGTACATCTTCATCGAGATGCGCGTGGGGTTGTCACCGGCGACGACCGTGTAGGTCCGTCCTGAGCCCGCCGCGGTCGGGGCGTTGGGCTGAGGGGCGGAGGGGGCGGGGTCGGAGGGGCGCAGTCTGGTGTATTCTGAAAGTTCCTTCTTCAGGCGGTCATTCTCCATCTGGAGGGCCCGCAGGCGGCCGTTGAGGTCCACGCTGCCCGAGGCGTCGGGTTCCATGGGCTGCCCCGGCAGCTGCTTCATGTACTGCTTTTCCGCGGTGCGGATCATCTGCTTCACCATCGGCGCCTGCTGCGAGCCGGGCTTGAGTCGGACGTACTGGTTGAAGTGGTAGATGGCCGGCAGCGGGTCGCCGAGGTCGAGGTACATGCGGCCGGCCTCGAGGTGGGATTCCGCGGCGTTCTTGCGGCTGTCGATGACCTTCAGGAAGCATTCCAGCGCCCGTCGCGTCTCGCCCTGCTTGTGGAAGATCTGGCCCTGCTTGAAGTCCGGATCCTCGACGTCGAGCGAGGGGGCGCCGGTCCGACCCGTGTCATCGCAGCCGACGGCGAGGAACGCAAGGAGGGCCAGGAGTGCTCGGGACATGAGTCAGACAATCCCTGCCGGCGCCATCCCCATCAATCCAAAATCAGCCGCGCAGGCACTCCTTGAACGCGTCTTCGATCCGGGGGCAGCGGAATGTGAAGCCCGCCGCAAGGGCTTTCTCAGGCCGGACCCTCAGGTCCGATAGGACCGTCTCCTTGGCGAAGCCGCCCAGAGGAGCCAGCGCCCAGCGCGGAAGAGGCAGGAAGGCCGGCCGGCGGAGGGCCTTGCCGAGCGCATGGGCGAACTCGCGCTGCGTCACATGACCCGGGGCGGTCGCATTGACCGGACCGGACACGTCGGCGCGGTCCAGGCACCAGAGGATGAGCCGGGCCAGGTCATCGACCGTGATCCAACTCACGGCCTGCGCCCCACCGGCGATCGGTCCGCCCAATCCGAGCCGGAAGGCCGGCAGCATGAGCTGCAGGGGACCTCCCGAAGCCCCCAGCACCATGCCGGTGCGAAGGAAGACGGTGCGAATCCCCGCCTTGACCGCCGGGGTGGCGGCCTCCTCCCAGGCGGAAGTGACCTTCGACAGGAAACCGTCCTCCCGCGTGTCCGACGACTCGGTCAGGATTCCCTCCCGCCGGGTTCCATACCGGTTGATGCCCGACATGCAGATGAACACGGAAGGTCCCCCGCCGGTCCGCAGTTCGGCGAGGGCGTGGGCGATCAGGTCGGTCGAGGCCACGCGGCTCTCCAGGATGTCCAGGACGCCCCTTTCATTCCAGCGTCGGGCGATGGGAGCTCCGGCGAGATGGACCACCGCATCGCAGCCTCGTAGCGCTACCTTGTCGATGCGGCCGGAATGGATGTCGTAGCCGCCGGGGCCCGGGGTGCGTGAGCGCAGACGCACGATCTCGTGGCCCGCCTCTCGCAAGTGGGCGCACAACGTCCGGCCGACGAAGCCTTCGGCTCCTGTCACGGCGATGCGTCCGGGGCGGTTCATGGTTTCATCAAGCGGGGTTCATGCCCGGAATCAAACCTAGCCGCGGGTGAGGCAGGCGAGCCAAGGTCTGCCCGTGCCCGGTTCGCGCCCTTCGACGGTCAGCTCCAGTCCCTCCCTGGCTCTGGCCGTCATCCAGGCGTGCACCGACTCGGCCTCATCTTCTCCGCCCGGGTGTCCGGTGTAGCAGACGCAGATGAGCCTGCCGCCCGGCCTGAGCGTCCTCACGGCGGCCTCGAGCGCCTTCAAGGTCGTTTCGGCGCAGGTCTTCACGGAGTGGTCACCGCCTGGGAGGTAGCCCAGATTGAAGATCGCTGCACCGACTCTGCCATGGTCGCAGGCCGGCAGGGCCGAGGTCATTTCGGCGTGGCAGCGTCGATGCAGCGTGCATCGATCGAGCAGCCCGGCCTGGGCGAGCAGGGCGCGTGTCGAGTCAATCGCCTCGGCCTGCACGTCGAAGGCGTGCACCCGCCCGCCCGCCCCCACCAGACCTGCCATCAGCAGCGCGTCCCTTCCACGGCCAGCCGTGCCGTCGATCGCCACGTCCCCTTCGGACAGCGTCGCGCGGAGCAGGTCGGCGGCGGTCTCCGTGACCCGCATCGCTCAGGGCAGCCAGGGGAATTTCCTGAAGTCGGGCTTGCGACGCTCGTTCCATGCGGCGCGCCCCTCGTCTCCCTGTTCGGTGAGGTAGTAGAGCAGCGTCGCGTTGCCCGACAGTTCCTGGATGCCGGCCTGTCCGTCGAGCTCGGCGTTGAACGCCGACTTGAGGCAGCGGATGGCGAGCGGGCTCTTCTCCAGGACCTCCTGCGCCCAGCGCACTCCCTCGGCGTCGAGGTCCTTCACCGGCACCACGGCGTTGATCAGGCCCATCTCCAGGGCCTGCTTCGCGTCATACTGGCGGCAGAGGTACCAGATCTCACGGGCCTTCTTCTGACCCACGATGCGTGCCAGGTAGGAGGCGCCGAAGCCCCCGTCGAAGCTGCCCACGCGCGGCCCCGTCTGACCGAAGACCGCGTCCTCGGCGGCGATGGTCAGGTCGCAGACCACGTGCAGCACGTGTCCGCCCCCGATGGCGAACCCTGAGACCAGGGCGATGACCACCTTGGGCATCGTCCGGATGAGCCGTTGCAGATCGAGCACGTTGAGGCGCGGGACGCCGTCCTTGCCGACGTAGCCGCCCTTGCGATCGCCACGGATCTTCTGGTCCCCGCCGGCGCAGAAGGCCGTCTTGCCGTCGTGCTGGGGGTTGGCGCCGCGCAGCAGCACCACGCCGACCTTCAAGTCATCCCGGGCGTCCGAGAAGGCCGCGATCATCTCGGCCACGGTGTCCGGCGTGAAGGCGTTACGGCGGGTCGGCCGGTTGATGGTCACGCGGGCGATGCCGTCGGCCTTCTCATAGACGATGTCGGCGTATTCGCCGCACTTCTTCCAAAGTGGCTCGGTGGACATGGGTTCAACTTGCAGGCCTCGGGGCCGTTTTCCAGCCGTTTAGAGCGGGTGCTTGAAAAACCGCCGGGAACCTCACACTTTGCGGGCATGACCAAGCTCAGCAGCCAGCAGACGGGCCAGGTATCATCCTGGGTGGCCGAGGGGGCGACGCTCTCCCAGATCCAGGCGCGTCTGGCCTCTGAATTCGACGTGCACATGACTTACATGGACGTCCGTCTGCTGGTCGATGACCTGAACCTCAGTCTTATCGAGAAGGAGGAGCCCAAGAAGGCCGACGAGCCCCAGGCCGAGACGGCCGAGGTCGCCGTCCCCGCCGATCCAACGCAGGCCGAACCTGCGCCCCAGTCCCAGTCCGGCGTGTCGATCAGCATCGATACCGTGATGGCTCCCGGGGCGATGGTCAGCGGCTCGGTCAAGTTCACCGACGGTTCCGTCGGCACCTGGTATCTCGACCAGATGGGTCAGCTCGGGTTCAATCCCCCCTCGCCCGGCTACCGTCCCTCCCAGGCCGACGTCGCCGACTTCCAGGTGAAGCTCGACACGGCTTTGAGGCAGGCCGGTTACTGAGCGCGCGACCTGAGCACGGCTTCCGCGAGCGCGAAGTCGGCCGGCCGGGTCAGCTTGAGGTTCACGTCCGGGTTCTCGACGAGGGCGACCTCGATGCCGACCGTTTCGAGCGCCGAGCTGTCGTCGGTCACCTTGCGGCCGGATTCGTTGACCTTGCGGTAGGCACGCAGGATGTCGGCCGTGCGGAAGACCTGCGGGGTCTCGGCGGTCCAGACCAGCGCGCGGTCGGGCGAGGCGGCCACCGAGGCCGAATCCGCCTTGGCGATCTTGACCGTGTCAGCCGCCCGTCCGGCGAGGATGGCCGCGCCGGTCTCGGAGGCCTTGGCCCTGACCTTGCGGATGGCGGCCTCCGTGATGAGGGGGCGCGCGGCGTCGTGGATGTGGACGAGACCGTCGTGCGATTCACAAGCGGACAGGGCGGCCAGCACCGAATCCTGACGGGAGTCGCCGCCCTGGACGAAGTCGACGCGCAAACCGATGTTTTCCGAGGCAAGCAGGGATTTGATCCGCTCAAGCTGAGCCTCGTCGCGGTAGGTGACGACGGCGCGGCCGAAAAGCCCGGTCGCGGAGAAGGCCCGCAGGCAATGGATGAAGACCGGGGAGCCGCAGAGCGGAGCGAGGGTCTTGTCGTCCACGGCGGACTGCATGCGACGGGCCGACCCGGCGGCCAGCAGCACGAGGATGTCCCGCCCGTCGCTCACCGGGACTCGCCGATCTCCTTGCGGATGCGTTGCGCCATGGCGGCCGGATCCGTCGCCTTGAGGATGGGGCGTCCCACCACGATGAAGCTCGCGCCGGCGGCCGCGGCGTCGGCGGGTGTCATGACGCGGCTCTGGTCGTCCCCCTTGGCGTCGGGATAGCGTATGCCGGGCGTGACGAGGTCGGGTGCCGTGCCGAGGGCCGCGCGGAGGATCGGGAGTTCGAGCGGTGAGCAGACCAGGCCGTGGGAGCCGGCCGCCACGGCCATGCGGCCCAGCAGCCGGACCTGTTCCTCCGCCGGACGCTCGATGCCGACCGCGGCAAGCTGGGCCTGGTCCATGGAGGTGAGCACGGTCACGGAAAGGAGCCGGCATTCCGGCAGGGCGGTGCGCGCCGCGTCGGCCGCCCGGGCGATCATCTCAGGTCCGCCCCCGGCGTGCAGGGTGAGCAGGGAGCAGGGACGGCCCTTGAGGCTCTTGATCGCTGATGCGACGGTGTTGGGGATGTCGTGCAGCTTGAGGTCTAGGAACACCTTGAAGCCCATGCCGTGGAACTCGTCCACGATGTCCGGGCCGTGCTTGGTGAACAGCTGCAGGCCGAGCTTCACCCAGCCGAGGCTGCCCGCCAGCGGTCGTGCGAGGGCGACGGCCTCATCCTTGGTCTCGACGTCCAAGGCCAGGATGAGGCGGCAGCGGCTTTCCATGCTTCTTGGATAGGGCGGAAGGCGTCGCCCGCCAGATTATTTGCCCTTGGCGGCCTTCTTGGGCAGCGGCGTGCTGGGCAGCGAGGAGACCCCGAATCCGAAGGGCTGGGCCGGCTGCTTGCCGAGCAGGTGAAGATCGAACCACTCGGCCATGCGGTCGGTGTCGGCCGCGCCCTGTTCGGCCCAGCCGCCGTGGGCCGCACCCTTGCGGATGAGCACTTCGCACTTCGCGCCGGCCTTGACGGCCGCGCTCTGGAAGCGGGTCGCCTGGCTGTCGGGAACGAGCGGATCGGCGTCCCCTTGGACGATGTAGACCGGCGGGGTCTTGGCGCTCACGTGATAGATGGGCGAGAGTTCGCGGCCGGCCTTCTCGCGGTCCTCGGGCGTGGCCACGAGGGTCCCGAAGGCGGGCGCCCGGGTCGTCAGCGGTCCGACCCCCTGCCGGCTGTCGCCTTCCTTCTCCCAGTTGAGGAAGTCCGTCGGAGGGTAGAAGCATGCGACCGCGTTCACGGCGCTGCTGACGCGGTCGACCGGGTCGGCCGACTTCGCGTTGCCGCCGTCGGCGCGCGTGGCGAGCATCAGACTGAGGTGTCCGCCGGCGCTGCCGCCGGTGACTCCGATCCTGTCCGGGTCGACGCCGAACTTGGCGGCGTTGGCCCGGATGAACCTCACCGCCCGCTTCAGGTCGACCACGATCTCACCGACGTTGAAACGGGGCTGGGTCCCGTGCACCACGACGAAGGTCACGTAGCCGCGGGCCGGCCATCCGCCGTCCGAGATGCCGCGGTGGTTGGAGTTCCAACCGCCGCTGATGACCTTGACCACCGCCGCGCCGTTGGCCTTGGCCGGGCGGAAGACGTCCATCGTGAGCGCGACCCCGTCATGCTTCGTGTAGATGACGTCGGAGATGCG
>CAZRPB010000039.1:11641-17613 GCA_964601955.1 uncultured Klebsiella sp. | reverse complement strand
CGAGCAGGATCGGCAGGTCGTCGTGGTTGTGACGGTCGCCGTCGCCGTTGCCGGACCCGTAGACCACCATCGAGTGGTCGAGCAACGTGCCGTCGCCCTCCTTCACCGACTTCATCTTCTCCAGGAAGTAGGCCAGCTGCGTGGAGTGAAAGACGTTGATGTCCTGGATCTTCGCCAGCTTGTCCGGGCTGTTGCCGTGGTGGGAGAGGGCGTGGTGTCCTTCGCGGACGTTGATGAAGGGATAGGCGCGGTTGCTGCCCTCGTTGGCGAAGACGAACGTGCAGACGCGCGTGGTGTCGGTCTGGAAGGCGAGCACGGCGAGGTCGGCGAGGAGCCGGAGGTGGTCCTCGAGGCTCTGGGGGATGCCGGAGGGCGCGCGCACGCCGGGCGGCAGGGCCTTGCGCGCGTCCTGCGCGGAGCGGGCGATGCGCTGCTCGAGCTCGCGCACGGCGGTGAAATACTCGTCGAGCTTCAGCTGGTCGCCTCGGCCGAGGCGGACGTTGAGCTCACGGTAGTCGTCACGCACGACGTCGAGCACGCTCTTGCGCGCGGCGTCGCGCCTGGCGCGCTCCGCGTCGGTGCCCGATCCGAAGAGCCGCTCGAAGACGAGCTGCGGGTTGACCTCCTTGGGCATCGGCTGGGATTCGGAGCGCCAGGAGATGTTGGACTGGTAGACGCAGCTGTAGCCGGAGTCGCAGCCGCCGGCGAGACGGCTGGCCTCGGTGCCGATCTCCAGCGAGGCGAGACGGGTGCGGTCGCCGATGCGGGCGGCGGCGAGCTGGTCGGCCGAGATGCCGGCGCGGATGTTGGCGCCGTCGGTCTTGCGGGGCTGGGCGCCGGTGAGGAAGGCGGCCATGGCGCGGGCGTGGTCGCCGCCGCCGTCGCCGTGGGCGCGCGCCTTGTCGGCGGTCAGGCCGGTGAGGACGGAGAAGTCGGACTTCACGCGCTCGAGCGGGCGCAGGATCGCGGGCAGCTTCGAAGGCAGCGAGCCCTCGGCGCCCACGCGCCAGCCGTCATAGTTCACGCCGTTCGGGACGTAGACGATGGCGAGGCGGTTCGGGGCGGCCTGCTTGACGGGCGTGTTCCCGGCGGCCCAGGAAGTCTGGACGCCCATGGCTTCAAGCCACGGCAGGGCCATGGTGACGCCGAGTCCCTTGAGGACGGTGCGGCGGGTGACTGCGAGGTCGCGACGCATGGGGTTCACTTGGTACTCTGGGCGGGTCCGGGGGCGGTTGCAACCTGTGAAGCGCCGCGACGGAGGCGGAAAGGCACGCTCTCCACCACGGCCTGCGTCATGACGGAGAACTTGGAGCCGCCCTTGACGGTCTTCTCCACGATCTCGTCGAGGGCAGGCTCGTCGTAATAGTCGAGACCGCGGCCGAGGGCGAAGGTCAGCAGGTTGGCCGCGAGGTTGCGGATGAACTTCTTCTCATCGGCCCTGAGCAGGCGCTTGAGCTCGGCCGCGCCGGAGAAGGCGCGTCCGTCGGGGAGGACGCCAGCAGGGTCGATGCGACGGCCCTCGTCGCTGTCACGCAGCCGGCCGATGGCGTCGAAGCGCTCGAAGGCGAAGCCGATCGCGTCCATCCGGTTATGGCAGGACGCGCAGTTCGGATTGGCGCGGTGCTGCTCCATGCGTTCGCGGAGGGTGCCCTTGAGCTCCTTCTGCGACTCGAGCGCGGCCACGCCGGCGGGCGCGGGAGGCGGCGGCGTGCCGAGGATCTGCTCCAGGATCCACTTGCCGCGCTTTACGGGGGAGGTGCGGTCGGGGTTGGAAGTGGCGGTGAGGATGGAGGCCTGCGTGAGGAGCCCGCCGCGCTCGCCCTTGGGCAGTGTCACGCGCACGAAGCCGTCCACGCCGCCGCCGCCGGGGTGGGGCAGGCGGTAGAGCCGCGCCAGCGCCGGATTGACGTACGTGTAGTCGGCGTCGAGCAGGTCGGTGAGCGGGCGGTCCTCGCGGAGCACGGAGGCGAGGAAGAGCTCCGTCTCGCGCGTCATCGCGACGCGCATGCCCTCGTCGAACTCAGGGAACAGCCCCGGGTCCGGCTCGACGGCGGAGAGACGGCGCAGCTGGAGCCACTGGATGCCGAAGCCGGTCACGAGGTGCGACGAGCGGCCGTCGCGCAGGAGACGGGACGCCTGGGCGGAGAGATTCTTGTGCAGCGTGCCGGCGAAGGCCTCCTGGAGGAGCGCGTCGTCGGGCATCGAGCCCCACAGGAAGTAGCTGAGGCGCGAGGCGAGCGCGAAGTCGCCGACCGGACGCGCTTCCGCCGTCGCGGCCTTCTCCTCCTGCTCGGCGCGGAAGACGAACTTGGGGGAGGCGAGGCTGACGGCGACGACCGCGCGCG
Organism: uncultured Klebsiella sp.; assembly: GCA_964601955.1. Taxonomy (GTDB): domain Bacteria; phylum Verrucomicrobiota; class Verrucomicrobiia; order Opitutales; family UBA953; genus UBA953. The sequence continues at coordinate 15,268 of CAZRPB010000039.1, read as the reverse complement.
CGCCGTCCTCCCAGTCGCCGCCCGACTTCTCGGCCTCGAGGAAGACCTTCGCGTAACGGGCGAGCTCCGCCGGGGTCACCGGACGACGGAAGGCACGGGACACGAACCAGGTCACGATCGCGCGGGCGCGCGCCTCGCCCTGCAGCTTGCCCGCCACCTCGGCGAGGCGTCGCTGGAGGCCGGTGCGGACGTCGAGCGGACCGATCAGGCGCACGCGATGGCCGGACAGGGACCGCTTGCCCTTGGAGCCCGCGGCCGGGGCGTTGGTCCAGGTGAGCTTCATCTCGTGCTGACCGGCGGGCAGGGTGAACTTGGCCTCGTGGGTGCCGAAGCGCTTGTTGGGCGTGGGCTTGACGCTGAGACGGCCCACTTGCCGGCCCGCCACGGTGATGGTCAGCTCGGCGGGAGGGTCGGTGCGCTCGCCGCCGGCCCAGAGGTCGATGCGGGCGACGTACTCGCCGTCGCGAGTCGCCTCCACCTGGCCGACGATCGTGGTCGCGGGGAGGAAGTAGCGCGCCTGTTCCTCCACGCGGCCCCGGGGCAGCATGCGCGAGAGGTCGAGGTTGAAGGAATTGGGCGACGACTCCTTGTCGGGCAGCGCGAGGGAGGCGATGCGCTCGCCGGCGGAGAGGAATCGCTCGAGGTGCACCGGCGAGAACGAGAGCACGTCCCCGATGTTGTCGTAACCGTATCCGGTGTCGTCGGCGGGGAAGTCGATGGAGAAGTCCCCGTCGACGAGGCAGAGGTCGCGCACGGTGGCGTTGAACTCGGTGCGGTTGAGACGCCGCACGGTGACCGCGCCGGGGTCGGGCTTCTGGGCGGCCGTGGCGCGACGCAGCAGCGTCGAGACGGCGCCGGTGAGCGCGTCGATCTCCGGCTGCGTCGGACGCACCTTCTTCTTGGCGGGCGGCATCTGTCCTTCGGAGACCAGCTGCAGCAGCTCCCGCCACATGCGCTGCTGCCGGAACATGGCGGCGTCATCCTTGATCGCCTCAAGGTCGAGGCCGCCCTTCTTCAGGTCGGCGTCGTGGCACTCGTAGCAGTGCTTGTCCAGGAAGGGGACGATGACCTGCTGAAATTCCTGCTGGGCCGTGAGCGGGCAGACCGCCCCGACGGCCAGGACCAGCGAGGTCAGGGCCGTCCGAAGGGACGGAGGTGAGCACGGCATCACTCTCACAAGACAGGCCTGACATCCGTCTGTTGCAAGAATCCGCCATGGTCCGCGGCGCCCACAGGCAGAGATTACTTGTTAAATAACTGAATATGAACTGTTTATGTAATAAAACGGGGGTCTTTCGGCGCCTTCGAGGGCGCGGGGAGGGCTCAAAAAACCCTGTGAAAAGGGGAATGAATAGGCAACCTAAGCGGCCTGTTGGTGTTTCCATCCATACCCCCGACCTCGATGTCCGCCCGCCCCTTCCCTTACCTGCTCGCCTTCGGGCTCCTGATCACGGTCCAGCCGCTGTCCGGAGCCGGCCTGGACGGTCTGGTCAAAAACTCCCCTTTCGGCCACGGCGGAGCCGGCGGCCCCACCGACGCCAAGCCCGGCACCATCGAATTCCGCGGGATGTACACCGACAAGGGAACGACCTACTACAGCATCTACAACGTCGCGACGAAGCAGTCTGCTTGGATCGCCAAGGGTGAGGTGATCGAGGGAGGCGCGCCCATGACCATCAAGGACTTCGACCCGGTCGAGGAATCGCTGATCGTCGAATCCGACGGCCAGCCCGTCCGGCTGGCGATGCGCACGGCCACCGTGGTGCCTTACACCGGCGCCCAGGCCCCCGTGGCGGCGACGGTCGTCTCCGGCGCGGCCACGAGCGGCGCGCCGACCGGCGGCCCCACCGCGCCGGGCGGACCCCTTTTCAACGGCGGACAGCCCCCGACGCGCGAACAGATCGAGGCCTTCCGTGACGAGATGCGCCGACGCTACGGCGACCGCGGCGGACGCGGCCCCGAAGGCGGCGACATGCGCGGCCCTCGCGGCGATGACCGCGGCGCGACGCCGACGGGCTCGCGTGACTCCGCCAAGCCCTCGAAGTCATCCCGCGCACGCTGAACCTTTCCATGACCCAGTCCAACCATCCCGCCCGACGCCTCCGCAAGGGCTTCACCCTGCTCGAAATCCTCATCACCATCGCGATCATGGCGATGCTGATCGGCGTCGTCGTCCAGAACCTCGACAAGTTCTTCGGCCAGGGCCAGGAAGGCGCCGCCAAGGTCTTCGTGAAGTCTTCGCTCGAGGCGCCGCTCATGAGCTACCGCAGCCATCTCGGCGACTACCCCTCGACCGAAGAGGGCCTCAACGCGTTGGTCACCGCCCCCGAGGGCAAGGCCGACCGCTGGCGCGGCCCCTACGTGAAGGCCTCGGGCGGCAAGCTTCCGGTCGACCCGTGGGGCGAGGCCTACCAGTACCGCTACCCCGGCACGAAGAACCCGGACTCCTACGACCTCTTCTCCAAGGGACGGGACAAGCAGCCCGACACCGCGGACGACATCGGCAACTGGTGACCCCCGGGACCGCCGAGCATCCGGCGCCCGCGCCGGCGCGACGCGGCTTCACCCTGCTGGAGACGCTGCTGGTCATCGCCATGATCAGCATGCTCATGGGCGTGATGATCGGCGGCGCGACCTCGCTGCTCAAGGGCACCGCGCGGTCGGACCCCGAGGACGGCCTGCTCGCGCTGATGCAGCGCATGCGCCGCAAGTCCGTCGAGACGGGCCGCGTGACCGAACTGTGGCAGCACGTGCGGCTGCCCGGCGAAGAAGGTCCCGACTTCACATGGAACGACGGCCGCGACGACCATGAGGAACGTCTTCCCGTGAGGGAGGACGTCACCGTGCGCGTGATCGGCCCCGAGGTGGACGGCGCGATCCTGATCGGCGGCCGCGCCCAGGAGGACCCCGTGGCGCGCATCCGCTTCCACCCGGACGGCACCTGCGACCGCGTGCGGCTCGAAGTGACCCGTGACGGTAACCGCTCCGTCGTCCCCATCGACCCCCTCACCTGCGCCCCGCTTCCGGCGGAGAACGCCCGATGAGCCGCCGCGCCTTCACCCTCGTCGAGGTGCTGGTGAGCCTCGCCATCTTCGCCCTCGCCGCCGTGAGCCTGGGCGCCGCCTATTCCAACGTCCTGCTCAGCCGGCAGAGCCTGCGCATCGACGAACAGGACCTCGAGGACCGGGCCCGCGTGCTCGGCGCCGTGCTCGAGGCGCCGAACTACGATGACGTCACGACGGGCGGCGAGGTCAACCTGCCCGGCGACCGCACCGCGCGCTGGAAGGGCGAGATCGAGGCCACGCCCGTGAGCGACCTCTTCCGCGTCAAGGTCGAGGCGGAGATGGAGAACGCGGCCGGCGACTCGGTCGAGTGGACCGAGGAGCGCATGCTGCTCCGCCCCACGTGGTCCGTGCCGGGCGAGAAGGCCAAGATCATCGCCGACGCGCGCGTGCGTCTTGAACGGGAACGCGGCTACACCGAATCCGGCCGGACCACGGTCAGCTCGGCGACCGCCGGCGGGCCCGCGCTCAGCGGCTCGAGCGGCATGAAGGGGTCGCAGTTCACTTCCAAAGGTTCGAACGCCCGACGTCCTTCCACCGACCAGGCGGGGGGCAAGCGCCCGCC
>CAZRPB010000039.1:0-11541 GCA_964601955.1 uncultured Klebsiella sp. | reverse complement strand
GCCAGGGCGTCGGACAACCCGGAGGCGGCGCGCCGGCGCCGAGGCCCATCCAATGAGACGCGGCTTCACCCTGCTCGAGGCCCTCATCTCGCTCGCCCTGCTGAGCGTGCTCATGGTCACGCTCAACTCCTTCCTGTTCTCGATGGGCGAGCTATGGGGCGAAGGACGTGACCGGCGCCTCTTCGAGCAGCACGTCAGGGCCGCCACCCGGCAGGTGCGCGAGACCTTCGACGCGGCCACTCTGGGACCCGGCGCGACCGGCGTCATCATGAAGATGGCCCGCACGGACGACGCCGTGGACGAGCCGCGGCTGTCCTTCCTGCTGCCGGACGCCGGCCGGCTGGCCGACTGGCCCGAGACGCCGCTGCCCGACGTCGACTTCACGCTGCACGCCGAGGAGGGCCGGGGGCTGATCCTCCGCTGGCAGTCGCGCCTCGAGATCGAGCGCGACCTCAACGACGTGCATGAGACGGTGCTCACCCCCTTCGTCGACCGCCTGTCCTACGACTATTACGACCCGCAGCTGCGGCGCTGGACCACCGAGGAGGAGCCGCGGCGCAACACCGCGGGTTCCGGCCTGCTGCAGCCGGCGCGCATCCGCCTGCACTTCTCGCGCGGCGCCCTCGAGGCTGAACGAACCATCGACCTGCCCGTGAGGAGGACGGGGATCTCCCGCCCATGAGACGCCGCCGCGGATCCGTGCTCGTCGTCGTGCTGGTGCTCATCTCGCTGGCTTCGCTGCTCCTGGCCCAGTTCATGGAGGACAACTCGCTCGAGCTGACCATGTCCGCGCGGGAGAACGACCGGCGCCGCCTGCGCTCGCTCGCGCAGTCCGAGCTCGAGCTCGCCCTCGCCGTGATCAGCGAGATCCGCGCCATCGACCTCAACAACATCCACAACCCGGCGCAGGGCTACGAGGACCCGCACGGCTACTCGGGCATCCCGCTGCCGGAAGGCGTGGAGGTGCGGTTCGACTTCGAGGACGAGAGCGCCAAGCTGCCGCTCGCCCTGCTGGACCGGAGCAGCCTCATCCAGCTGCTCTACGCGCTGGGCCTGGAGCAGCGCGACGCCGAACGCGTGGCCGACTCGATCGTGGCCTGGACGAGCAAGCGCTACGAGTCGACCGAAGAGGAGGCGCGTGACGCCGCCTACGAACGCCGGACCCTCTCGCACCGCCCCGCGCGCCGGCCGATCCGCAGCTTCGAGGAGTTCCGCTCCATCGGCGTGGCCAAGGACTTCTTCTTCGACGAGGACGGCAGGCCGACGGAGCTGTTCGAGTCGTTCCGCAAGTGCGTGAGCGTCTACACCTACCGCAAGGCCAACATCAACGCCGCCTCCGACGCGGTGCTGCTGGGGGTCGGGATGAGCGAGGACCAGGTGGCGCTCATCCGCGAGATGCAGTCCGAACAGGGCAAGCGCACCTTCGGCCAGCCGCGCTACTTCCGCTCCAGCACCGAGGTGCGCACGCTGCTCGGCGCCAACGCGCCCATCGCCCTCCTGGACGACGAATGCCAGCTCCTCTGGGTGCACGTCACGGTGAAGCAGGGCCTGTCGCGCTGCCGGATGAGCGCCCTCATCGGCGTGGGCGACGACGTGTCGTTCGGCGCGCCGACCCCGAGCCCCGAGGAGACCCCCGTCGACGACCCGCTCGGCCGGGGCACGCTTTCCCGGACGAGCACGGCGTCCTCGACAACGGGCGCCGGCGCCGTTAAGCCCAGCACGGTCGCGACCGCCACCCCCGGCAAAGTAATCCAGACCGCCGCCCCGCGCGCCGCCACCGGCGGCCGAACCTACGTGAAGACCCTGACCTACCCCCTTCCCATCCTCGCCTGGAGCGAGGACAACGGCGCGGCCCCGGCGCCGGCCCGCGAGGACGAATGACATGAGCACCCCCCTCTCCAAGCTCCTCGGCGAAGTGCAGCGCCCGCCCGGCGCGGCGCTCGTCCCCGCCACGCGCTTCTTCGTGCGGCGCATCCCCATCGACGGCGACGACGTGGCCGGACAGGTCGCGCTGGCCCTCGAGACGGCCTCGCCCTTCCCCGTCGAACAGATGCTCGTCGGGCATGTCGCGGCCGCCGACGGGCGCTCCGCCCTCGCCTACGCGGCCCACCGCCGCCGATTCACGACCGAAGAGAGCTTCGCCTGGCCTGACGACTGCCAGGTGGTGCCGGAATTCCTCGCCCTGTGCGGCCATCGGCCGACGGGGGACGGCGTGACGGTGCACCGCGGCGAAGAACGCCTGATCGCCCTCGCGTGGAAGGCGGATGAGCCGCTTCCCGCGGCCGTCCTGAGCGCCGAACGCGCGGACGCCGACGAGGCCGCGCTCGCCCGGGAGGCCGCCGAACGCGGCGGACTGGCCGCAGGCTGGACGACGGAGACCCTCGCGGGCGCGCTGCTCGGCGATCAGACGGAGACGCAGCTGACGCTGCGCGCCGAGGACGGCCGCCCCTACGTGCTCCTCAAGCGCGCCCTGGACGACGCCGACATCCGCGACGCCGACTTCCTGGCCGAACGCCGCAAGAAGGAGCGGGTCAACCTCGTGCTCTGGAACCTCGTGCGGGCCTCGGCGGCCGTGCTCGCGGCGGCGGCCCTGCTCGACGCGGCCGGCCTGTTCCTCGGCTGGCGCAACGCCTCGGGCCAGGCGACCGTCGACGGACGGCGCGAGCTCGTGGCCGACCTCGAGTCCGCCCAGGCCGTCTCGAACCGCATCCTGGAGATGGGCGCCAAGCGGCCCCTGCCGCTGGAGATGCTCGCGCTCATCAATGAGCACCGCCCCTCGGCGGTGGAGTTCCAGCAGGTCACCTGCAAGAGCAACGTCCTCCTCGAGGTCGAGGCGCGCACCGCGAACGCCGGTGACATCGGCGAATACGAGAAGGCGCTCTCCGTGCTGCCCGAAGTGGCCTCCGTCGTGAGCAGCGACATCCGCGCCCGCGACAGCAACACCACCTTCTCGATGACCGTCACCTTCCGCCTCGACGCGCTCCGCAAGTCCGTCGCGGCCGCCAAGCAGACCCCGCCCCAATGAAGCACCTCTTCTTCCGACTCCAGCCGCGCGAACGCGTGATGGCCGTGGCCGCCGCGGGCGTCGCCGCCTTCCTCTGGTCGACCGCCGCGTGGGAGCGCGCCCGGGGGGAATGGGACGCCGCCCACGGGCTGGAGGAGGTCGCCGGCATCCAGCAGGGCTGGATCGGCCGCGAGAAGGAGATCCGCGCCGCCGCGGCGGAAGCCATGCAGGGCCTCGAGGCGGGACGCGGATATGACGAGGCGCGGCTGGTCGCCGAAGCGGTCCAGGCCGCCAAGGACGCGGGCCTGAACGCCAGCACGGACGCGCCGAAGTCCCAGAAGGCCGGCAAGTTCGCCATCCACTCGCTGCAGATGAACTGCCGGCGCGCCGACATCGGGTCGGTGGTGCGCTTCTACGAGAGCATCAGCCCGCGCGCGCCCTACCTCGCGCTGGGCAGCTTCTCGCTGCAGGCCGACCGCGGCGACGCGGGCACGGTCTCGGTCAACATGCAGGTCACCGCGCTTGAGCTGCTCGAGCCGCCCGCGCCGCAGGCCCCGCCCGCCGCTCCGCCCGCCCAGGGCGCGGAATCCGCGGCGCCCGCCGGGAAGTGAGCCCGCTCAGAAGCGGAAGCTTGAGCTGACCTCGAAGACCGCCGACACGATCGCGAAGGCGATGAAGGCCACGAAGGAGAAGGCGGCCATGAGGACGCTCGCGGAGATGGTCTGCGACAACGTGCCCAGCCAGCGGTCGAGGTCGGCCCGGTAGGAACGCGCGATGTCGCGCAGGCCGGGCGCGAGGTTGCCCGTCTGCTCGGCGATGGCGACGCGGTCGAGCAGCAGACGCGGGAAGTAGCCCGTGCGGCTGAGCGACTTGGAGAGGCTGTCGCCTTCGAGCACGCGGTCCGTCGCGGAACGCAGCTGGGCGCGGATGGCGCGGTTGGGCGCGGTGCGCTCGGCGAGGCGCAGCGCCTCCGCGGTCGTGATGCCGTTCTCCAGCAGGACGGCCAAGGTGTGGCAGAAGTTGAGCACGGCGACGCGCATCACGAAGGCGCCCGCCAGGGGCACGCGGAGCAGGAGGGCGTCGGAAGCCAGGCGGCCCGCCTCGGACCGGCGCCAGCGCCAGATGCCGAAGGCCAGTCCGCCCGACAGCACGAGGAGGATCGGGGCCGCCACGATGAAGAACTGGCTGAAGCCGACGAGCAGGCGCGTGGCGAGGGGCAGGTTGCCGCCCAGCGAGGCGAAGAGCGTCTCCAGGCGGGGCAGCAGGAAGGTGACGAAGAAGAGCACGACGCCCGTCGCGACGAAGCAGATGAAGGCGGGGTAGGAGAGCGCGGCGACCAGCTTGCGGCGGAACTCCTTCTGCTCGGTGAAGTGCGTGATCAGACGCTCGATGACCTCACGGATGTTGCCCGTGGCCTCGCCCGCGGCGATGAGGTTGAGCGTCTGGCCGTCGAAGACCTGCGGGAAGGAGCCCATCGCGGCCGAGAGGCTCTGGCCTTCGCCGAGGCGGCTCCAGAGGCCGGCGCAAAGGGTGCGGAGGCGGGACTTCTGCAGGCGCAAGGAGAGCAGGCGCAGCGCCTCGCCCGCCGACATGCCGCTGCGGATGAGGTCGGCCAGGGCCTCGAGGAAGGGGAGGCATTCCGCCGCGGTGGGCGGCTGCTCCGCGTCCTTCGAGCCCTTGGCGGCGCGTTCGGCGGCGGCGACGTCCTCGACCTTGACCGGCCGGACGCCGCGCGCCTGCAGGCGGCGCAGCGCCTCGCGGCGGCTGGGCGCCTCGACGTCCCCTTCGGTGACCGAGCCGTCCGGGGACTTCGCGGTGTAATGGAACGTGGCCACCGGACTATTCGTTCGAGCTGAGGTTGCGCACGAGCTCGTCCATGGTGGTCAGGCCGGCGACGACCTTCATCCAGCCGGCGCGGGCGAGCGGACGCATGCCCTGCTCCATCGCCTTCTCGGTGAGCTCGCGGTTGCTGACGCGGGCGACGATCATGTCGTGCAGGGGCTTCGGATGGAAGATCTCGAAGACGCCCACGCGGCCGCGGTAGCCCGTGCCGCGGCACTTGCGGCAGCCGGCCGGCTCGCGCAGCTCGCGCACGCCCTCGAGCTCGGCCTCGCCCATGCCGAGCGCCTGGAGGGCGGGCAGGACCTTGGCGCGGTCGACGGGCACGGTGCGCGCGCAGTCGGGGCAGAGCCGGCGCACGAGGCGCTGCGCGATGACGAGCTCGACGGCGGAGCCGACGAGGAAGGGCTCGACGCCCATGTCGATGAGGCGCGTGATGGCGCCCGGCGCGTCGTTGGTGTGCAGGGTGGAGAAGACCAGGTGGCCGGTGAGCGAGGCACGGATGGAGATCTCGGCGGTCTCGAGGTCGCGGATCTCGCCCACCATGATGACGTCGGGGTCCTGGCGGAGCGTGCTGCGCAGCGCGCTGGCGAAGGTGAGCCCGATCTCGGCCTTGGTCTGCACCTGATTGGCGCCGGGGACCTCGTACTCGATCGGGTCCTCGATGGTGACGAGGCGCAGCTCGGGCGAGTTGATCTCGCGGAGGAAGGCGTTGAGGGTGGTCGACTTGCCGGACCCGGTCGGGCCGGTCACGAGGATGATGCCGTGCGGGTAGTCGAGCACGCGGCGGACGGCCTCCTGCTCCTCGGCGTTCATGCCGATGCGGTCCATGTCGTAGGCCTCCTTGCGCTGGTTGAGGAGGCGGAGCGAGACGGACTCGGCGTAGATGGTCGGGATGGTGGAGACGCGGATGTCCAGGACGTTCTTGCCGTCGCGGAAGTTGATGCGGCCGTCCTGCGGGAGGCGGCGCTCGGAGATGTTGAGGCGCGCCATGATCTTGAGGCGCGAGATGATGGCGTCCTGGAAACGCGCGAGGTTCTCCGGCAGCGGGATGGCGACGAGGAGTCCGTCCACGCGGTAGCGGATGCGGAGGTGACCCTCCTGCGGTTCGAAGTGGACGTCCGTCGCGCCCTCAGCGACGGCCTGCGTGAGGACGTCGGTGACGAAGCGCACCACGGCGGCGTCCTGGTCGGCCTCGACGTCGGTCTGGGCGACCTCGACGGCCTCGGCGGCCTGAGGGTCCTCGTCGAAGCTGCCGGAGCCGACGCCGTAGTTCTCGGTGATGAGCGAGGTGACGCGCTCGGGCGGGGCGAGGTGCCAGACGGGGCGGCGTCCGGCGAAGGTCGACACCCAGTCGGCGACGTCGGGATCGGGCGGCAGCGGGGAGGCGAGGTGCAGGCGTCCCTCCTCGGCGCCGGGGAAGCGGACGGGGATGACCTGGGCCTCGCTGGCGAGCCTTGCGGGCAGGACCTTCACGCCCTCCGGGTCGGCGGCGGGCTCCTCGAGCACGGCCAGCCCGGTCTCGGCCGCAAGGGCCTTGAGCAAAGCGGCCTCGTCCAGGCCGAGCCCCTGGGCGAGGAGGCGGAAGCGAACGTCGCGTCCCGACTCCTCGAAGACCGCGCGGGTCTCGTCAGGGAGCCGCGCGGCGAGGGCCGCCGGGAGCCCGTGCCGATGGACGACGGAAGGCATGGTCACTTCTTGTCGGCGGCGGGCGGAGGCACGGCCCCGGGCCTGCGGTCGATGACCTCGGAGAAGTCCTTGCCGACCTCGCCCTTGCGGACGCGCTGGACGGAGTCCGCGCTGTCAGCCGGCGTGTTGGTCAGCACGTAGGGCCGCAGGAAGATGACGAGGTCCTGCCGCACCTTCTTGGTGGTGGAGGAGCCGAGCAGGTCGCCGAGGAACGGGATGGGGCCGAGCCGCGAGGTGTCCTTGGTGTCGACGTTGCGCTGCACGCCGCCGAGCACGATGATCTCGCCGCTGTTGGCGCTGACGAAGGACTCGGTGCGGCGGCTGCCGATGATGGGCTGCTCGTTGCCGTCGAGGAGCACGGTGCCGATGATGTCGTCGACCGTCTGGGTGAGCTGGATCTGCACCGAGCCGTCCTTGCCCACGAGCGGCAGGACGCGGAGCTGGATGCCGATCTCGCGCTGCGAGACCTGGGAGGTGACCGTGCCGGCCACGACGGTCGAGGTCGAGGTGCCGGTGATGATCGGGCGGGACTCGCCCGAGAAGATGGTGGCCTCCTTGTTGTGCGAGGTGGTGACGGCCGGCACGGAGAGGAACTTGGTGTCGCCGAGACGGGGCGTGGAGGTGAGGGAGATGATGCCCGACAGGTCGGAGCCCGAGAGGAGGCCCTGGGCGGGCGCGGCGCCGACCACGGTGCCGTTGCCGCCGCCGAGGGAGCCGCCCTGGACGGACCCGCCGACGCCGATGAGCTTGCCGTTCTGGAGGGTGAGGCCGAGGGCGGTGATGCCGCTCTGCTCGTTGTCGCTGAGGGTGACTTCGGCGACGACGCACTCGATGCGGACCTGCGGGAGGACGACGTCGACCTTCTCGACGAGGTCCTTGAGCAGCTGGAGGTCGGACTTGGTGCCGGAGGCGACGATGGAGTTGCTGCGGACGTCGGGCAGCACGGTCAGCATCTGGCTGAACTCGTTGGCGCCGGACTGCTGGGTGGTCGTGGCGGCGGCCGCGCCGGCGGCGGTGGGCGCCGGGGTCGGGACGGGCGTGCGGGTGAGCGCGGTGCGCGAACCGCCGGCGGCGCGCTGGGCCGCGGTGGTCTGGCCGGTGACGAGCTGCGTGATGAGGGTAGCGACGTCCTGCGCGGTCGCGTTGCGCAGGAAGATGACCTCGGTGCGCGTGTTGGGGTCGCTGCTCGCGTCCAGCGTGCTGATGAGGTTGTCGAAGAAGGGGTGCTGGTCGGCGGAACCCATCAGTACGACGCGATTGGTGCGCTCGTCGGCGGTGAAGCTGGTGCCCGTGCTGAGCCGGAACGGCGCGCCGCCGGAGGTGGTGGGCGTGCGCAGGAGCGCCGTGAGCTTGTTCACGACGTCGGTGGCCATCGCGGCCTTGAGGTCGTAGACTTTGGTGACGATCGAATCGAGCTGCGGGCGGTCGATTTCGGCGACGAGGGCCTCGATCTTCTGCAGGTTCATGACCGAGTCGGTCACGAGCACCGCGTTGTTGCGGCTGAAGTAGACGGGCGGGGAGGCCAGCTGGGTGTTGAGCATGCCGGTGAGGGTCGGCAGGACTTCCTGCGCGGCGGCGTGCTTGAAGGTGAAGATCTTCGAGGCGATGCGTCCGCTGGGCGGAAGCTTGAGGGTGGACTCACTGATGAGCGAAGGCGACTCGGCCTTGGCCACCAGGTTGGGCACGATCTTCAGGAACTTGTCGCCCTGCTGGATCACGGCCACGCCGTTCAAGGCGAGGAGGGTCTCGAGGGCGAGCAGCGCGTCGTCGCGGGTGGCGGTGTCAGGCAGCGACAGCGAGTAGACGTTGGCGGGGAGGGCCTGCGGACGCAGGATGCTCTTGCCGGTCCAGCGGGCGAGAAGCTCCAGGACCTGGGCGACGGTCTCGTCGCGGAGGATGACCGGGCCGACGATGTCGGAGCCGAGCAGGGGCACGGCGGGAGTCGCGGCGACGGATCCGGTCACCGCCGGCGCAGCGGCGGCGGGAGCCGCAGGCTTTACGGCAGGTGCAGGAGCGGGCGCGGCAGGAGCGGACCCGGAAGCCGATGCGGCCGACGCCGGGGCAGGAGCAGCCTGCTGGGCGATCAGAATCGTGCCCGAACACGCCGCCATCAGGCAGAGCCGGAAAAGAGGGGAAACGGCCCTGCGGTTACGCAGGGTAAAGCGAGGGTAAAACACGGGCTTAGGGTACGCTCGGATAACACCAACGGGGATGATTAGTTCGATAGTTTTTTGAGTTTTTTGCCTTTTTTGAGCGATTTAAGCCCTAAATTCCCATTTACCGAATAGGTGAACTTGTGTTCAGTTTTCTCTTGCCTGAAGGCCTCCCTGCGAGCAGGTGTTGGATGCCCAATGCGCGAGGACATACCGGAATGGCTGGGGAAGCCGCCCCGTCGTGGGACGGCGGAATGGGAGCGATGGCTGGCCCAATGGCGTCGCTACGCCAAGGAGGCTTTGCGCGACGAAGCGGCGGACGACCCGGACTACGACTTCGGGCTGCTGACCCCGGAAGAGCGCTGGCGAGTGAGCCTGCGTCAGGAGATCCTGCGGCGCATCGCCGAGGGCCGGGCCGGCTCCCCCGCCCCTCTGGACGTCCGCCGTCGCATCACCGACATCGCCCATGCCGCGGTCGTGGCCTGGCAGGTCGGGCGCTCCACCCGGCACTCGCCGGACGACGAACGCCACCTCGAGGCGGAGGCCTGGGTGACGGACCGCAGCAACCCGCGGCGGCGGCGGATCGCCCATGCCGTGCGCTACGGCTTCCTGGCCGGACTCGGGGGCGAAGCCTGCTCCCCGCTGTGGAACGCTCCGGACTACGTGTCGGCCTACGAGGCCGCCTGGGAGTCCGGCATCGACCTCGCGATCGAGAACGACCCGCGCGGCTGAAGGCGGGGGGTTGCGAAAGCGCGCGACGCAGGCAGAGTCTCCGGCCTGAACCATGGATTATCTCACGCCCGCGCTCATCGTCGCCCTCACGGCCCTCGTGGCCTACGCCCTCTTCATCCGCAAGCCCTCGGGCTCGGACGCCGCCTCCGGCCTGCTGATCGACGACCTGCGCCGCCAGCTGGCGCAGGCCCATGAGACGGCCGGCCGCGAACGCAGCGAGAAGACCGCCGCGCTCGAACGCGCCTCCGCCGCGACGGCCGCGAGCCAGGCCGCCGCGACGCAGCTGGCGGAAGCCGCCCGGCGCCATGAGACGGAGATCACCCTGCTCCGCGAAGACTCCCGCAAGGCCCTGGAGGCCGCGGAGGCGCGCCACGCCAAGGGGCTGGCGGAACTGCGCGTGACCTTCGAGAAGACCAGCGCGGACGTGCTGAAAGGCATGGCCCCGGACGTGACGAAGGAGGTCTCCACCAAGGTCGAGCCGCTCATCGAGCGCATCAACGCGGCGCTCTCGAGCTACCGACAGACCATGCAGCAGAGCCTCGAAAGCCAGGGGGACGCGCTGTCGCAGGTGCGGGAGCAGATGACCAAGGTCACCGAGACCACGAGCGCGCTGGCCACGAGCACCAACGACTTCACGGCCGTGCTCAAGTCGTCGCAGCACCGCGGCAAGTGGGGCGAGCAGACGCTCCGCCGCGTGGTGGAGGCCGCCGGACTCAGCCCGCACTGCGACTTCGCGGAACAGGTCTCGCAGGACGACGCGAGGCCCGACCTGGTCGTGCGCCTGCCCGAGAACCGCTGCGTGATCATCGACTCCAAGGTGCCGGAGTTCGACGTCGCGATCGCCGACCAGGCGGCGCCCAACCGCAAGGAGCTCGTCGCGGCGCACGCCGCCAAGCTGCGCAAGACCATGCGCGACCTGGCCGCGAAGGACTATCCCGGCGTGATCGCCAAGCAGGGCGTGCGGCCGTTCGACAAGGTCGTGCTCTTCCTGCCCGCGGAATCGCTGCTGAGCACGGCGCTCGAAGGCGACAACGAGCTCATCCTCGACGCCGCGAAGCTGAACATCCTGCTCGCCACTCCGGCGACGCTCATGGGCTTCCTCTCGGCGATCAACCTGTCCTGGCAGCAGCACGTCCAGGCGGAGAACGCCGGGCGGATCGCCCAGGAGGCCGCGGAGCTCTACGACCGGGTCCAGAAGTTCATCGAGCACTTCGGCAAGGCCCGCAAGGGGCTCATCGCCGCCGCCGAGAACATGGACGCGGCCATCGGCAGCTACGAGTCGCGCGTGCGGCCGCAGGGGGAGAAGCTGCGCGAGCTGGGTGCGGCCTCAGGCCGCGAAGCCCTGCCGGAACTCGGGTCCTCGTCCGCAAGGATCCGCAGGGTCGAGGGCTCCCAGGAGTGAGGACGTCCCGCTGGTGGAGCCGATGAGGTTCGAACTCACGGCCTCGTCATTGCGAACGACGCGCTCTACCAACTGAGCTACGGCCCCGTCCAGCAGGAGGGTCAAGGAAAGGCCGGGCCGGGCCGGGGTCAAGGCCGTATGGCCTGCCGCCTTGCATGTCCCGGGACATCGGACAAGATGTCGGGTTCACACACCGCCATGAAAGCCGCCAAAGAGACCGTCGTCGCGATCGAATACACCCTGAAGGACGACCAGGGCAACGTCATCGACGCCTCCGGCGACCGCGGCCCGATGGAATACCTGCACGGCGCGCAGAACATCATCCCGGGACTCGAGCAGCAGATCGAAGGGCTCGTCGCCGGCGAATCCCGCAGCGTGACCGTGCCGCCCGAACTCGGCTACGGCGTGTTCAACGAAAAGCTGGTGCAGCGCGTGCCCATCTCGAGCTTCGGCGGACACGCGGTGCAGCCCGGCATGCGCTTCCACGCCGAGACCAACCTCGGGATGCGCGTCCTGCTCATCCGCGAAGTGCTCGACCAGGAGGTCGTGCTCGACGGCAACCATGAGCTCGCGGGCAAGACGCTCCACTTCGACATCAAGGTCGTCTCGGTGCGCGCGGCGGAACTTTCCGAAGTGGCCCACGGCCACCCGCACTCCGCCGGCGGCTGCTGCGGCGGAGGAGGCTGCGGTTCCGAAGAGGGCTCCGAAGGCGGCTGTTGCGG
>CAZRPB010000038.1:0-17648 GCA_964601955.1 uncultured Klebsiella sp. | reverse complement strand
GGGCCTTCACCTGCTCCGGCTTCACCGCCGGAGCGGAGTTGCCGAAGCTGTTGCGCACGTAGGTCAGCACGGCGGCGACCTGCTCGTCGGTCTGATGCGCCTGCGGCGGCATCGGGACGGGCAGGACGTAATCCTTGCCGGACACCTTGAGAGGACCGGTCAGGCCGCGGAGCTGGATGCGGATGAGGTTCTCGACGGGGCCGCCGACCCAGTCGGATTTCGCCAAGGGCGGCGCGATGGCAGTGCCCTCGCCGTTGGGACCGTGGCAGGCCATGCACGTGGCGAACTGCTGCTTGCCCAGCGCCATCACGGCGGGATCGACGCCGGCGGCGGCAGGAGCGGCGGCCGCCTTGACGGTGGAGATGTCGAGCGGCTTGGGCTCGACGGACTTGCCGGCCTTGGGGGCCTTGTCGAGGGTCGCGAGCCAGGCCACGATGTCGCGCACTTCCCCGAGGGTGAGCAGCTTGTCCATGGCCGGCATGCCGGAGGCGGGCGGGGTCATGGACTTGATGTCCTTGCGCGCCACGCGCCAGCGGGAACCGGCGACATCGACGTCGACGCTGTCCGCGGATTCCTTGAGCAGGAGTCCGGCCAGCTGACGGTCGTTGGCGAGGTCGACGGTGACGGCCCCGTAGCCGGCGGCCACCTTCGCGGAGGGCAGCACGACGGATTCGAGGAGGTGCCGACGGTCGCCGCGCTTGGCCACGCCGGCGAGATTGGGGCCGGCTTCGCCTCCCGCGGCATGCGAATCGGAGGACGCGCGATGGCAGCGGAGGCACTGGCCGGCGGGATGCGCCTGGAAGAGCGAGGCGCCACGGGCCGGATCTCCCCCCTCGAGGGCGGGCATCCACGCGGCGAGCGGTTCGGCGGAGGAGGTGAGCGCGGCACGGAAGGACTCCAGGGCCCGCTTCACCTCGGGCTCGGTCCGGGCGGCGGCCGCCTCGGTCATCTCGATCGCGGCGGGCGATACGCCGCGGGCCTTGGCCAGCTCACCGAGCTGCGCGACGAAGAGCGCGGAGACACCGTCGGCCTTGAGCGTGGCGAGGGCCTTCCAAGCGCCCTGCTTGCGGGCGGAGGAGCCGCCCTTGACCGCCTCGGCGAGACGGGAGAGTCCTTCGGCGGGATTGAGGTGGGCGAGCTCGCCGATGGCCACCATGGCGACGGCATCCTGACGGTCCTTGGCGAAACGTTCGGCGACCTGCACGAGGTCGGAAGGCTTGCGCTTGAGCCAGAGCTCGAGGGCCTTGGCGCGCGCGGCGCCGCTGAGCTTCTCGTTGGACACCAGTGAGGACAGGACGTCGGTCGGCAGCGAAGCCACGTCGAGGGAGTGGCGTTCGACGAGGTCGAGGGTCACGCGCAGGGTCTCGGAGTCGCCCTTGAGCAGGGTCGGGAGCGCGGCGGAGAGGCTGGGCCGGAGTTCGGCGGCGTCACGGGCGGGCAGCGGACGCCAATGTCCGGTGGACTGGTCGACGGGGTGCGGATTGGCCCAGAGTCCCAGCAGACGGAGCGCCTCGGCGCGGGCCTCGGCGGGCAAGGATGCGTCGGTGGCGATCCTGACCACACGGGCGGCGTTCTCCGCGCCTCCCAGACGGAAGGCGCTGTGGGTCAGGCGACGCAGCATGAAGGTGGTCCAGGGACGGCGGCCGAGGTCGTCGATCAGCGCCGCGACCTGCGGACGGGCGGATTCGAAGGCCAGATCATGGATGGCGCGCACGGCCTCGTCGGCCACGATGTCGGAACGGTCGCGGAGGAAGCGGGACACGGAAGCGTCCTGACGGCGACGGAGGACGACGCAGGCCGCGAGGCGCACGGAGTCGGAGGCGTCGGCGGCGACGGCGTCGAATTCGGCCGCGTTGTCGGTCAGGTGCTGGATGGCGTACACGCCCGCGTGCCGGAGCACGGGATCGCGGTCGGCGTTCTCCCGCAGCATGGCGAGCGCATGAGGCAGCGCGCTCTTGGCGCGCAGGCGGGCGGCGGCGATGGTCGCGAAGGCGCGGACGCGCGGAGACGGGTCGAGGATCAGCTTGGCGAGGGGCAGCGAGTCGCCGGCGAGCGGCGACTCCTCGAGGGCGCGCACGGCCTGCGCGCGCACTTCGGCGTCGGCGTCGGCCAGCAGCGGCAGCAGCCGGCGGGCGGCGGCGGCGCGCTCGGACTCCGGAGCCTTGGGCACGGACTTGCCGCTCCAGGCGGCGGAGGGCGCGATGGCGGCGCCGCGACGGGCGAGGATGCCTAGACCCCAGACCCCGTGAAGGCGCTCGAGGAGGTCTTTGGAACGCGTGGCCGCTTCAAAGAGATCCGCGCCCTCCGGACGGCGGGTCAGTTCGATCTGGGCGCGCAGGCGGACACGCTGGTCGGCGTGGGCGAGGAGCGAGGCGAGCTCCTTGGCGGCGCGCTGGGCGAAACCTTCACGGATGAGGTCGGCCACCTGGGCGGCGGCGTCCGCACGGTAAGGCTTCTCCGAAGTCAGGGTCACGATGCGTCCGGCGGCGTGGGATTCCCAGCCCGTGATGAAGTCGGAGACCACCAGGCGCCCCTTCCAGTCATACTCGGCGTCCGTGGCGGCCACGCCCCAGAGGAGCTGGCGGCTGTCGGCCATCTTCATGCCGGCGCCGCTGGGTTCGACACGGAAGGACCAGATGCCCGACGCGGCGGCGGAGCCGCGGTAATCGCAGATCAGGAACCGCCCGGCCTCGGCCTCGGAGAATCCGGCGCCGGGGTGGTAGGTCAGGCCCGAGGGACCGGACGAGACGTAGTCGACGGGCGGGATGATGAAGGCCGGCTGGGCCGAGTTCTGCCGCTCCCAGACGCGTTCGGTCATCCAGCGGGAGAGCGGACGCTGCTCGAGGCCGATCTCGCGGTGGAAGGTGTGCATGGCCTGGTGCTCCATCTCCCAGCCCGAGTCGGCGCCGTGCACCACGTAGACCACGCGGGCCGCGTCGCCCTGGTCGGAGTTGTTGTCGACGGAGATGCCGTTGCCGAACGCGTCGAAGGCGATCTCCTTCGGATTGCGCAGGCCGGTGTGCACGACCTCGAAGTCCGTGCCGTCGGGCTCGAAGCGGAAGACCGCGCCCTGGTTGTGGAAGTCGTAGCGACGTCCCTCCTTGGTCGTGAGGTTGAAGCCGCGGTCGCCGATGGTGCCGTAGACGCGCCCGTCCACGCCGATCGCGAATCCGTTCATGTCATGTCCCGAGAGCGAGACGCGCACGCCGAAGCCTTCCTCGATGACCTTGCGCCCGGCCTCCACGCCGTCGCCCTTGGGGTCGTGGATCATCCAGAGCTTGGGGATGCAGGCGAAGTAGACCGTGTCATCCCAGGCGAAGACGCCGGCGCCGGTGCCGTCGAGCACGTCATTGAACTTCTCCGAGAGCACCCTGCCCTTGGCGTAGACGCCGTCGGCGCCTTCGCCGGAGAGATGTCGGATGACCTCGGACTTGGCGGTCATCCATTCGATGGACTTCCGAGCGGCCCACTTGTCATGCATGGCCCTGCGGTCGGCCACGGTGCGGGCGGCCAGGTCGTCGTGATACCAGAAGAGGTTGTTGCGGTCGTCCTCGATTCCGAAGCGGAAGCGGTGGGTCTCGGCGACGTAGAGGGAGCCGTCGTTGCCGAAGGCGATGGCGGTAGGCGAGGTGACGCCGAGCTCCTCGCGACGGGCGGTGGGCCGGAAGGTCAGGCCGGGCGTGACGGCCGCGCTGCCCTCGCCTTCGACGCGCCGCAGGTTGGATTCGGCCACCGGACGCGGACGTCCGCCGGAAGGCAGCTTGGGCTCCTTGTCGGTGCTGAGCACGAAGTGGTCGGCCGCGATGATGCCCCACGAGCCCTGATGGTCGTCGACGATGCGGATGACGCCCTCCTTGCCCTTGAACTCGGAGACGTCCCAGGAGACGGTGCGGAGGGTGAGGCCGTTGACCCCGGTGGCCTCGCGGACGACCCTGTCGCCGACGAGCAGCTGGACGGCGGTCTTGCCGGGATGGTTGCCTCCGGCGACGTGGAAGGCGAGGTAGGGGAGGTCGATGCGGACCTTGGGGGAAGTGAGGGTGCCGACGGCGGCGTCACCGCCGTGGCCGGAGCACACGAGGGCCTGCCCGCCGTAGTTGCGGAACTCGCCGTTGATGCCCTTGATCTTGCCGGGAACGGGCGCGAGGCCGAAGGCCATGCCGGTCGTCTGCCAGGTGTCGAAGCCGTCCCCTTCGAAGGCCTGGATGACCTTGGTCTCGGCGCCCAGAGGCAGGCACAGGGACAGGGTGGCGAGGGACGCGATGAGGATGCGCATGTCGGAAGGGGGTGAGTCCTTGGAGCGAAAGGATAGTTCCGCCCAGGTCGAGAGCGGGGTGATGGAATCAGGCCCGGCGGACCCCGTGCAGGACCTGGAATTTGAAGCCGTAGTGGGCCGGATGGGTCAGGGCCCGGAGGGCGCCGGTCACCTCGGGACCGCCCGAGGCCGCAAGCCGCTCCATGGCGTGGCCCGCCTTGAGCACGAAAAATGCCTCCTGACGGTCCACCTTCACCTCAGAAAAGCCGGCCGCGCGCATCACGGGCTCCAGCCGGTCCCAGAGTACGTGCGAGGTCAGATCCTGCGATCCAAGCCCTTCGAGGATCTCACCCGACATGCGGTGCCGGCGGTAGGCCCGCGCGGTGCCGGCGGGCGAAGACTCGAGGCACTGCGCAACGGTGCGGCCGTAATCCAGGAAGATGGCGGCTCCGCGCCAGCCGCCGGCGAGCAGCGAACGAAGCAGTCCTTCCGCTTCAAGCGGGGCGTCCAGCAGCCATCCCTCCTCCGCCACGGGCAGCGAGGCGATGAACTCGGCCGAGGCCTCGGTCGAAGGCGCGTCCAACGGGACGACCTCGAGTGCGGACCGGTCCGTACGCACGCCGAGCTCGACCCAACGTCCCTCCGTACGCAGGTAGCGATGGAAGGGCTGGGCGTCCAGCAGCTCGTTGGCCACCAGCACGGCTCGGTCCGGCATCACGACGGATTCACCCACGCGGAAGGTCAAGTGCCTGGCGAAACGCGACGCGACGGTTGCGAAATGCGACTGACCGGGCTCGGACCCGACCTCGACCAGCGCATGGCCCGACAAGTCGCCCACGAGTGACTCCATGGCGGCGGCCACCAGTTCGCCGAACACCGGTCCGACCTCGGCGGCCGTCGTGAAATCAGCTTCCGCGCGACGACCCACCCTCGTGCGCTCCGTCACATAATAGCCCAGCCCCGGAGCGTAGAGCGCCGCGCGCACGAGCTCGGAGAAAGGCACGACGCCGTCGCGGGACCCACGCCTGAGCAGGTCGACGATGGCGGCATGGCGGCTGGCGTCGTCCACCCGGCAGAGCGTGGGGGAGACGGGAGGCCCCGCCAGACGAAAGAGGGGTTGAGCACGGGGCGGTTTCGGACTCACTGGTGGCGTGATCCTCGCCGTCGAAAGCTCCTGCGACGAATCCGCGCTGGCTGCCTTCGATCCGGCGAGCGGAATCGTGCGTGAGACGGTCAGTTCCCAGGCGGTCGCCCATGAGAAATACGGCGGCGTCGTGCCCGACCTCGCGAGCCGCATGCACCTTTCGGCGCTGCCGCTGCTGCTGGAAGGATTCCGGGACGAACTGCCCGCCGTCACCCGCGTCGCCGTGACACGCGGGCCGGGCCTGCTACCCTGCCTCTCCCTCGGCATCGCCTGCGCGCGCGCCCTCTCGCTGTCCCTGCGCCGTCCCCTGACGGGCGTGAACCACCTCAGGGCCCACGTGCATTCCTCATTCATGACCTTGCACGCGGCCGATCCAGCCGGCTTCGCCGCCGCCCGGGACGCCCTGCTGCCGCACCTCGCCCTGGTCGTATCGGGAGGGAACAGCCTGCTCGTCGAACTCGGTCGCGACCGCGCCATGCGCGTCGTCGCGCGCACGGTGGATGACGCGGCGGGCGAGGCCTTCGACAAGGGTGCGAAGCTGCTGGGCCTGCCCTACCCCGGCGGAGCCCTGATCGAGAGATTGGCGGCGGACGGGGACGCCTCCCGGCATCGCTTCCCGCGGGGAATCCCCGAGCGGGCGGACCTCCGCATGAGCTTCTCCGGCCTCAAGACCGCCCTGCGTTACCAGCTCGAAAAGCTTTCGGACGCCGAGCTTGAGCGGGAGATGCCGCACCTTTGCGCGGGCTACCAGCGGGCGATCGTCGATCAGCTGACGGCCAAGACGGATTCGGCGCTGGAAGCGGGAAGGCATCGCTCCCTCGGCATCTCCGGCGGCGTGGCGAACAACGCCTCGGTCCGCTCCGCCGTCAGCGGCATCGCCCGGAGCCGCGGCATCCCGCTGCTGGCCGCCGCGCCAAGCCACTGCGGAGACAACGCCGCCATGATCGCGTTCGCCGCCTGGGCCGACGCAGGCCTGCCGACCGACGCCTCTGTGATTCCGGAGGCTCAGCTGGCGGTCGACCGGACCTGACCGCCGGCCTTCACCAGCTCGGTGAAGTCCTTGAATGCGGGGTGATCGGCGCCTCGAAGCAGAGAGTAGAAGACCGTCTCGACGGGCAGCACGGAGACGTCGGCCTGCCGAAGCGCCTCGAAGCAGACCGCCTGGTCCCCGGGGCGCCGGGAGGTCACGGCGTCGGCCAGCACCGTGACGCCGAGACCGCGCCGAACGGCCTCGATGGCCGTCTGGTGCACGCAGACGGGCCCCTCCAGCCCCAGCAGCAGCAGGTGCTCGACGGAAAGCTCCCGGAGCCTCTCGCCGAAGCCGGCCGCGCCGAAGGCGGAGAATTCGGACTTCGGGAAAAGCCCCGCCGGTCGGCCGGCATCCAGCAGCAGGTCAGGGTGGGTCGGGCCGAGCTTCGCGGGCGCCTGTTCAGTGAACAGCGTCGGCAGACCGAGCAGACGTGCGGCGGACACGGCCAGCCGACAGCGACGCAGGAAGACCTCCGGCGAATCCATGGCCCGGAAGAAGACGGGCTGCACGTCCACCGCCAGCAGGGCGAGTCCTTGGGGCGAATCCATGGAACCCAGCCTGCGAGAAAGCGGGCCGGCCGTCAGCCGCAAAGGGAAAGGGGTTGCTCCAGCGGGGCGGGGAGTGCCATCTTGCAGCCATGGAATGGCAGGTCCGACCCATCGCCCGACAGTGCGCAGCCAGCGGCAAGGAGCTGCGCCCCGGTGACCTCGTCACCTGCATCGTGCACAAGCCCCTGGGAGGCGTGATCGAGCGAGCCGACGTGCTCAAGGATCATGCCGCCGGCTTCAATCCTCCCGGCCTGCTGCTGGGACGCTGGACCCGCGAGGTCAAGGAGCGTGCGGAGGAGGAGCAGGCCCAGCGCGCCCAGCTGCTGGCCTCGCGCGAAGAACTCTTCCTGTCCCTTTACGAACAGGACGCCGACCCCACCGGTGACCGCGCGATCCTCAAGCACATCCTCGCGATGCTGCTCGAAAGGCGCCGCGTCCTCCGTCAGGCCGGACCTCCGGAGAAGGGGATGATTCCGTACCTGCACGCGGCCACCAAGCAGGTCTACCAGGTGCCCGCCATCGACCTGCAGCCCGACCACATCCGGCTGGTGGGCGGCAGCCTCGACCTGCTTGCGGGATGACTTCCATGCGCCTTCGGACCACGCTCATCGCCCTCACCGCCGCCCTGCTCTTCGCAGGCTGCAAGTCGACTCCGGAGGCCGAGCTGGCGTCCGTCTTCATCGAGACCGGCGCGGGAGGAGCGGCACCCGGCTCGACGCCGGCCGTGCTGCCGGTCAGCGGGATCGCCATCCCGGTCGCGCCCAAAGCCGTGGTCATGGCGGAGCGGCTGGCGGCGGTCAGCGTCGTGATGGCCGGCGATTCGGACCTGAGGCAGCACTACGTGATGCTGACCCTCGACCCCGGAGGCATGCAGGACATCGCCCTGCTCTCGCGTGACGCCATGGGCAGGAGCCTCGTCCTGGTGATCGGCAGCGATACGGTGGGCATCATGCGCATCACCCAGCCCATCGGCGACGGCCGGCTCTTCTTCCACGTCGAGCAGAAGGGGATGTCGAACGCCCAGGCAGCCTTCGCCGTGGCCGCACGGATCGAGAAGACCATCCAGGCCGTCAACAAGGCCAAGGACAAGGGGCTGTGAGCCGGAGCGCTTCCGTCGCCTGCCTGGTGCTGCTCTGCACGGCCCTGCGTGCGGCTGAATTCGGCTGGCCGACCTCGATGGAGCCGGCCTTCACGCGGCGACTCGAGGACTTCGTCCAGCCGACGGTTTCGGGAAGGACCGGCTCCGCGCTCTTCGGGATGACGCGGGAGAACGGCCGGCGGTTCCATGAGGGCGTCGACATCCGCCCCGCCTTCTATGACCGGTTGGGCGAGGCGGCGGACGCCATCCTGGCCGCCGCCGACGGCGAGGTGATGCATCTCAACCACTGGACCAACGGTCCCTACGGAATCTTCGTGGTGCTCTGGCACGCCGACGCCAAGGTGCCTCACTACACGCTCTACGCGCACATGGCCCGCATCTCTCCGGCCATCAGGGTCGGAGCCAAGGTGCAAAGGGGCCTGACGCTCGGCACCATGGGACGCACCGCCGACCGGTCGGACCCGATCCCGCAGTCCCGCGCCCACCTGCATTTCGAGGTGGGACTCCTCCTCTCCGGCAGTTTCAACCGCTGGCACGACGCCCAGGCCGAAAACCGCGGCTCCAAGAACCACCACGGCGTCTGGAACGGCCAGAACCTCATCGGCGTGGACCCCTTGCCGATCCTTCGCGCAGGACGAGCCGACCTCTTCGAGGAAGTGCGGAGGACCCCCGCCGCGCTGGCCTGCGCGCTGCGGTGCGCCAAGACGCCGGACTTCGCCCTGCGCTATCCGGCCCTGACCGAAGGGGACGCCGCCGGCGCGGCCGGATGGAAGATCGAGTTCACCTGGCACGGTCTGCCGCGACGCTGGACCGCGCTCCCGGAGGGCAGCCCCGAGCTGCCCAAGTCGGGCTGGAGCCTGATCGCCCTCGACCGCTCGCAGCGCGACGTGCTCATCCGCCGCAAGATGCTTTCCGCGACCGGGGACCGGCCGGGCGAGACGCTGACCCGTCAGATGGGCATCCTCGCCGACTCGGCCCGCTGAATCAGTTCAGGCCCGGGTCGTCCGGCGCGCCGGCCTGCAGCAGGAGCTCCGGCGCATGCAGCCTGAGCAGCAGACGCCACATGGCCTCGCCCTCGGATGCGGCGACCTCGCGGGTGAAAGGGCAGATGACCCAGGCGTTCAGGCGCAGCTCGTTCTCGAGCTGACCCGGAGACCAGCCCGAATAGCCGACGTAGGCACGGATGACATGCCCGCCGCCGGAGACGAGCGCCTCGGCGGACTCCCTGTCCAGGCCATGGCGCAACTCAGCCTCGCCGCGAGCGGGCCAGGACCAGCCGCCCAGCACGAAGCGGTCGGCCGCGACCGGTCCGCCCTGGAACATGGGCAGACGTGCGAGAGGCGTGCCCTGCAGCGGCGGGCTGGCCTCGGCGAGCACGGCCGGCAAAGGACGGTTGATGATCACGCCCATGGCCCCCTGGGATGAGGAATGGGAATGGAGGAGCACCACGGTCTCACGGAAGTTCCCGTCCCTCAGGGAGGGATGTGAGACCAGCAGCCTGCCGGCCAGGCTGACAGCGGAGCCGGACATCAGTGCTCGAGACGGGTGACCTTCACGCCGGCCTGGGCGAAGAGTTCTCCGACGAGCGGGTCGTTCTTGTAATCATGACGGTAGCGCACCTCGGCGACGCCGGCGGCGGAGAGGATCTTCGCGCAGTTCACGCAGGGATAGTGGGTGACGTAGCAGACGGTGCCCTGCAGGGAGACGCCGCGCTTGGCCGCGTCGGCCACGGCGTTCTGCTCCGCGTGGACGGTGGCGAGCTCATGGCCGTCACGGATGTGGGAATCGTGCGGCGCGCCCGGCAGGAAGCCGTTGTATCCGGCGGCGACGAGCCGGTTGGGATGCTTGCCGGTGGAGACGACGATGCAGCCGACGTGGAGGCGTTCGCAGCTGGAGCGGGAGCTCACGAGCACGGCGGTCGCCATGAAGTATTGGTCCCAGGAGGGGCGGCCGACCTTGCCCACCAAGGACTCGAGCTCTCCTGCGAGGGACTGTCGGGGCTCGCTCATCGCGACCAAAGATTGCCACCCGGCGCCCAGCCGAGGCAAGTGGCAGTTACGCACAACGCCGTGGCCAGCAGCATCAGCACGGCGGCACGGCCGAGAAACGGCAGGAAATCCTGCGGGGCGGAGGCCCGGCGGAAGGCGAGATGCTGCCAAAGCGCCAGCGGCATCAGGACAAGCGGCGCCCAGCCGAAGACGGCGGCCAGGCAGACAAGGCCGAAGACCGAGTTGAATCCATGCAGGTTGCGGGCGAAACCGCGTCCGAAACGCACGACGGTGGTCCGCTTGCCGACGGCGAGGTCGGTCTCGTAATCGCGCGCGTTGTTCGCGACGAGGATGTTGTCGGCCAGCAGGCCGAGTCCGAAGCCGGCGATGAGCGCGGCGACCCAGGGCATGGGCAAGGAATGGTGGACCCATTCCTCTCCACCCTTGTCATAGGTGTGGTCGGCACAGAGCGCCCAGGCGGTGAGCACGGTCGCCTGGACGCCGAAGCAGGCGATGACGAAGACGTCGCCGAGCCCGCGGTAGGCCAGCGGGAACGGCCCCAAGGTGTAGGCGAGCGCGCAACCGATGGCGAGGAAGCCGGCCAGCAAGAGCCACGGAGAGAGCGATGCGACGGGCGCGCCCAGCACGAGCGCCAGCAGGCAGGCGATCCAGATGCCCCGTCGCATGGCGTCGGGCGCGATGTCTCCGGCGGAGACAGCACGGCGCGGCCCGACGCGCGCGGCGGTGTCCGCGCCGCGGAGGGAATCCCCGAGGTCGTTGGCGAAGTTGCAGGCGACCTGCACGCAGAGGGCGAAGCCCAGACAGCTCAGCAGGAAGAAGATGAAGGACGGGTCCGACCCGACGCCCGGCTGACCGGCGCCGGCGATGACGACCGCACCGCCGAGAGCGACGGGCGCGACGGCCGCCACCAGGGTCTTGGGGCGGGCGGCGGAAACCCATGCACGCAACGAGGACATCGCCCGCAGTGTGTCCCGCAGGGACGCCTTGCGGAAACAAAAAAGCCCCGGCGGAAGCCGGGGCTTTTCGCGGGCGATCAGCGCGCGATCACTGGGTGCACTTCGCGGCGGTGGTGGGCACCGAAGCGGACTGCAGCCAGTTGGCGGTGGGCTGACCGTTGGTCTGAGTGAAGGCGTTGGGGCCGTCGGCCTTGGTGTCGCTCACCCAGGAGACGTGGCCGTCTCCGTAGCAGATGTGACCGCCTTCGGTGCCCCAGACGGAGTCGGCGAAGGTGGCTCCGGCCTGCGGCCAGGTACCGTCGGCCTGCAGGCCGCGGGACCAGGCGAGAGGCACCTGCACCTGGCCGACCACGGAACGCGAGGTCGGGGTGTAGACGTCCCAGCCGGACTTGCCCTGCGAGAGGGCGGTCGTGAACAGCGCGTTCACCTGATAGGTGGCGCCGGTGCGGGTGATGACGTTCTTCGGAAGCTGGGCGATGGCGTCAGCCGCGGGGTCGGAATCCAGGAACCAGAGCTCACCGGAGTCGAGCTGGGCGCCGTCGGCGAGGATGGCGGCGTATCCTTCAAGCGTGGTGGTCGTCGTCTTGCCGGGAGTGAAGGCGCCGGACGCGATGTTCTTGGTGCCCTGAGCCCAGTTCATGTAACCCTGTCCGATCGAACGCACCTTGTTCAGCGCGCTGTTCTTCTTGGCGGAGCGCATCACGCCCTGAACGCCCGGGAAGAGGACGGCGGCGAGAATGCCGATGATCGCGATCACGGTCAGGAGCTCGATCAGCGTGAAGCCCTTGCGGTTGCGGTTTTGAGGAGTCATTGGATTTAGGGGTATGATGATACTGAGCCTATTGCGGACAAAGGGAAGTTAATTCTAGGGTTTTTAGCTCAGTAGGGCAGAGGGAAGCGGGCGCACAAAGCCTCGGCAATGGCCTGACCCTCACTGATTTTAGCAGGATTGGATGGTCCTGACAGCACGATGGAGATGGCACGGGCGATCTCCCTCATCTCCGGCTCCTTCATGCCCCGGGAAGTGACCGCCGGGGTGCCCACGCGGATGCCGCTGGCCTGGAAAGGGCTGCGGGTCTCATCCGGCACGGTGTTCTTGTTGGTGGTGATGTGCGCGGCGTCCAGGGCCAGCTGGGCGTCCTTGCCCGAGACCTCCGGGTGGCTCTTGCGGAGGTCCAGCAGGCTGAGGTGGTTGTCCGTGCCGCCGCTGATGAGGTGGAAGCCGAGCTTCACGAGTTCGTCGGCGAGGGCCTTGGAGTTGGCGACGACCTGCTTGGCGTACTCCTTGAACTCAGGAGTGGCGCACTGGGCGAAGCAGACGGCCTTGGCGGCGATGACGTGCTCGAGCGGGCCGCCCTGGGCTCCGGGGAAGACAGAGGAGTCTATGGCCTTGGCGTGCTCGGCCTTGCAGAGAATGAGGCCGCCGCGCGGCCCTCGCAGGGTCTTGTGGGTGGTGGTCGTGACGAAGTCGGCGTGCGGCACGGGAGAAGGATGCACCCCGGCGGCGACGAGTCCGGCGATGTGCGCGATGTCAGCGAGGAGGAGCGCGCCGTTCTCCTTGGCGATCCTGCCGAAGCGGGCGAAGTCGATTTCGCGGGCGTAGGCGGAGGCTCCCACGGTGATCATCTTGGGCTTCTCGCGGCGGGCCATCTCCTCGACTTCGTCGTAGTTGATGCGTCCGTCGGCGCCCACGCCGTAGTGGACGACGGTGTAGAGCTTGCCGGAGAAGTTGGCGGCGTTGCCGTGGGTGAGGTGGCCGCCGTGCGAGAGGTTCATGGTCAGGATCTTGTCCCCGGGCTTGATGGTCGCGAAGTAGACGGCGGCGTTGGCCTGGCTGCCGGAATGGGGCTGGACGTTGGCATGGTCGGCGCCGAACAGCGCCTTGGCGCGGTCGATGGCGATCTGCTCCACGGCGTCGACGTGCTCACAGCCGCCGTACCAGCGCTTGCCGGGATAGCCTTCGGCGTACTTGTTGGTCAGGACGCTGCCCTGGGCTTCCATCACGGCGGGCAGGGTGAAATTCTCGGAGGCGATGAGCTCGATGTGGCTCTGCTGGCGCGCGAGCTCGGCCTTGATCAGGCGGTCGATCTCGGGGTCGAGCTGGGCGAGGGGGATGCGGCGGATGGCGGTCATGGTCGTGAGAGGGGAATGTCAGGCTTCGAGCTTGTCGACGCGGCGGCAGTGGCGGCCGGCCTCGAACTCGGAGGACAGGAACGCGTCCAGGCACGAAAGCGCAAGCGGCAGGTCCACGTATTTGGCCCCGAAGCAGAGGACGTTGGCGTCATTGTGACGGCGGGACAGGCCGGCGGCGTCGGCGGACTGGACCAAGGCCGCCCGCACGCCCCTGATCTTGTTGGCGGCGATGGAGATGCCGATGCCGGTCGTGCACACGAGGACGCCGAACCGGGCCCTTCCGGCGGTGACGTCGGCCCCGACGGCCTGGGCGTAATCAGGGTAGTCGCAGGAGGCTTCGGTGTCGGTGCCCCGGTCGAGCACGGCGTATCCCTTGGCGCGCAGGGCTTCGGCCAGGCCCTTTCTCAGGAGAAGACCGCCATGGTCGCTGCCGAGGGAGATGGCCGGGAGGCTGTTCATCGGGCGAAGTGCTTGCGCAGAAATTCGATGAGCGCGGGGACGGCTTCAACCATGGAATCACGGCACTCCTCATATTCACGGAGGTCGCCGCCGAAGGGGTCCGGAATGTTCCGAGAGGCCCCTTCGGGCAGCACGTCACGCAGGACGATGACGCGGTCCGGCAGGCTTCCGAAGCGCTCCCGCAGGGCCTCCACGTGCCGGGCGGTCATCGCGAAGACGACCAGGCTCCGGTCCATGGCCTCCCGGCTGACGCCGCGGCTGCGGTGGGCGGAGAGGTCGAGTCCGATTTTCGACATGGCACGCTGGGAGTTGGCGGAGGCCGGCACGCCCTCCTCGGCGGCGAGCCCGCATGAGGCGACCTTGAGGTGTCCGAGTCCGTCGCCCCGCTTGGTCAGGGCGGCCCGGAGGAGCGCCTCGGCCATGGGGCTCCGGCACGTGTTGCCCGTGCAGACGAACGTCACGGTGTCGCGCTCGGCCCCCATGAGGTCAGATTGCCGCCTCGAGGCGGCGGTTCAAGTAATCACCTGCCCGCCTCACGCTTGAGCTGACGGTGGCCGATGTCTCGGCGGTAATGGCAGCCCTCGAACTTGACCATGGGCACGACCTGATAGGCCAGGCGGGCCGCGGACCGCAGGTCGGGGCCGTGGGCCACGACGCCGAGGACCCGGCCTCCGGAGGTCACGACGCTCCCGTCGGGGCGGCGGACGGTGCCGGCATGAAGGATGTCCACGCCCGGCGGAATCTCCGCCGGAAGGGTGATGACGTCGCCCTTGCGGATCTCCCCGGGGTAGCCTCCGGCCGCCAGCACGACGATGATGGTGGCGCCGGGGCGGAGACGCACGGACGAGGCCTTGAAGCTGCCGCGCGCGATCGACTCCATGATGGCCACTGGATCGCTCTCCAGCGAAGGCATGAGCACCTGGCACTCGGGGTCACCGAATCGGACGTTGAACTCGACGACCTTGGGCCCCTGCGCGGTCACCATGATGCCGACGTAGAGCGTGCCGCGGTAGTCGATGCCATCCTGACGCAGGCCGCGCAAGGTCGGCTCGATGATCTCGGAGCGGACGCGGCGCTCGACTTCAGGCGTGACCACGTCGGCCGGCGCGTAGGCTCCCATGCCGCCGGTGTTCGGGCCGGTGTCGCCCTCCCCCGCCCGCTTGTGATCCTGGCTGGGCGGAAGCATGAGGTACTCCTCGCCGCAGACCATCAGCATGATCGAGGCCTCCTCGCCCTGCATGAACTCCTCGACCACGACCTCGTCGCCCGCGGCGCCGAAGACCTTGGCGCCCATCATGTCGCGCAACGCGGCCTCGGCTTCGGCGTGCGTCGTGGCGATGACGACGCCCTTCCCTGCGGCGAGGCCCGAGGCCTTGATGACGACCGGAACGGGGCCCGACCTCACGTGGGCGAGGGCGGGGTCGAGCGAGGTGAAGGTGGCGGACGCCGCGGTCGGGATGCGGTGGCGGAAGAGGAACTCCTTGGTGAAGGCCTTGCTGGCCTCCAGCCGCGCGCCCGCCGCCCGTGGGCCGTAGGCGGGCACGCCGGCCTCCTCCAGGACGTCGACAACGCCCGCCGCGAGAGGCACCTCGGGACCGACGATGACGAAGCCGGAGCCGGTCCGTCGCACGAGCGCGAGGACCGCGGCCGGATCGGCGGCGTCGACGGGCAGGCACTCGGCCTCCAGCGCCATGCCGCCGTTGCCCGGAGCGACCCGCACCTTGCCGACCCGGGGGCTGCGCAGACAGGCCTTGAGCAGGGCGTGCTCACGCCCGCCCGAACCGAGGATGAGGACGTCGATCTTCTCCTGCTGCGCCATGCGCACAGTTGTGCCTCGGCGCGGACGGGATGGGAACAAAAAAGGCGCCGTCAGGCGCCGGTCTTCCTTGGTGCTCAGGCCGGGACTTGAACCCGGACACCTTGCGGCACATGCACCTCAAGCATGCGTGTCTGCCATTCCACCACCTGAGCGAACACAAGGAAGTTGGACGCTGGAAACTCGCGCGGCTGGCGCAAGTAAAAAGCGTCTTTCCGACGCTTGCCAAGCGGCCGTGATTCGAAACGCTCACCCCACGCATGTCCAACGAGCCGGCCGAGAACAACCCTCCGCAGGAGCCTTCGTTCCAGCTCGACCTGGCATCCCTCGGCTTCGGGCCCTCCTGGGTCTCGGGCCCTGCCGAGAAGGTGAGCGGCGGCGGACGCGGTCCGCGCCGCGATGACGGAGACCGGCCGCGCTTCCGCGACGGCCCCGGCGGTGAACGACGCAGCGGACCCGGCGGACCCCGCCGCGACGGCCCGGGCGGCCCCCGCAGGGACGGACCGGGCGGCCCGCGGAGGGAGTTCCGTGGCGAAGGACGAGGACCGCGCCGCTGGGAGGACGCCCCGCCCTTCCGCCCCGCGGTGCTCTCATCGTTCTTCCCCGATGACGCCAAGTTCGAGGTTCTGGGCGGCGCCATGAAGACGAGCCGGATGACCTACGAGCTGTTCGAGGTCGCCCTGCTGATCCTCGACAAGGAGGACCGCCTTTCGATCATGATCCGGCTCCCGGACGAGGACGGACGCACCGACGCCCGGCTTTCGGTCTCCGTGCCCGACGGACATCCTTTCATGACGGAAGCCGAGGCCGTCTCGCACGTCATGTCGAGGCACCTCGACAAGTTCTTCGACGTGGTGGAGGTCGACGTCGAAGCCCCGAAGGGCTCTTTCCTCATGGTCGCGCGCGACCCCCGGACGGGCCTGCTGCTCGGCGCGCCGACGCACCACAGCTACCAGCGGAATCTGCGCGAGCACCACGCCCGCCACTGCCCCGGCGTCCCCTTCGACCGCTTCAAGGCGGGACTCGAGATGGTGCGCGAACAGGAGAAGATCGACGAATGGCTCAAGGCCATGTCCAAGCGTGCGGAATACGCCCCCAAGGACCGCAAGGAGGGCGAACCGGAGCGTCTCGAGAGCCTCGACGCCGCCCGCGGCTTCCTCCTCGCCTTCCGCAAGGAGCAGGTCGTGCGCTCGCACAGGGAGGTCCGCTTCGCGGGACGCCTGCTCGAGGAGATGGCGCCGGGCCCGATCCGTGATTCGGTGCGCTTCGAACTCGAAAGGCAGCGCGCCTTCCCGCTCCAGACCGCCAACGGCATCCGCGGACGCCTCAACCGCGAGGGCTTCCACATCTACCGCAAGGGCAAGAAGGGCATCCACTACGCCTGCGCGGTGCGCCGGCGATGCCGCGACCCCAAGGCCACTTTCAGCGACTCGCTCACCAAGATCTTCGCCGCCCTGGACGCGCGCCCCGGACAGCACGCCAAGGACGTCGTGGCGGCGGTCGCCGGAGAGCAGGCCGATGACGCCGCGCGGGCCAAGGTCGCGGGAGAACTCAGCTTCCTCATCGGTGAGGGCTACGTGGCCAATCTGCCCGACGGACGTCTCTTCGCCCAGCCGGTCCTCAGCGAAGCCAAGGCGGCCGAGGAACAGGAGGACGACGGCGAAGAGGCCGGACCCGCCGAGGCCCCGGAAGAAGGCAAGCAGGCCTGAGCGCCTGGCTCACTTCCAGTTGTCCGCGATCCAAGGCGTGGGGAGCACGCGACGGTACCACTTGCCGCTTCGCCCGACGAGCGCGTCGGGCGGGTTGGGCATGCCGTGGAAGACGATGATGCGGGCGCCCTCCGGAACCGAAGGCGTCTGCCAGAGTGAGAAGGGGAACCACTTCACGCAGTGGCGCTTGAAGCTGCGGCACCAGGTCTCCGGCCAGTAGCTCACCTTGCCCTGCGCGCTGAGGTGCGCGGTGAGGAACTCCTGCTCGTTGCGGTGACGGCGGCGCACGGCGTCCAGGTTGGCCCGGAAATGCTCCAGGACGTCGGGATAGGTCCCGGCACGCCAGCGGTAGACGGAGGAGTTGCCGGTGTAGTCGCCCTTCTGCCAGTCGCGGATGATGAGGAAGTCGCCGGGCTGCTCGAAGAAGCAGTCCATGGGGCCGACGATGACGATGTCGATGTCGAGGAAGAGGACGTCGCCCTTGAGCTCGGGG
>CAZRPB010000037.1:0-18248 GCA_964601955.1 uncultured Klebsiella sp. | reverse complement strand
GAGACTTTCGGCAACAACGAGGATTTTCACCGCCATCTGGAGTCCCTCGGCATCCCGCACACCTGGACCGTGATTCCCGGCGTCGGACATGAGCCCGAACGCGTCTTCTCCGCCCTGGGCGACGACAACTGGACCTTCTACCGGAAGGCCTTCGGGGAAGCGGTGCCGTCCGCCGCACGCCCCGACAAGGGCGAGATCAGGCTCGAGGTCGGGAAGTCCGTCCGTCGCGCCCTCTATTCCAACGCGCCCGCGCAGGGCAAGCGGCCCGCCGTGCTGATCCTCCATGGCGGCATGGGCAGCGCCGAGCTGATGCGCACTAGCTCCGGATTCGACGCCTTGGCCCCCAAGGAGGGATTCATCGCGGTTTATCCCGAGGGCACGGAGTTCTCCGACGGCCGTCACGCATGGAACACCGGGCACCTGCTGCGCCGTCAGGTGAAGGATGCCGATGACATCGCCTTCCTCGACGCGCTCATCGACCGCCTGGTCGCCGACCATGGCGCCGACCCTGAGCGGATCTTCATGACGGGCGGCTCGAACGGCGGCATGATGACCTACGTCTATTCCGTGGCACGCTCCCGCCGTCTCGCCGCGGTCGCGCCGGTCGTCGCGAGCATGTTCACCTTGGACAAGGCTCCTGATGCGCCGCTCCCGATCCTCATCATCAACGGCGGCAAGGACAGGGAGGTGCCCCTCGCCGGAGGCATGAGCGGCAACCCCCTCGTGAGCGGCGCCCAGTCGACCCCTTACAGGCCCGTCGAGGCTGTCGTGGCCTTCTGGGCCAAGGCCAACCGTTGCGCGGCCGAGCCGAAAGTCGCCGTCGCTGGTTCCGTAACGACCCGCAGCTACTCGCCCGGCGCAGGCGGCGCGCCGGTCGAGTATGTGCTGGACGCAGAGGGCGGGCACGGCTGGCCCGGGGCGCCAGCCCGACGCTCCGAGAACGCGCCCATCAAGTCCTTCCAGGGCGCAGAGCGCGTCTGGTCCTTCTTCAAGGACAAGTCCCGGCCGGCCGCGGCGAAGTGAGAGGGAGGCCATGCGCCTGCTTGACGGACCGCTGGAATGGTGAAAATATGTTCACCTTATGCTTTCCGCGCCCCGTCCGCTCGATGCCGAGGCACCCGACCTCGTCCTACCGCTGATCCTCTCGCCCGTGCCCGCCGGCTTCCCGTCGCCGGCCGAGGACCACTGGGAGCCGAAGTTCAACCTGCACGAGTATCTCGTCACCGACCGCGCCGGGATGTTCTTCATGAAGGTCGAGGGCGCCTCGATGACCGGCATCGGCATCATGCACGGAGACCTCCTCGTCGTCGCCAAGGGGCGCCGCCCGCGCGAGGGCTCGGTCGTCGTCGCGGTCGTCGGAGGCGAATACACGGTGAAGACCCTCGCCCGCGCGGCTGACGGGACGTGGGAGCTGCGTGCGCACAATCCCTCCTACCGGTCCATCAACCTCCTCGACGGCGAGTGCTCCGTATGGGGCGTGGTGACCGGCGTCGTGCGACGCTACGGCGCGGGCTGAGCGCCCTTCAGTCCGGCTTGGTGGCGCTGAACACCCCGTAGCGTTGCACGCCCAGTTCGTACGCCGCCCAGATCCGGAAGAGCGTGAGCGCGAAGATGCGGTTGGGGTTCCGTGAGCCCAGGATGAATTCGCGGTAGCGCCGCTTCGTGAGCAGCCCCTTGACCGTGCGCCATGCGCAGAGCGGCCAGGTGCGCTTCACCCGCGACGCATGGTCCTCGAAGGCGTAATCCCGGAACCCCGCCGCTTCGACCGCGGCCCGGAATTCGCTTTCCGGTCGGATGCCCGCGATCTGCGCCTCTCGCGTGATGGCGTCGATCAGGTGCCTTCGGGAGAGCCTGCCGGGATTCTCGCAGCTCATCCAGGCCGAGCCCGCCAGCCTGCCGCCCGGACGGAGCACGCGCGCGCATTCCCTGAAGAAGCCGGGCAGGTCCGGCATGTGCTCCAGGCTCTCGACGGTCACGACCGTGTCGAACGCCCCGTCGGGAAGACGGTTGTCATACCAGTCCCTCAGCAGGAAGGCCGTCCGGCCGGGCACGGAGTTGTTCTTTTCGGCGTAGGCGAGCTGCGCGGAGGAGATGGTCAGGGCGGTGACGTCGGCGCCGAAGCGTTGAGCGAGAATGCGCGTGGTGGCGCCGTAGCCGCAGCCGATGTCGCAGACCTTCGAGCCCGCTTCGACGTTGCCCAGGCCGGCCACCATCATCACGAGGTTCTCTGCGGCCTCGAGGTCGCCTTCGTCACCGCGCAGCCAGAGACCGTGGTGGACGTGTTCGCCCCAGATCTCGCGGTAGAAGGCGTCGAGGTCGTCGTAATGGGAGGCCGCCCCTTCGAGGGTGGGCACGTAGTCGGTCGTGGTCATCGTGAGCTTTCGGCGGTCGCGTGAAGTTCGGGCACGGGCACGTCGGCGAGACGCCCGTAGGGCATGGTCTGCATGGCGTAGAACCGTCCCATCCTACGGCCGATCGGCCCCCGGCAGAGGAGATGCCTGAGGATGAGGTCGCGGGCGAAGGAGAGCGGGCCGCCCGTCCAGGTGCCCAGCGCCATTCCCCACCCGGCGCGGAAGATGGCGACGCCGGCGGCCTTGCGACGGTAGCGCGTGTAGGCGGGCAGCAGCCTTTCCGGGTCGCGGGAGGCGAGCACTTCGGCGAGCAGCTCCGCGTCGGCGAACCCCGTGTTCATGCCCTGGCCTCCGGCGGGGCTCATCCCGTGGGCCGCGTCACCGCAGAGCGCGGAACTCCCGTCGTGATAGCGTTCGCAGTTGAAGCGCCGCGGGGTGAAGGAGGCCTCATTGATCTGGTCCTCGCGGGCCAGGCTCACCCCCGTGCGGGACCGGACCAGTTCGGTGAGCAGGGCGGGCGCCGGAGCTTCATGCCGGGCTTCAGTCTGCACCACCCACCTCCGCATCCCCCCTGGCAGCGGGAAGGATTCCGCGGAACCGTCGGCCCTGAAGAAGAGGTGCGCCTCGTCGCCCATGCCCGTGCGGTCGACGAAGTCTCCCATCAGGAAGTGGCACCGGTAGGAGGCGCCCGGGGCGCGGATGCCGAGCAGTTCCCGGATCCGGCTGCGCGCGCCGTCGCACCCCACCACGTGGCGCGCGGTCAGCGAGCCCGTACTCCAGGTCAGGCGGCTCGCCGTGCCATCGCGGACGAGGTCCGTGACTTCGCAGCCCATCAGGACGTGCTCCGCGCCCAGCCTGCGCCGCAGGATGGCGGACGTCTCGGCCTGCGGCAGGGAGAGGATGAACGGGCGAGGCCCGGGTATGTTCCGGAAGGAGACCTTGCCCGCCGGTCCCGAGCTCCCGTGGAGGAAGCAGTCACGCACCTTGACGCCCTGCCGGAGGAACTCCTCCTCGACCCCGATGCGGCGGAGGATGTCTAGGGAGGGCGGCGTGATGCCGATCGCCGCCGACTTCCCGCTCGGCGATTCCCTCCGTTCCAGCACCTTCACACTGAGGCCCCGGGAGCGAAGCAGGCAGGCCAGAAGCAGCCCCACCGGACCGGCGCCCACCACCGCCACGTCGACTTCCGGAATCATCGGGCGGCCTCGGCGGTCAGATTGCACTCCTTGCGCGCGGGCATGAGCCGGAGCAGCGCGGATTCCACCGTGAGGCCGGGGCCGAAGGCCAGCGCGCAGGTCGTCG
Organism: uncultured Klebsiella sp.; assembly: GCA_964601955.1. Lineage (GTDB taxonomy): Bacteria > Verrucomicrobiota > Verrucomicrobiia > Opitutales > UBA953 > UBA953. The sequence continues at coordinate 14,595 of CAZRPB010000037.1, read as the reverse complement.
TCTCCTTCCGGGAGGGACGTTCCAAAAATCTGGCGAGCACGAAGAGCACCGTGGGGCTGCTCATGTTGCCGAAGTCTCGCAGGACCCCTCGTGAGACGCCCAGGTCGTCCGGTCCGAGGCCCATCTGCTTCTCGAGCTCATCGAGGATGGCCCTCCCGCCGGGGTGCACGGCCCAGGCCTCGACGCCCGCCGGATCCATTCCGGCGGCCGAAAGCAATCCGTCCACGATGCCCCTGATGTTCGAACCGATCAGCCCGGGCACGTAGGCGGAGAGGCGCATCTCAAAGCCGTGGTCGCCGACCTCCCAGGCCATGTCGCCCTCTCCGGAAGGAATCAGGGCCGATCGGAACGACTCCAGACGGAAATGCGCGCGGCCTTCGGAAGGCGCGCGGGCGCTGACGAGGGCCGCGGCGGCGCCGTCGGCGAAGAGCGAGTTCGCCACGATGTTCTCCGGGGTCGCGTCGGACTGCATGTGCAGCGTGCAGAACTCCAGGCAGATGACGAGCGCGACGGCCTCCGGGTCCGCCTCGCAGAACTGGGCCGCCATGCGCAGCGCAGGGAAGGCCGCGTAGCATCCCATGAAGCCTACGGTGTAGCGCTGCACGTCCTCACGGAGTCCGAGCTCGCGCATCACCCGGTGGTCGGGTCCGGGATTGGCGAAGCCCGTGCAGGAGACGAAGATCACATGCGTGATGTCGGAAGGCTTGAACGAGCCGTCTTTGTCCAACGCCGCCCGGGCGGCCTCGACGGCCAGTTTGCCTGCCTCGCGGGCGTAGACCCGGTTGCGTTCCCCGGTCCCGGGACTGGAGGCGGCGCCGTCCGGCAAGGTGCGGAATAGTTCGCCGTCACCGGAGTGGAAGTCCTCGAGCACGCTGTGACGGGTCTCGATGCCGCTTCTCGCGTAGACGCGGTCGACGAGGGAGTGAAGGGCTGGATCCGGGACCCAGCCCCGCAGCCGGTCGCGGAGGATGCGGTTGGGGTAGGCGAAGGCCGGCGTGGCGGTCGCGATGGAGTGCAGAAGGGCTTTCATGGTGAAGGTCGCCTTGGGATTCAGGAACGGCGCAGGCTGACCCTGGTCTTCACCCGGATCTCGTCGCCCACCTTGATGAAGAGCAGGAACGAGGGTATCTCGATTCCGTTCTCCTTGAGTGAGAGGCTGAATTCGCAGTCGAACTCCAGCCCCGCTTCCGTCCTTTTCCATCCCGTCACTGTCGCCTCAACCGTCCGCTTCCCCCCGAGCAGGGTCAGGGCGATGGGCACCTTGCCGGGACCTTCATGGACGAGGTCGCGTGGTATCCGCCAGTCAGCGTTGCCGATGATGAGCGGATGCTCCTCGGCCCGCATGGCCTTGTGCATCTTCTCGTCACGCCCTTCGTTCTCCGTATCCATCTCCACGACCCCGGCTTCGAGCTGCGCCAGGATGCGGGAGGGATGCCCGTCGGTCAGGGTCACCTCCGCCTTGAAGGGTTTCAAGGGGACGTGTCCCGACCAGTCGTGGAGGGTGGAGGTGCCGAAAAACTCGGCCTTGGCCTCTCCCTTCCATGCGTCCGCCGACAAGGTCGGAGCGATGAGAGTCAGCAACAGGAGCAGCAGGAAACGCATGAAGGTTCATGCATGAGCGACGCCGGCTTGGCAATCCGTCTGATTATGAAAACAGAAAATCGGTCAACCTCACCGATGATGTCATCATGGATTCCGCCTTCGCCTTTCAGCGCTTGCCGCGGTCGTGCCAGGCCCACTCGAGCGCCTGCGGCAGCAGCTGAGGACGCGCGTTGCCCACGCCGTGGCCTGAGTCGAGGCAGTAGAGATATTGGTAGCGGTAGCCTTTTTCGGCCAGCACCTTGGCCATGCGGTGGTTGGCCTCCACCCAGTCGTGCATGCCGTCGCGCATGACGTTGGGGTTGAAGTTGTCCCGGTCGCCCACGCACATCCAGACGCGCAGCGGTTTGCGGGGCGCGGCCGGGATGAGCGTCGTGTGGTAGCCCCAGGCTCCGTCCGGCGTCGCGGGATCGAAAGGCCACTGCTGGTTGACGAACGTGCCGGAGAGCGAGATCACGCGCCGCCAGAGGTCGGGGCGGTACCAGGCCATGGTGAAGGCCGCCGCGGCGCCGGAGCTGACGCCCATCGTGGCGCGGTCCTCGGGGTCGCGCGTGAGACGCACGCCGGCGTTCTTCTCCACGAGGGGCAGCACCTCATCCTCGATGAACTCGGCGAAGAGCGGCGAAAGGGTGTCGTATTCCTTGCCGCGCTCGTGACCCTGAGCGTCGCCGCCGCCGTTGGCGACCATCACGCAGACCAGGGGCGGGATGCGGCCGGCATGGATGAGGTTGTCGAGGATGCGCACGAGGTTCTGGTCGGACTTGCCGACGCCGGGTCCGTCGTGCGTGACCAGGAGCGGCATGACGTCGTCAGACCGGTGTCCGGCCGGCACGTAGACGGTGATCGCGCGGCGGTAGTCGACCGTGTGGGTCTCGACGATGAGCGTCTTCGGGTTCTTCGGGTCGGGCACGCCGAACTCCTTGCGCGCGATGCCCGGGTTGAACCGGCGGCAGTCCTTCGATTCCATCACGAACTGCGTCACGCGTCCCTTGGGAGCGGCGGGATTCTCTTTCGTGGCCTCGGCCGCGACATACTGCGGGCCCACCAGGTAGTCCCCGACGGTGTCGACCGGCGGGACGGCGCCGGGCTTGCCGTCGAGGCGCACGAACTTCGGAGCTCCGTGGGCGTCGAAGGGCCGCGTGGGCGGCTGGGGCCTGGCGGGGGCCTTCTCCTTCTTGTTCTGCTGGGCGGGCAGGGGACAGCCGGCGGCAAGGAGCAGGCCGAAGGCGAGCAGACGGAGCGGGGTCATGCTTCCGTTTTGCCGAGGGTCCGCCTGCGGGCGAACCAAAAACGGCCGTTCGTCCGAGGTCACAGGCTTGCCACGCGCGGCCTTCGGCGGGCAGACTGCGTCACCCCCATGAATCCCCGCATCATCGCCCTGCTCGCCATCGCCGCCGGCCTCACCGGCTGCGCCAACTACGCCGTCCAGCCCGTGCTTCATCCCGGCACGGAGAAGCGCCACGAGTCCTTCAATGAGATCTCCAAGAAGGGCGAGGCGAAGCTCGTCTTCCTCGGCGACTCCATCACCCACGGCTGGGAGGGCAGGGGCAAGGCCGTCTGGGCCAAGACCTGGGCGCCCCTCGGCGCCGCCAACTTCGGCATCGGCGGCGACCGCACCGAGCACGTCCTGTGGCGCCTCGACAACGGCAACTTCGACGGCCTGAAGCCGAAGCTCGTCGTGCTGATGATCGGCACGAACAACACCGGCCACCAGGGCCGTCCCCAGAAGGAGCTCGACGGAGCCGTCTACCGCTGCACGCCAGAGCAGACCGCGGATGGCGTGAAGGCCATCCTTGGCCGTCTCGAGCAGAAGTGCCCTGACGCCAAGGTGCTCGTCCTCGCGATCTTCCCCCGCGGCGCCGACCGCAACGACGCCTTCCGCCAGCAGAACGAGCAGGCCAACGCCATTCTCCGCACCTTCGCGGACGGCAAGCGCGTGCACTTCCTCGACATCGGCGCGAAGTTCCTCGAGCCGGACGGCACGCTTTCGAAGACCATCATGCCCGACCTCCTGCACCCCAATGAGAAGGGCTACGAGATCTGGGCCGCCGCCATCGAGCCCAAGGTCAGGGAGCTCCTGAAGTAACCGCGTTTCTCAGGACGTGAAAAGGGCCGCCCTTCCGGGCGGCCCTCTTTCGTTCGGGACGACCGGACCGTTCAGCGTGCCAGCCAGCCGCCATCCACTGCCAGACTCTGGCCGGTGATGAACGACGCGGCCGGCGAGGCCAGGAAGAGGACGGCCGCGGCGACTTCCTCGGGGCGGCCGATGCGGCCGAGCGGATGCATCGCCACGATGGAGCGGCGCAGTTCCGTGTCCCCGGCGCCGAGCGCGCGGTCGAGCATGGGCGTGTCAATCGCGCCGGGCGCGACCGCGTTGACCCGGATGCTGTCCTTCGCCCCCTCGAGCGCGGCCGCCTTGGTCAGGCCTTCGACCGCATGCTTGCTGGCCACGTAGGCGGCGCAGGACTCGAGGCCGACGTGTCCCGCGACCGAGCTCACGTTGACGATGGCGCCGCCTCCGCAGCGGCGCATCGCGGGAATCTCATGCTTGAGGCACCAGAGCAGGCCCTCGGTGTTCACGCCGAGCGTCCGTCGGACGTTCGATGAGGTCTGGGCCTCGATGGTCAGTGACTGATCTCCTTCGGTACCGGCGTTGTTCACCGCGACGTCCAGCCGTCCGAAGGCGTCCATCGCCTCCTTGACCGCCCGGACCGCGCCCGATTCATCGGCGTGATCGGCCTGCACGAAGCGGGCCTCGGTTCCCGCGGCCTTGAGCGCGGCGAGCAGAACCGGGCCGGCGGCGGCGTCGATGTCCGTCACGACCAGCCGGTAGCCTGCGTGGGCGAAGGCGAGCGCCGTGGCCTTCCCGATGCCGGCGGCGGCTCCTGTGATGAGGACGACGGGTTTGGATTTCATGCGCCTATGCTCCTCCGCGTCCGCGAGGCTGTCAAAGCCTTGTCGGCCTGTGACCCGCCGCCTCTGTCCTCAGCCCTGCCTGAGCGATGCCATGTCGATCACGAAGCGGTAGCGGACGTCCTGTCTGATCATTCGGTCCCAGGCCTCATTGATCTTCTGCATCGGGATGAGCTCGATGTCCGAGACGATCCCGTGCTTGCCGCAGAAATCGAGCATCTCCTGGGTCTCGGCGATGCCGCCGATGCAGGAGCCGGTGAAGTTGCGACGGGGCATGATCACGCTGAAGGCGTGCACCGCGAGGGGTTTCTCCGGGACGCCGACCAGGCAGAGCGTGCCGTCGACCTTGAGCAGCGATAGGTAGGCGTTGAGGTCGTGCTGCGCCGAGACGCAGTCGAGGATGAAGTCGAGCGTGCCCGCGCGCGCGGCCATCGCAGCCGGGTCGGAGGACACGACGACCTCGTGCGCACCCAGGCGCAGTCCGTCGGCGACCTTGGACGGCGAGGTGGTGAACAGCACGACGTGCGCCCCGAAGGCGCGGGCGAACTTCACGCCCATGTGGCCGAGTCCGCCAAGACCGACGATGCCGACCTTGCTGCCGGCGCCGACCTTCCAGTGCCGCATGGGCGAATAAGTCGTGATGCCGGCGCAGAGCAGGGGCGCGGTGGCGGCGAGGTCGAGTCCAGCCGGCACGCGCAGGGTGAAGGCCTCGTCGACGGTGATGCCTGAGGAGTAGCCGCCGTAGGTATGGCCGCCGAGGTGACGGTCGGGGCTGTTGTAGGTGAAGATGGCGCCGGAGGCGCAGAACTGCTCTAGGCCCTTGCGGCAGCTGGGGCAGGTGCGGCAGGAGTCGACCATGCAGCCCGTGGCGCCGATGTCGCCGACCTTGAACTTGCTGACCTTGGCGCCGACGCGGGTCACGCGTCCGACGATCTCATGGCCGGGGACACAGGCGTAGTTCGTGCCGGGCCATTCTCCGCGCGCGGTGTGCACGTCGGAATGGCAGACCCCGCAGTAGAGGATCTCCATCTCGACGTCGGTCGGGCCCGGGTCGCGGCGCGTGATCTGCAGCGGGGCGAGCTTCGAGGAAGGGGAGGCGGAGCCGTAGGCCTTGGCTTGGGTGGGCATGGAGGGAAAGGAAGCCGTCCGCCCGTCCGCCGCAAGCCCGGCCGCAAGCGGGGTTGTCATTCCTTCAGGCCGCGCTTGTATCGCGCCATGCGTCCGCTCCTCGCCTCATGCCTCCTCGCTTCCGCCGTGTTCGCGGCCGACGCGCCCGTGCCGGCCGGCTCGCTGATCGTCAGTACGCCCTTCGACCAGCCGCAGGGCCCCACCCGCAAGAAGGCCATCAACGGGTGGAGCGCCGCCATCGGCGAATGGAGCGTGAAGGACGGGGCGCTCTTCGGCGACGAGCTCAAGGAGGACAACCACCACTCCTCCTGCACCTACCGCGTCGATGCCGGCGGCATCGTCATCCAGGCGCAGTTCCGCCTCGGCGGCGCGCAATACCTCGCCTTCGGGTGCCGCGACACCGTAGCGCCGAATCTCCACCTCGCCCGCACGTTCGTCAGCAAGGATGCGGTCTGGATCACGCACATGAGCGGGATTGCGAAGACCACGAAGTCCGCCAAGGTCGCCGAGCTGAAGACGCCGGTCGATCCGGCGAAGTGGCATGACATCCGCATCGAGATCGTGGGCGACCGCTACCGCGTGCGACTCGACGACAAGGAGCTCGAGGCGACGCATCCGCGCTTCAAGGACCGCAAGGGCCTCGTGGCGCTCATCACCAAGGGGCAGGGCGCGGCCTTCCGTCAGGTCACGCTCCGACACGCCGGCGAGGCGCGCTGAACTTGGCCGGAGGTCCTCCATTGCGGCTGCTCGAGGTCGCAGGACCGGAGCTCGGTCCCTGGATTCCGGCCCTCGGCGGACTCCGCATCCGGGTCTTCCGGGAGTTCCCCTATCTCTACGACGGCGACGAGGCCTACGAGCGTGACTATCTCTCCGTCTACCTGCGCAGCCCTCGTTCGCTCGCCGTGCTGGCGCTTGCCGCCGACGGCCGGCCGGTCGGCGCGACCACCTGCCTGCCGCTGGAGGATGAACAGGAGGCCTTCCGCGCGCCCTTCGTCGCCGCGGGGCTGAACCCGGCCTCATTCCTCTACCTTGCCGAGAGCGTGGTGCTCCCGGAGCATCGTGGACGCGGCCTGGGACGGGAGTTCTTCGCCCGACGCGAGGCCCATGGGCGTCGGCTCGGGCTTTCCTCCGCGGCCTTCTGCTCCGTCGACCGGCCTGCGGACCATCCCGCCCGACCGGCCGCGTGGAAGCCCCTCGACGCCTTCTGGTCCGGCCTGGGTTACGTGCGACGTCCCGAGCTCAGGGCCGTTTTCCCTTGGAAGGAGTTGGGCGAGACGCAGGAATCTCCCAAGACCCTCACCTTCTGGACCCGCACATGGCACGACTGAAGATCGACCTCCGCACCTTCGACGTCGGAGCCCGCGTGCCCAACGCCGAGGCCTTCGTCGACCGCGTCGCCTCGCAGGTCGAGGAATCCTGGAAGTCCGGCGCGGACGTCGTGCTCCTGCCCGAGTTCCTCTGGCTCGGACTCGAGCAGTTCGTGAAGGGCAGGGGGGCCGCGCGCGCCGTCGCCGGACTGTTCTGGGCCGGACTCTGGCCCGGACTGTCCCGCCGTCTCGCCCGGAAGGGCAAGGCCGTCGTCCTCGGCACGGTCCCCTTCATCGACGCGCGTGGACGTCTCCTCAATCGTGCGCCCATCCTGGCCGACGGACGGCGTCTCCATCAGGACAAGCTGCACCTCACCCCTTGGGAGAAGGCTTTCACGCCTGGTGACGGCGTACGGCTTTGGAAGTTCAAGGGCGCGCGCATCGCCGTCGTGACCTGCCTCGACATCGAGGTGCCCGAGATCGCCGGAGCCCTGCGTGGAAAGGGCGTCGACGTCATCCTCGTGCCCAGCGCCACGGAGACCGTGCTCGGCGTGGAACGCGTAGGCCGTTGCGCCGACGCCCGTGCCGTCGAGCTCTGCTGTCACGTTGGGGTGAGCCATCTCGTCGGCCGCGCCCGTTCCGAACTCGTCGACGACAACGTCGGACGCGCCGCCTTCTTCTCACCCTCGCAGTCGGCCTTCGCGGGCGCCTTCCGGAGCCTGTCCGTGCCCGTCGTTCGCCGCGGCGACCATGTCCTGTCGGTCCATGCCGACCTCGCCGCCCTGCGCCGAGCCCGTGCCGCGCGCGCCGAGACCAACCCCGCCCGCCTCCGTGCCGGCCGCGTGCGGATCCTTTCCTGAACCATGAAGCTCATCCACGACTACTACCGTGCCTTCAATTCCGGCGACCGCGCCGCGCTCCTCGCCCTGCTGCACCCGGACGTGGTGCATGAGATCAACGAGGGGGCCGTCGAGCGGGGCGTCGACGCCTTCCGGGCCTTCCTCGGTCGCATGGACCGTTGCTACCGGGAGCAGGTGGAGGACCTCGTCGTCTTCAACGGACCTGACGCCTCCCGCGCCGCGGCCGAATTCTTCATCAACGGCACCTACCTCGTCACCGACGAGGGCCTGCCGCCCGCCAAGGGCCAGAAGTACCGCCTGCGCGTCGGGGCGTTCTTCGAGATCAAGGACGGCAAGGTCGCCCGGGTCTCGAATTACTACAACCTCGCCGACTGGATGCGCATGGTCGGCGCCTGAGCAGGCCTCAGCGCTTCACGATTTCGGAGGTCCCGTCCGCCCGGCCCGTCACGTCATACGTCGCGCCGGCGTGCCGCACCCCGCGCACGGTGAGGGAGGGCCAGCCCTTGGGCAGGCTCGGTTCAGCCCGCAGCCCGTCCGGCCCGGCCTTCAGGCCCAGGAACCCGTGCACCAGCACCGTCGGCACCAGCGCGCTCTCGAAGAACTCCTGGTCCAGACCCAGTCCGCCGGCGGGGCCTCCGCCCTGCATCGTGCCGCGGCCGGGCTTGGCGTAGTAGGCGCGGTAGCCGCCCTCGGCCTGCGTCTCGCGGAACCAGGCGTTGATCTCCCTGAGACGGCGCCAGGCGTCGTCGGGTCCGTTGACGCGCAGCCGCGCCATGAGGTCGTGGTAGGAGAAGCCGAGCACCCCGCCGCCGTCCTGAACCTGTCCGCCCCAGGGAATGCTGTCCGGACGGCTCCAGACCCAGACGTAGTCGTCGACGTTGCGTCGGGTCGTCATCCGCGGTCCGAAGCGCCAGTGGAAGATGTCCGCGCCCTGCGACGTGTCGCCCTCGACCGTGCGGCGTCCATCGATCCAGTCCATGATGTCGCGTGACTGGGCGTCCGTCGTGAAGCCGAGCGCGACCGCCTCCTCATTGAGGAAGACGAACCCGTAGTCATGGGCCTCGCCCGTCAGGTCCCGCCAGCCGAAGAGCCGTCCCTTGGCCGCGTCCCAGAAGAACTCGCCGGCACGGGCGCGCACCTCGTCTGCGAGCTTCCTGAGGTCCTCCGCGCCCAGTCCCGGTGCGGGGGCGGGGAGCGCGGCGTCCTTGTTTGAGGCGATCCAGACCTCGATCTCCGCCATGCGGCGGATCGCATGCCATTGGTAGACCGTCGCCAGCGCGTCATCGCCGCCGAACGGGATCAGGTCCCAGTAATTGTTGCCCACCCCGAGCCCGATGCGCGGGCGCAAGGCGCCGTCCGGGCCGCGCATCAGCCCGCTGCGTCCGTCGTGGCCGACCCAAGGCACCCGCACCCGGCCGAGCTCGCGGACTTGGAATTCGCGCAGCGACCAATCCAGCGCGCGCCGCATCCGGCCGAGGTTCTGACGCAGGAACTCCACGTCGCCCGTCCAGGCGAACGTGTCAGCGCAGCCCTCGATGAAGTTGGCGTTGGTGATCGGGTGCCGCGTGTCGACCGCCGTCATGACCGACTTGATGCGCAGTTCCGTCCCTTTCGCCGTAGGGAATCGCAGCCGCAGCCCCGCGAGCAGCCCGCCGTAACCGCGTTCCTTGTAGAGCGGCACGTGGGAGAAGTCCGTCTTCGTCACGTCCGAGCGGGGAGGGAAGGGCGCCGCCCGCGTCTCATCCCATCCCTTCTCGCCGTCGTAGCGCCAAGACACCGTGGGCGTGCCCGCGCCGGCCGGCCCGAGCGCCGACCATTCCACACGGGCGAAGGGTGCGACCACCGTGCCGCAGCGGAAGGCCGGCGTGGCGACCGTGACGACTTCGCCCGTGGCCCGCAGTCTCAGCCCGTGTTCCGGATCGATGCCGAGGGTCTCCGCGCCCGTGATCTCGAAGCCGGCCGTGTCCGCCAATGGTTTCAGTCCGAAAATCTGGACCGCCCAGCCCTCGTGGAGCGTCGAGAAGTGGAAGCCCTTGCCCGTGCTTTGCTGCCAGGCCGGGAACGGCCAGCCGTCCCCGTGGGCCATGCCGCGGTGCTGCTGCATCGAGACGTATCCTTCATGGTCGATGCGTTTGCGGAGCAGCGATGCGCGGTAGCCCTTCGCGGTGGCCTCGGATTGCCAGAGCAGCGCATGGGGCATCCATCGGTCCCAGAGCGTACAGTCCGCATAACCGCCGGAGCGCACCGCGTGCAGCGCGTTCATCGCCTCCAGCGTGCGCATCTCGGCCTCCTGGCCCGGAACCTCGAAAGAAGGGGCGGCCGAGCAGATGATGCTGCAGGCTGCGAGGCATGCGATCAGGGGTGGACGCATGCGTCTTTGTCCGACGCGCACCTTCCGCTGGCAAGCCCCCAGTGCCGCTTGAGGAGCGGTCCTCAGAGCTTTGACCAACCCTGCCAGACGAAGAGCAGGCCCAGCACGATGAGCAGGCCGGATGAAACGTAAGGCGCCCTGTGGGCCGAACGGCTGAGCCAGCTGGAGCGTTCGGAGAGCTTCTTCATGCCCCAGGCGGCGAGCACCCCGACCGTGATCATCGTGATGGCGAGACCGGCGCTGAACGACGCGACCATAGCGAACCCCAGCGTGAATTCCTTGAGCTGGAGGCAGATCAGCAAAATGGAGACCGCGGCGGGGCAGGGCATGAGTCCGCCCGTGATGCCAAAGAGCACGATCTGCCCCGTCGTCACGTGCCTGCCCGCGAACCGCTTGCGGATGTCTTCCGCGTGGGCGCGGGCGTGGGCGTCCTCGAAGTCCTCGTCATCGTGTCCGTGCTCGTGACCATGTCCGTGTCCTTCCCCGTGATGGTGGTGGTGCGCCACTTCGGCGCGCAGCCGCATGATCGTCCAGACCGCCATCGCGACCACGATGACGCCGCTCACCAGCAGGAAGTAGGGTTCGGTCGTCTCGACGTTCCAATGTCCGCCGTAGGCGAGTGCCAGCGCCGCCAGCACCCAGATGACCAGCGAATGTGAGATCGCGGCGCAGAGTCCGAGCAGCGTGGCCTGGGCCACCGTGCCGCGGACCGCGATGATGAAGGCGGCCATCATCGTCTTCGAGTGTCCGGGTTCCAGGCCATGCAGCGCCCCCAGCAGGATGGCCACCGGCACGAAGAGCCAGGCCTCGCCCGCCCCCTGCTTGATGAGCTCGCTGAAGTCCATTTGCTTAAATTAAGCCACGGAAATGCCATAATACGAGGGGCAACCTCCTGTCGGTTTTAATTGCAATTTTATGGCGTCTCATAAGTTTCGGCTGGATGCCTATGTCCGACGACGGAGTTCATGCTTCGCCGCCCAGTCGGGCCGGTTCCGTCCTTGGGTCGGCCGAGGCCGAGCTGCTTGAGTTCCTGGGCAAGGCCGTTGGCGTGCGCGTCACGGCCGAGGACGCACGTCGCAAGTGGGCCGCCGTCGACGAGCGAGGCGAGCCGCTCGCCCGTCTCATCGCCGCCGCCCAGCCGCTGGGCCTGCTGCTCGTCCCCGTCCGGCGACGTCTGGTCGATCTCATTTGGAGCGCGCGAGACTCCCAGCCCGTCGTGTGCCGTGAGCCTGGCAGCGGGCGCTGGTTGGTAATCCGCGGCCACGGCTTCTTCCGCGCCAAGGTCGTCCGGCCCGACGTGTCGGACGTCGCCGTCTCCGTCGGCCGTGCATCGCTCGCCTCGCTTCTCGGACTCCCCGGCGTGGAGGCCGAGGTGGAGGCCGCGCATGTCGCGCCGCTGCTTCCCGCGCAGGGACTCAGCGGCAAGGAGGAGGACGCCGAGGCCTCGCTCCTGCCCGGGTTCCTGCTGCGCCGGCCCAAGGACGGCCATGAGGCCTCGCCCGCCGCCCGCTTCCTGGGCCTTCTGCGGCCTGAGATGGCCGACATCGGCACCCTCGTCGTCTTCAGCCTCATCACCGGCCTCCTCTACCTCGCCGTGCCGCTCGCGGTGAACGGCCTCGTCAGCAACCTCGCGTTCGGCACGCAGTCCGCGCCGTTCCAGCAAGCCCTGCTCTTCATCGCCGCGGCTTTGTTCGGGTGCCTCCTGCTTTCCGCCGTCATGCGCGGCCTCCAGTACCTCGTGGCCGAGCACGTCCAGTGCCGGATCTTCGTGCGTGTCGCCGCCGACATGGCCTGGCGCTTGCCCCGCGTGAAGGCGGAGTCCGTCGACGGCGAGCATGCGCCGGAGATGGTGAACCGGTTCCTTGACGTCGTGACCGTCCAGAAGAGCACGTCCCTGCTCCTGCTCAACGGCATCAACATCGTGATCGGCGCGCTGATCGGGCTCGTCGTCCTGGCATTCTACCATCCCTTCCTGCTGGCGTACATGGTGGTGATGCTCGTCGCCATCGCCCTCATCGTCTTCGTGCTGGGCCGTGGCGCGGTCCGTACCAGCGTCGCCGAATCCCGGGGCAAGTACGCCGTGGTCAACTGGCTCGAGGACGTCGCGCGCTATCCCCGTCTATTCAAGGGGCCTGGCGGCTACGCCCTCGCCGCCGAGCGGGCGGACCGCCTCGCGCGGTCCTACCTCGCCCACCGCGCTGCCCACTTCCGCATCCTGATGCGGCAGGTGGGCGGACTGCTCGCCCTCGAGGTGCTGGCCAGCTCGGCCCTCCTCGTCGTCGGCGGAGGCCTCGTGCTCAGCCAGCAGCTCACCCTCGGCCAGCTCGTCGCGGCGGAGCTCATCGTAAGCGCCGTCGTGGCTTCGATCGCGAAGCTCGGCAAGCAGTTCGAGGCCTGGTACGACGCCCTCGCGGCCGTCGACAAGCTCGGCCACCTCGTCGACCTCGAGACCGAGCGCGTGGACGGCGACGTGCCCCCCGGCGCGCCGGCATCCGGAGCCTCCGTCGTCGCGAAAGGCCTTCGGCACGCCTACCCGGGCGGCCGCGAAGTCCTCCGGGCCGTCGACTTCGAACTGCCCGCGGGTGGCAGGCTCGCCGTCTCCGGTCCGCAGGGCAGCGGATGCAGCACCTTGCTCGACCTGCTGGCCGGGATGCGGGAGGCCTCGTCCGGCTCCATCCTCGTCGACGGACTCGACCTGCGTTCCTGGAGCCTGGAATCCCTCCGCTCCCGCGTGATGCTGCTGCGCTCGCAGGACATCTTCAACGGGACCGTCGCCGACAACGTCGGCCTTTCCTTGCCCGGCGTCGGCCTCGAGCAGGTGCAGGACGCGCTCGCCCGCGCAGGACTTCTGGATGACGTCCTGGCCATGCCCCAGGGACTCTCGACGCCCCTGGTCACCGGCGGCCTGCCCCTTTCCAGCCGGCAGCGCAACCGCCTGCTCATCGCACGCGCCCTCCTGCTGCGACCCCGCTTGCTCCTTTTGGACGAGCTGCTCGACGGGCTCGATCCGGCCACTTCCGGCGCCATGCTCGACATCATCCTCGACCCGTCCTGCGCCTGGACGGTCGTGGCCGCCACGCGTGACCCGGCCGTGGCCGCCCGATTCCCCTCCCGTCTGTCGCTGCAGACGCCCGCCCCATGAGCCGCGACGACCCCGACCACGTCTTCCCCTTGCGCGGGCGCCTGCCGGCGCTCGTCTCCGCCGGGGCCGCGCCCCTCGTGCGCGTGATCGCGCGCGCCTGCGCCGCGACGTTCCTGCTCTTCCTCCTGGCGATCTGGTTCCTGCCTTGGCAGCAGTTCGTGCGCGGCACGGGCAAAGTCATCGCCTTTGATCCGCTGGAGCGCCGCATCAACGTCGAGGCCGCGGTCGCCGGACAGGTGCGGCGGCTGCACGTCGTGGAAGGGCAGCGCCTCAAGGCGGGCGATCCGGTGGCGGAGATCCAGGACAATGACCCCAACCTGCTCATCAACCTGAGGCTCCAGAGGGAGGCCCTCATCGCCCGCAAGGCGGCCGCCTCCCAGCGCATCCTCGACCTCGATCAGCAGGCGAACCAGCTGGACGTCGCGCGCGGCCAGGCCGCCGACGCAGCCCGTCAGCGCGTGGCCGCCGAGAAGATCACCGCCGAGACCGCGGTGCTCAACTTCAACCGGACGCGGGAGCTGAAGGACGCGGGACTCGTCTCGCAGCGTGACTACGAGGTGGCGCTGCAGGTCCGCGACAGCTCCGCCTCCAATCTCGCCGCCGCCGAGGCGAACTACGGACGGACCGAGAGCGAGTTCAACGCCTCGATCGCGGGCATCCGTGCCCAGCGCGGCCTCGCGCAGTCGGAGCTCGCCGCCGCTGAACGGGACATCGGCGCCATCGAGGTGCAGATCAGCCAGAACCAGCGCCAGATGGTCACCGCCCCCCGTGACGGCGTCGTGCTCTCCGTGCAGGCCACCGACGGGACCTACCTGCGTCCGGGCTCCCCCATCTGCGTGATCATCCCTGAGACGGACAGCCGCTTCGTGGAGCTCTGGCTGGACGGCAATGACATGCCCCTCGTGCATCCGCGGATGACCGGCAAGGACGGCAAGCCGCTGCCCGGCAGCGAAGTCCGCCTCCAATTCGAGGGCTGGCCCGCCATCCAGTTCGTCGGCTGGCCCAGCGTCGCCGTGGGCACCTTCGGCGGCGAGGTGGTGTTCGTCGATCCCGCCGGGGACGACCAGGGGCGCTTCCGCATCGTCGTCGCCCCCCGTCCTGACGTGCGCATCGTCGATGGGCAGGAGTCCGAGATCAGCTGGCCCGGAAACCGCTGGCTACGGCAGGGCGTGCGCGCCAAGGGCTGGGTGCTTCTGCAGCAGGTGCCCCTCTGGAAGGAAATCTGGCGGCAGGTCAACGGCTTCCCGCCCGTCATCGCCGACGCCGAGCCCGGCA
>CAZRPB010000036.1:0-18269 GCA_964601955.1 uncultured Klebsiella sp. | reverse complement strand
GACGACATCTTCGACAACGAGGAGATGATCGCGCTCTTCAACAGCCGCAAGTTCTGCGAGCCCTGGCAGAACCGGCCGATCTACGGCGGCATCAACAACACCGCGCCGATCGCCTACTTCCGCCACGCCAAGATCAATGAGCTCCGGCTCTCGCACCCCGGAGTCCCCGCCCAGGCCATGGCCATCGAGGACGCCCAGGAGCCCAAGGACAGCTACGTCTACATCCGCGGCGACAAGAACAAGAAGGGCGACGTCGTCCCCCGCCGCTTCCTCGAGGCCCTCTCCGGCGCGGAACGTCAGCCCTATGTCGACGGTTCCGGCCGTCTTGAGTTCGCCCGTTCCATCGTCGACAAGTCCAACGCCCTCACGCCCCGCGTGGCCGTCAACCGCATCTGGCTCAAGGTCTATGGCGAGGGTTTCGTGACCACGCCCGACGACTTCGGCAACATGTCGCTGCCGCCGTCGCATCCCGAGCTGCTCGACTGGCTCGCCTCCGAGTTCCGTGACAACGGCTGGAGCGTCAAGAAGCTCATCCGCCAGATGGTGATGAGCGCGGCCTACCGTCAGGACGCCAATCCGCTCGCCAACCCCCTGCTGGTGAAGAAGGGCCAGGTCGATCCCACCAAGGTCGACGCCCCGAACCGGCTGCTCTGGCACGCGCGCCTCCGTCGCCTCGACTTCGAGGCCATCCGTGATTCTCTCGTCGTCCTCACCGGCAAGCTCAATCCCCTCGTGGGCGGTCAGCCGGTGAACATCACGGACGAGCCCTTCAGCTACCGCCGCAGCCTCTACGGTTACGTGGACCGCGCGCGCCTCAACGAGACCCTGTCGCAGTTCGACTACGCCGATCCTGACGCCGCGAATTCCAAGCGCAACTCGACCATCGTGCCTTCCCAGGCGCTGTTCTTCATGAACAACCCGATCTCCGTCGAGGCCGCGCGCGCCGTCGCCGGCCGCAAGGACGTCGTCAACGCGATGTCCGAGGACACCCGGGTGACCGCGCTTTACCGCGCCATCCTGCAGCGCCGACCCAGCTCCAATGAGGTCAGGATGGCGAACGACTTCCTTTCCAAGGCCCGTCTCGCCCTCGCTTCCGGTTCGTCCCGCGGGACCACGGGTGCGTCCAAAGCGGCCGTCCGCCCGACGGCTCAGGCATCCCGCGGCGCCAGCGCCTTCGGCACCCCGGCCGGCAAGGCGGGGCAGGGCGCTATGCAGGCCGGAGCGCCTGATGAAGCCTCCATGATGATGGCCACCACCGCCGCCGGAGGCCGGGGCGGGGCCGAAGGCGTCCTCCAGAACGTGGGCGAAAAAGTCTCCCGCAATCCTCTCACGCCGCTCGAACTGCTGGCCCAGGCCCTGATCCTGTCCAACGAGTTCGTATATGTGAACTGAGCGGGACCGGATCCCCCTCGTGAAGGCCGCCCTTCGGGCGGCCTTCTTCTTTCCCGGATGGGGCGGGCTTGCACCTTGAAATCGGACGGATTCGGACATACTTCAAGGGACAGCCCCGAACGGGATGACCCCATGAAGCACCTCGCCCTGATCCCTCTTCTCATGACCTCCGTCCTGCTCGCGCAGGAGGAGCCGTCCGACGCTCCGGCCAAGCCCGACGCCGCAGGCCTCGAGTTCTTCGAGAAGAATATCCGCCCCATCCTCTCCGAGTCGTGCTACGAGTGCCATTCCAACGCCAAGAACTCCGCGAAGGGCAGCCTCATCCTCGATTCCAAGGACGGCATGCTCAAGGGCGGCGAGGAAGGCCCCGCCGTCGTCCCCGGCAACCTGGAGAAGTCGCTCCTCATCCGCGCCGTGCGCTATGAGGACGCCGAGCTGGCGATGCCGCCGAAGAAGAAGGGCGGAAAACTCCCTGACGACAAGATCGCCCTGCTGGAGAAGTGGATCCAGATGGGCGCGCCTTCGCCCGAAGGCAACGGCAGCAAGCTCACCGGACTGACCGAAAAGGCCAAGAGCCACTGGGCCTACCAGCCGATCAAGCCCCAGGCGGTGCCGCAGGTGAAGATGAAGCAGTGGGTGCGCAATCCCATCGACGCCTTCGTCCTCGCCAAGATCGAGGAGAAGGGCCTGCTGCCCAACCCCGAAGCCGACCCCGAGGCCTACCTCCGCCGCGTCTACTACGACCTCATCGGCCTGCCGCCCACCTCCGAGCAGGTGGAGGCCTTCATGAAGGCCCTCGACGCGGCCCGCATCGCCGACTCCGTGGCCGCCCGGCAGGGCAGGCCGGTGGGCGCCCTCGAGGGCGTCTATGAGAAGCAGGTGGATTTCCTCCTCGCCTCGCCGCATTACGGCGAACGCTGGGCGCGTCACTGGATGGACACCTCGCGCTATTCCGACACCACCGGTCAGCTCGACGTCAACGACACCTTCGAGCGCTACCGCTTCGAGTACGCCTGGACCTACCGCGATTACCTCATCGACGCCTTCAATTCCGACAAGCCCTACGATGAGTTCGTGGTGGAGCAGCTGGCCGCCGACCGCATCCCCGGGGTCTCGCCTGACGACCCCCGTCTCGCCGCGCTCGGCTTCCTGACCGTCGGCAAGCGCTTTGACAACAAGGACGACGAGATTGACGAGCGGATCGACACCACCACCAAGGCCTTCCTCGGCATGACCGTCGCCTGCTCACGCTGCCACGACCATAAGTTCGATCCCATTCCCGCCGAGGACTACTACTCCCTGCACGGCATCTTCGCCTCGATCAAGGAGCCCCGCGAGCCGCCGCTTCTCGCCGCCTCGCCCTCCGGGGCCGCCGCCCGGGCCGACTTCGAGAAGCGGCTCAACGAGCTGCAGGACAAGAGCGTGGCGGGCTTCTACCGCTACATCCGTGAAGTGCGGGAGCTCTTCGACAAGGAGCTCGCCGGACGGCTGATGCTGGCCACGACCCGGGGCGGTTCGATCGAGTACGGCGACATCCACGAGAAGTACAAGATGGAGCGCATCCCCGACTTCGAGGCCATGCGCATCCAGGTCAACTCGCCCATCACCGGTCCCTTCGCCCGCCTGCTCAAGGTTCCGCTGATTCAGTTCGAGGAGCGCGCCCCGCGCGTCATCGCCGAGGCTCTCGTCGACGCCGAGCACCCCGTCAACCCTCTGATCGCCGCCGGCCTGCGCGGGCTCAAGCCGAAGAACATCGAGGAGGTCGCCGTCGCTTACCAGAGGGTCTTCAACAAGCACCGCGCCGAGATCATGGCCCACGTCGACCGCTGCTCCAAGCCCGGCCGGGCCGGCGCCCAGACCCGCCCGGAGATCGCGCAGCTCGCCTCCTATCCCTGGCCTTGCCCCGACTACGAGGACATCTTCCCCAACGAGGAGCTCCTCGCCATGATGACGACCCGCAAGTTCTGCGCCGACTGGCAGAACCGTCCGGTCTACGGCGGCCTGAACAACAACCGTCCCAACGGCTACTTCATGTTCCCGGCCGTCAACGCCCTCCGCATGACCCATCCCGGCGCCCCCAAGGGCGCGATGATCGTGCAGGACGTCGAGGAGCCGCGCGACAGCTACGTCTACATCCGTGGCGACCGGAACAAGAAGGGAGAGGTCGTGCCCCGCCGCTTCCTGGAGGCCCTGGCCGTGACCGAACGCCAGCCCTACGTGGACGGCTCGGGCCGGCTCGAATTCGCCCGCTCCATCGTCGACAAGTCCACTGCCATCACCCAGCGCGTGGCCGTCAACCGGATCTGGCTGAAGCACTTCGGAGATGGCATCGTCACGACCCCCGACGACTTCGGCAACATGTCGCTCCCGCCTTCGCACCCGGAGCTGCTGGACTGGCTTGCCGCCGACTTCGTGGCCAACGGATGGAAACAGAAGCGCCTGCACCGCATGATCGTGCTAAGCTCGACCTACCGCCAGGATTCCAACCCGAACGTCAATCCGCTCGTCGTCAAGAAGGGCGCGGTGGATCCGCTGAAGGTCGACGCCGCCAACCGTCTCCTCTGGCGCGGCAACCTCCGCCGTCTCGACTTCGAGTCCATCCGTGACTCGATGCTGGTGCTCACCGGCAAGCTCGATCCCTCCGTCGGAGGCCGTCCGGTCAACATCACCGACGAGCCTTACAGCTATCGTCGGAGCCTCTACGGCTACATCGACCGCCGCCGTCTCGACGACGTCCTGACTCAGTTCGACTACGCCGATCCCGAGGCCGCCAACACGAAGCGCAACTCCACCATCGTCCCCCAGCAGGCGCTGTTCTTCATGAACAACCCGCTGTCCGTGGAGGTCGCACGTGCGGTCGCCGCGCGCAAGGACGTCGTCAACGCCATGTCCGAGGACATGCGCGTGACCGCGATGTACCGCGCCCTCTTCCAGCGTCGTCCTACCTCGCAGGAAGTGCGACTGGCCCGTGAATTCGTGGACAGGGCCGCCAAGACGCTCGCCGCCGGAGGCGTCGCCCCCGGCGTCGCTTCCGCCAAGGCCGCGCCCGTGGCCAGGGGAGGCAAGGCCGCTCGGCCCGGACTTTTCGGCAACAAGAAGGGCGGCCCTGCGGCCCCTGCGGCCGAGCCCAAGATGATGGCGGAGGAAGGGGAGGGCATGGTCATGGCCGAAGTAGCTGGCAACGGCCTCACGACCGGCATCCGCAACGTAGGTGAGCGTGTTTCTCGCAACCCCCTGACTCCCATGGAGTTGCTTGCGCAGGCGCTGATGCTCTCCAACGAGTTCGTCTACGTCAACTGAAACCCTTTTGACCCTTTTTTGACCAAGGCCGCCCGGGTTCGGGCGGCCTTTTTCTTGGGGCCTGCCAAGCAGACCTGCCTTGCCGTCTTCGCGGCTCGGGTAAGTATTAACACTCACAAGACAAAAGGAAACCCCTCGCCTGTCGGCGGGGTTATTTTCTTGAGTAAACACCCCATCCGATGACCCCCGCCCGTCTGCTTCCCCTGCTCGCCGGTTTCGCCTCGCTCTCCGCCGCCGAGCCGGCCGCCGAGCCCAAGTTCTCGGCCGCTGACCTTGAGTTCTACGAGCGGCAGATCCGTCCGATCCTCGCCGACCGTTGCTACGAGTGCCACTCCAAGGACAAGGGCGTCTCCAAGGGCGGACTCATCCTCGATTCCCGCGGCGCCATGCTGGCCGGCGGCGACCAGGGGCCGGCCGTCGTGCCGGGCGACGTGACCAAGTCGCTCCTCATCACCGCGGTGCATCAGAAGGACCCCGAGCTCTCCATGCCTCCGCGCAAGAGCGGAGCCAAGCTCGGCGGCGCCCAGATCGACCTGCTGGAGCGCTGGATCAAGATGGGTGCGCCCGCCCCCGCCGGCGGTGCGGTCAAGCTGACCGGTCTTTCCGACAAGGCGCGTTCCCACTGGGCCTTCCAGCCCGTGACGCGGCCCGAAGTGCCCGCCAAGCTCAGCGCCCCGGGCTGGGCTCAGAACGAGGTCGACGCGTTCATCCTGGCCAAGCTCGACGAGGCCGGACTCAAGCCCAGCCCCGCGGCCGACGGCGAGGCCCTCCTGCGTCGCCTGCAGTACGACCTGATCGGACTGCCTCCCACCAACGCCGAAGTCGAGGCCTTCGCCCGTGATTACGACGCCGCGGTCATGCGCGACAACCTCGCCCTCCGCAACGGCCAGCCCGCCCGTGCCGCCGCGCTCGTCGTCTCGGCCGCCGTCGACCGCCTGCTCGCCTCGCCCCATTACGGCGAGCGCTGGGGCCGCCACTGGCTCGACACCGCCCGCTATTCCGATTCCAAGGGCCTGCGTCAGAACGGAGTCATCGAGCGCTTCGAGCATTCCTGGACCTACCGCGACTACGTCATCGCCGCCTTCAACGCGGACAAGCCCTACGACCAGTTCATCATGGAGCAGCTTGCGGCGGACAAGCTGCCCGGCATGAAGCCTGACGACACCCGGCTCGCCGCGCTCGGCTTCATCACCGTCGGCAAGCGCTTCCAGAACAACGACGACCTGATCGACGAGCGCATCGACGCCACCACCAAGGGCTTCCTCGGCCTCACCGTGGCCTGCGCCCGCTGCCATGACCACAAGTTCGACCCGATTCCGGCCTCGGACTACTACTCGCTGCACGGCGTGTTCGCCAGCGTCCTGGAGCCGCTGGACGGCCCCGCCATCAAGGATCCCCTGAGCGGCGGCCGTCCCGCGCCCACCGCGGAGAGGGCCGACTACGAGAAGCGCATGGCGGAACTGGTCGACGCCAATGCGCGCGGCTACTACACCTACATCGGCCGCCAGGTGAAGACCCTGCACAAGGACTTCGCCGGCCGCCTGCTCGCCGCCTACCACGGCCTCCGCAGCCCCGAGGCCTTCGACGTCTCGCAGAAGTACAAGTTCGAGATCGTGCGCGAGGTGGAGGGGTCGATCTCCTTCCGCCCCGACTCGCCCATCACCGCCCCCCTCGCCGCCCTCAAGAAGCTGTCCGCCTCGGAGTTCGCCGAGCGCGCGCCCAAGGTCATCGCCGAGACGCTCGCCTCCGACCGCGTGAAGGTAAATCCGCTCATCGCCGCCGCGCTCAAGGGCCTGCGGCCCAAGTCGATCGACGACGTGGCCCAGGCCTACCACGAGGTCATCCAGCGCAACGCGGACCGCATCCAGGCCCACATCCGCCTGCGCGGCGAACCCGGCCGCCGCGGCGCCAAGGACGACCCCGCCATCGCCCAGCTCGCCGCCTTCCCCTGGGCCCTCCCCGACTATGAGGAGATCGCCACCACTCAGACCCTGACGCTCGCCTGCTCAACGCGCCAGTTCTGCGAGCCCTGGCAGGACAAGATCAACTTCCGCAACAACGTGAAGCCCGCGAACATCTTCAAGTTCGAGGCCATCAGCCAGCTGGACATCACGCACCCGGGAGGCCCCGGACGCGCGATGGTCGTGACCGACTCCGAGAAGCCCCGCGACAGCTACGTCTACATCCGCGGCGACCGCAACAAGCGCGGCCCGGCCGCGCCCCGCCAGTTCCTCGAGGTGCTCGCCGGTCCCGAGCGCCAGCCGTTCTACGAGGGCAGCGGGCGTCGCGAGCTCGCGCTCGCCATCGCCAGCCGCACGAACCCCCTGACCTCACGCGTGCTCGTCAACCGCGTGTGGATGCACCACTTCGGCGCCGGCATCGTCTCCACCGCGGACGATTTCGGCAACATGGCCGACAAGCCCACGCATCCCGAGCTGCTCGACTGGCTCGCCACTTGGTTCGTGGACAACGGCTGGTCCATCAAGAAGCTCCACAAGAAGATCCTCATGTCGGCGGCCTACCGCCAGACCGCCAACCCCTCGCTCAATCCCCAGGTGGTCGCCAAGGCGGCGGTCGATCCGCTCAAGGTCGACGGCGGCAACCGGCTCCTCTGGCACGCCAACCTCCGCCGCCTGGACTTCGAGGCCATCCGCGATTCGATGCTCGCCCTGACCGGCAAGCTTGACCGCACCATGGGCGGCAAGCCCGTCAACATCACCGACGAACCTTACAGCTACCGTCGCAGCGTCTACGGCTACATCGACCGCGACCGGCTCAGCGAGATGCAGGCGCAGTTCGACTTCGCGGACCCGAGCATGCCGAACTCCAAGCGGCTCTCCTCCATCGTCCCGCAGCAGGCGCTGTTCTTCATGAACAATCCGCTGTCGATCGAGGTCGCGCGTTCCGTCTCCGCCCGGCCTGAGATCGTCAAGGCCGCCAGCGACACCGAACGGATCGTCCAGCTCTACAAGATCATGTACCAGCGCACGCCGACCGCCGACGAGCTCCGCATCGCCCGTGAGTTCGTCGTGCGCATCGTGGGGTACATCGATGACCCTGAGCCCGAGCGCCCCTCCAAGGCCGGCAAGCTGTCCCGGTCCGCCAAGGCGGCCGTCGAGGCCGCCAAGGCCTCCCCGGCCGTGAAGATCACGACCACCGTCCAGGGGGGCGTAATCCAGAATTTGGGCGAAAAAGTGTCCCGAAAGCAGCCTATTTCCCCCTGGGAGATGCTGGTCCAGTCCATGGTCTGCTCCAACGAGTTTGTTTACTTGAACTGACCCCGGAATCCATAGAATAACCTTCCTCAAAGACACCCCGATGATCACCCCCAACTGCAGCAACAGCCTGCCCACTCCGAACTCCCGCCGCGAGTTCCTCGCCCGCACCGGCCTGAGCATGGGCACCCTCGCTTTCGGCACCATGGTCGCCGACTACATGGTCGCCGACGCTCGCGCCGAGGTGGCCAGCCTCAAGCCCCGCAAGGCCCCCCTTCCCGCCAAGGCCAAGCACATCATCCACATCTTCGCGGGCGGCGCGCCCTCGCACCTCGACACCTTCGACTACAAGCCGAAGATGAAGGAGCTCGCCGACCAGTCCGCCTCCGGCATGGGCGGCGTCCTCTTCCCCACGCCCTTCGAGTTCAAGAAGTGCGGCAAGTCGGGCCTCGAGATCTCCGAAATCTTCCCGAAGCTCCAGGAGCAGGCGGACAACATGTGCGTCATCCGCTCGATGTACCAGGAGCTCCCCGCTCACGGTCCCGCCGCCAAGCTGATGCACACCGGCTCGGCGATCCTTCCGAAGCCCTCCATGGGCTCCTGGATCCTCTACGGACTCGGCACCGAGAGCCAGGACCTCCCTGGCTTCGTCAGCCTCGGCGGCAACGCCGACGCCCGCACCTCGGCCTTCCTGCCCTCCCTCTACCAGGGCGCCAACACCTCCTTCCGCGCGGGCGCCCAGCCCAGCAAGGTGATCCCCAACCTCCAGAGCGAGTTCACCACGATGGACGCCCAGCGCAAGCAGCTGGACCTCGTCCACCAGCTCAACGACCGCCACATGCAGACCGTCCAGCGTGACGAGCAGCTCGAGGCCCGCATCGAGTCCTTCGAGCTCGCCTTCCGCATGCAGACGGCCGCCACCGACGCCTTCGACATCACCAAGGAGCCTGAGTCGATCCGTGAGATGTACGGCAAGTCCGACCTCGGAGCCAAGCTCCTCTGCGCCCGTCGCCTCGTCGAGCGCGGCGTCCGCTTCGTCCAGATCGACGCGGGCGGCTGGGACCACCACACCAACCTCTTCACCTCGATCAGCCGCACCGGCGGAGCCATCGACCAGCCTGCCGCCGCCCTCATCGCGGACCTCAAGCAGCGCGGCCTCCTCGACGAGACCCTCATCCTGTGGGGCGGAGAGTTCGGCCGCACCCCGTCCACGGCGGGCCGCGTCAACCAGGCTTCCGGCCGCGACCACTGGTCCAAGGCCTTCTGCTGCTGGATGGCCGGCGGCGGCGTCAAGGGCGGAACGGCCTACGGCGAGACCGATGAAATCGGCGCCCAGGTGGCCGCTGACGGCTGTCACATCCATGACTTGCACGCGACCATCCTGCGTCTGATGGGCTTCGATCACACCAAGCTCACCTACCGCTACAACGGCCGCGACTTCCGTCTGACCGACAACTTCGGCAACGTCATCAACAAGATCATCGCCTGAGCGGCGGGGAGTCTTGAGACCGGGGCGGTCCCGCAAGGGGCCGCCCCTTTCATTTCCGGGGCGGCTTGCATGCGGCCGTCCTGCGGGGAGAATGCCCTCCATGAGCGCCCTGCTTTTCGCCCTCACCCTGGCCGCGTCCGAGCCCGCGCGCGCCAACCCCGCTCCGCCCCCCGCGTTCATCAAGGAGAAGTCCGCCACGGTCACCGTGGTCACCCGCCGCGACTCCCTCGGCGGGACGGTCTCCCGTTTCAGCACCGGTGCCGAAATCGCCAGCCGGCCCGATTCGCTCGGCGGCGCCAGGCTCCGGCTCAGCGACGGGCGCACGGGTTCCCTGCGCACCGACTCCCTCGGCCGCACCGACGTGCGTTTCAGCGACGGCACCGGCGCGTCCGCCCGGGTCGATTCGCTCGGCAACACCGTCACGCGCTTCAGCGACGGCACCAGCGCCACCACGCGCGTCGATGCGCTGGGGAACCGGGTCACGACCTATTCGGACGGCCGGCGTCTGGTGGAGCGGCCCGACCCTCTGTCCCGCGGACGCTGAAGGGCGCGGACTGGGCGCTTGAAAAAGGCCCCCGGGCGGGGCATCTTCGCGTTCACCCCATGAAACGCCGATCCCTTCTGCTGGCGCTCCCCGCGCTTTCGTTCCTCGCTTGCACGACTCCGCTGCGCGCCGCCGACTTCACCTCCGGTCCGGGCTGGCTCGAGTTCCCCGCCGGCAAGGGGCCGGGAGCCGGCAAGCACGTCGTCCTCCTCGCGGGCGACGAGGAATACCGGTCCGAGGAGTCGATGCCCATGCTCGCCCGCATCCTCGCGGACAAGCACGGCTTCCGCTGCACCGTGCTCTTTTCCCACGACGACGGCGTGATCAATCCCAACAATCAGAAGTCCCTCGGTCGCCCTGAGGCCCTCGACTCCGCGGACGCGCTCGTGCTGGGTCTGCGCTTCCGCTCCTGGAACGCCGACGCGCTCGCGCGCTTCGACGCCGCCCTGCGGCGCGGCGTGCCCATCGTCGCGACCCGCACCAGCACCCACGCCTTCAGCGGCATCCCCAAGGACAGCCCCCAGGCCTGGTACAACTGGAACGCCGCCGGCGGCTTCGGTCGCAAGGTGCTCGGCGAGACCTGGGTCTCCCACTGGGGCCGGCACAAGTTCGAGGCCTGCCGTTCGGCCGTGGAGCCGGGAGCCGAGGGCAGCCCCCTCCTCAACGGCGTCGGCGCCGTCTTCGCCGACACCGACGTCTACGAGGCCTATCCTCCCGCCGACGCCAAGGTCCTCCTGCGCGGCCTGGTCCTGAAGGGCATGTCGCCGGAAGACGCGCCCAGCGAGGGACGCAAGAAGCGCGCGACCGACAAGCAGGAGCAGGGCGTCAACCAGCCCGCCATGGCCGTCGCCTGGACCCGCGAGGTGCCCAACGCCGCCGGCGGATCCAACCGCGTCTTCACCACGACCATGGCCTCCGCGAGCGACCTCGCCGACGAGAGCCTGCGTCGGCTCCTCGTGAACGCGGTCTTCTGGGGGCTGAAGATGGACGTGCCGGCCAAGGCCGACGTCGCTCCGGTCGTCCAGTGGAAGCCCAGCAAGTACTCCTTCAACGCGTTCCACAAGGGACTGCGCGCGGAAGCCTTCGCTGACGTCCTGCCCGACCCCGCCCCCGTCGCGCCCGCCAAGAAGAAGTGACCCCGCTCAGGGGCGGATGCCCCGGGCGACCAGCAGCTGCACGAGGCCTTCGTTGTAGATGACGTGGGAGCCCTCGCGCATCACCGCGTCGCGCACGGCGATGTCGTCCGAGACGGTGAACCAGGGCCCTTCGTTGCTCTTGTCCTTGGCCACCAGGTCCATGATGTCGTGGTCGGCCTTGCCTCCCGCGCGGCAGAACGTCACGCGCACCCTCGGATTGGAGGTCTTCACCGGCGTCGGGGTGCCGTCGAAGCTCACCCAGATGATCAGGCCCGGGGCGTCGTCGGCCAGTTTCTCCATCAGTTGCGCCACTTTCTGTCGCGCGGCCGAATCCAGGACGAAGCGCACGTCTCCCTGCTGCGTGCGGCGGGTGGCGAGCTTGAGTCCCAGGTAATCCTGCCTCAGGCAGGCGAAGTTGTTGGCGTCCAGCGCCAGCCTGGCCGGCTCCCCGATGGCGACGGCGCGTTCGAGGAGGGCGAGGGGGCCTTTCTGCTTGTCGCGCTGGTGGTTGCGGTCGGCGAGGTAGGAACGTCGGCGGTGCAGGTCGCGTCGGTAGAGGTCGGCGTGCCGTGAGTCGACCAGCCCCGACCGCTCGGCCAGCCCGAGCGCGGCCTCGATGTCGCGCAGGCCGGCTTCGTCGGCCGCGTTGATCTTCGCCGAGATGCGCTCGAGGAAGGGGTCGGACGGATGGTCGCGGCGTTCGAGCTCGTAGCGCACCTTCTCGATGTGGTCCGTGATCCGCTTCTCGAGCTCGACGAGCTCCTTCAGCGGGTCGCCCGCCGTGCGTTGGTAGCGACGAAGCAGGCGCAGCATCTCCTCCATCTGGGGGATGGCCTGACGGAGTTCGTGTTCCTTGGCCAGGAAGGGGTCCGAGTCCCGCTGGGCCCTGCGC
This sequence comes from uncultured Klebsiella sp., assembly GCA_964601955.1. Taxonomy (GTDB): domain Bacteria; phylum Verrucomicrobiota; class Verrucomicrobiia; order Opitutales; family UBA953; genus UBA953. The sequence goes on along the minus strand of CAZRPB010000036.1, from coordinate 6,301 downwards.
ACCTTTTCGACGGCCTCGGTGGTGAGCTGTCGGAGCTTGGACACCTCGTCGGCGGCGTCCTTGAGGACACGGGCGTCGGCCAGCCAGGGGCGGACCTCCTCCGAGAGCATCTGTTCGGCCAGTTCGCGCGCCTTCTGGGCGATCTGGTGCCGTGCCTGTTCGGCCTCGAGCGACAGGCTTTTCGCGGCTTGTTCGGCCTTTTCCAGCCGGGCGCGCAGCGCTTCGGCTTCCGACTTGGCCGTGGCGTCGGCCTCGGCGGCGGCGCGGGCGCTTCGCTCCGCCTCCGCCCTGAGGGATGCGATTTCCGTCCGCGCATCCCGCATCTCGTTCTCATGCTGCCGCTTGGCCGCACGCATCTCGTTCTCACGGGCGCTCGCCATGCGCTCCAGTTCCTGCATCAGACGGCGGACCTTGCCGACGTCGCCTTGCGGTGCCTCCGTCGAGGACGGTCCGTCCGTCCGCGTGCCGTCCTCCGCCGTGATCGCGGCGAGCGACTTGCGGTCCGGCTTGCCCGTCTGCACCTTGCCGATGACCGCCAGCCGGGCGGGCAGGTCGGCGGGCAGGGCCTCCTCCTTGGATTCCGCCATCGCATTATGGATCAGGCAGAGCAGGGCGGCGCGCGGCCCTCCGATGGCCGCGGCTATGGCGTCGGCCTTCATGAGTATGCCCTCGTGGCCGAGCTTGAGCAGCTCCCGGTTCCAGGCCAGCGCGGGTCCTGCCACGAGGAGGTCGGCCTGCAGCTGGCCCTGTCTGCGGGCGAAGATGCCACGCGCGTTCCTGAGGAAGATCTTCGGGTGCCGCCAGCCGCCCGGCATGACCTTTGCCAGCTGCATCACCGACTGGTCCGAAGCGTGGGCGAGGTCTGCCACGAACTGCTCCGTCAGCAGGCCCCGCACCGCGGCGATCGCATCGGATTTGTAGGCGAACGGACCCATGCCTTCATGCTGCCGGCGTCGGTCGCCGTGGCAAGGCAGGGCAGGGGGTTCTGGCTCGCCATCGCCCCTCCGCGGGGCTTTGGCTCAATCTCACGCATGCGTTCCGCCGCCACCGCCGCCACGGCCGTCCCCCTGCTTTCCGCCGCCGGGTACGCCTTGGCCGCCCTCATGCTCAAGCGGGCGATGGAGGGGGAGCGGAATCCCTGGCGCGTGGTGTTCATCGTGAACATGGTCACCGCCCTGGGCTTCCAGAGCTGGTTCGCCGTCGGCGGCCACCCGTTCACCTGGGAGAACGTCGGGCACGCCGTGCTGGCCGGGCTGGCGTTCTTCATCGGCCAGGTGCTCACCTTCATCGCCATCAGCAAGGGGGACGTCTCCATCTCCACGCCCGTGCTGGGCACCAAGGTCGTCTTCGTCGCCCTCTTCGCCCACCTGTCCGGCGGCGAGACGCTCGGCCCCGGCCTCTGGGCCGCCACGCTGCTCACCAGCGTGGCGCTCGCGCTCCTCGGCGGGGAGTGGCGGGCCAACCGTGACCGGCTGCTGGTGAGCGTGACCTTCGCCTTCCTGGCCGCCATCGCCTTCGCCGCCACCGACGTCTTCCAGCAGCACTGGGTGCCCGCCTTCGGTTACGGCCATTTCGGCCCGGTCATGTTCCTGACCGTGGCGACGCTCTCCCTCGGCCTGATTCCGTTCTTTGACGGCGGGCTGATGACGATGCCGCGTGGCGCGCTGGCCTGGGCCTTGCCCGGCTCAGCCGTCCTCGCGCTTCAGGCCATGGGGATCGCCTATTGCATCGGGGTGTTCCACGAGGTGACCGTCACCAACGTGCTCTACAACACCCGCGGCCTCTGGAGCGTCGCGATGGTGTGGGTCGTCGGGCACTGGTTCGCGAACACCGAACGCGAAGTCGGGACCGGGATCATGTTCCGCAGGCTGCTCGGGGCGCTGCTGCTGCTCGGCGCGGTCTGGCTCTGCCTCCGCTGAGCTCAGAGGTCGCAGTTGTCGATCAGCCGGGTCGCTCCCAGATGACCGGCCACCGCGATGACGGTGCGGCCGGAGGTCACGCGTTCGACCGGCCGCAGGCTCGCCGCGTCGGCCACCACGCAGTACTGCGTCCTGAAGGCGGGCTCGCGCGCGAGCCGGTCCAGGGCCGCTTCCCGGACCCGGTCGGCCGACGTTTCACCTGCCGCCACCGCCGCCCTCGCCGCCGCCAGCGCCTCCGGCACGGCCCGTGCGCGGACGCGGTCCTCGGCCGAGAGGTAGCGGTTGCGAGAGCTCATGGCCAGGCCGTCCGGCTCGCGCACGGTCTCGTGCGCCACGATCTCAACGGGCATGTGCAGGTCGCGGACCATGCGCCGGATGACCGCAAGCTGCTGCAGGTCCTTGCGCCCGAACACGGCGACGTCGGGTTGCGTGGCGTTGAAGAGCATCGCCACCACCGTGGCGACTCCGCGGAAATGCCCCGGCCTGAATTCGCCGCAGAGCCCTTGCGAAACCGCCGTCTCCTCCACCCAGGTCGAGGCGCCCGCGGGATAGAAATCCTCCGGGCCGGGCGCGAAGACCAGTGAGGCGCCAGCCGCCCGGCACCCGGCCAGGTCCTCCTCGAGCGTGCGGGGATATCGGCCGTAATCCTCGCCAGGTCCGAACTGGGTGGGGTTCACGAAGATGCTCACCGCCACCCATTCGCAGCGTTCCTTGGCCCGGCGGATCAGGGCCAGGTGTCCTTCGTGGAGGCAGCCCATGGTCGGCACGAAGCCCGTCCGGAGCCCCGCCGTCCTGGCTGCGGCCACGGCCTTGCGGAGCTCGGGCACGGTGCGGACGACGTCCATGGCTCTATCGTGGGTCCTGGTCGGCGGCCGCGCAAGCGCGCTCGGCCGGTGATGTCGTTACGATACCATGCCCCGCCCCGCTTTATCTTGGCAGCCGCCGACGGAGGGGCAAAAGTGGCTTCCCCAACCAAGACCGCCATGCCGCAGCACTTCCCCAGCGTCCCCGTCATCGAATACGAGGGCCCCAAGTCCAGGAATCCCTTCGCCTTCAAGCATTACGACGCGAACCAGAAGGTCGGCGGCAAGCGCATGAAGGACCACTTCCGCTTCGCGGCCGCCTACTGGCACGTGATGCGCAACGGCCTGGCCGACCCCTTCGGCGCGGGCACCGCGCTCATGCCCTGGGACGACGGATCCGATTCCCTCGACAACGCCCTGCGCCGCGTCCCGGTCTTCTTCGAGTTCCTCGAGAAGTGCGGCATCGACTACTACTGCTTCCATGACCGCGACGTCGCCCCCGAGGGCGCCACGCTCAAGGAGACCCATGCCAACCTCGCCCGCGTCGCCAAGGAGCTGAAGGCCCATCAGAAGGCCAGCGGACGCAAGCTGCTCTGGGGCACCGCCTGTCTTTTCGCCCATCCGCGGTACGCGCAGGGCGCTGCGACGTCGCCCAACGCCGACGTCTTCGCCTACGCGGCCAGCCAGGTCCGTCACGCCCTCGAGGCTACCAAGTCGCTCGGCGGCGAGGGCTACGTCTTCTGGGGAGGCCGCGAAGGCTACGCCTCCCTGCTCAACACCGACATGAAGCGTGAGGTGGAGCACCTCGCGGCTCTGCTCCACCTGACGGTCGAGCACGCCCGCAAGATCGGCTTCAAGGGGCAGTTCTACATCGAGCCCAAGCCCCGCGAGCCCTCGACCCACCAGTACGACTCCGACGCGGCCGCCTGCCTCAACTTCCTGCGCGAGCACGGCCTGCTCAAGCACTTCAAGCTGAACCTCGAGACCAATCACGCCACCCTCGCGGGCCACACGATGGAGCACGAGATGGAAGTCGCCATCGCCGCCGGCGCCCTGGGCTCGGTCGACGCGAACCGCGGCGACACGCTCATCGGCTGGGACACCGACCAGTTCCCGACCGACCTCTACCTGACGACCAACATCATGCTGCGCCTGCTCAAGATGGGCGGATTCACGACCGGCGGACTCAACTTCGACGCCAAGCGGCGCCGCGAGTCCCATGATCCGGTCGACCTCTTCCACGCCCACATCGGCGGCATGGACGCCTTCGCGCGCGGGCTGAAGATCGCCGACGCGATCATCCGCGACGGCCGCCTCGAGCGCTTCGTGGACAAGCGCTACGCCTCCTGGGATTCCGGCATCGGCCGCAAGGTCGAGTCCGGCAAGGTCACGCTGGCCCAGCTCGACGCCTACGCGCAGGGCATCAAGCCGCCCCGCCTCGATTCGGGACGTCAGGAGCTGCTCGAGAACCTCATCAACGAGTACGTCCGCTGAGCCATGGCCAGGGTCCTGGGCCTCGACTTGTCCACGCAGAGCGCGACCGCGCTCGTGCTCGACACCGTTGCGGGCACGACCCTGGCGCGCGCCCGCGCGGCCTTCGGCCCTGACTTTCCCGACCGGGATCATCCCGAGGGATTCATCCGCGGCGGCAAGGACGGCGAAGTGCACGCCGATCCGCTCCTCTGGCTCGACGGGCTGGAGCTTGCGCTCAACCGTCTGTCCAAGCTGACGGACCTCTCGCAGATCGAGGCGGTCTCGGTCTCCGGACAGCAGCACGGCAGCGTCTATCTGGCCGCCGGCTTCGAGGATGCGCTCGGCGACGCCGATCCTTCGCGTCCGCTCTCCGCGAAGTTCGCCCCGGTGCTGTCACGCCGCACTTCGCCGATCTGGATGGATTCCTCCACGGCGGAGGAATGCCGCGAGATCGCGGCCGCGCTGGGCGGTGACCGCAAGGTCTGCGACCTGACCGGCAGCGTCACGACGCCCCGCTTCACCGGTCCGCAGATCCGTCGTTTCGCCAAGACCGATCCCGCCGGCTGGGAGCGGACGCGGCGCGTGCATCTCGTCTCGTCTTTCTTCGCCTCGGTCCTCGCCGGGCGTGACGCCGCCATCGACACCGGTGACGGCGCGGGCATGAACCTGATGGACATCAGGGCGGGGGAGTGGGCTCCCGCCGCGCTCGCGGCCACGGCCCCCGGTCTGGCCGCCCGGCTTCCTTCCGTCCGCCCCGGGGCCACGGTCGCCGGTCCGATCTCGGGATACTTCGTCTCCCGCTACGGCTTCTCTCCGCGCTGCCAGGTTGTCATCGGCACGGGCGACAATCCGTCCAGCCTCGTCGGCATGGGCGCCGCCCGCCCCGGCAAGGTCGTCATCAGCCTCGGCACGAGCGACACGCTCTTCGCCGCGATCGACGGCATCCGCACCGATTCCGAGGGCCTGGGCCACGCCTTCGGCAATCCCATGGGCGGGAGCATGAGCCTCGTCTGCGTGCGCAACGGCTCGCTCGCCCGAGAGGCCGTGCGCAAGGAGTGCGGCCTGCCTGACTGGTCCGCGTTCGCCGCCGCCGTCACCGCCGCGCCGGCCGCCCAAGGCGCCGTGCTTCCGATGGAGGAGCCCGAGATCACGCCGCGGCGTGCGGCCGGACGCGTCCACGTGGGCCGGCCGACGGACAAGGACGCGCTGCCTCGTGCCGCCGTGGAAGGTCAGGCGCTCAGCCTGCGCCTGCACAGCCGCTGGGTGGGGACGCCCACCACCGAACTGCTGCTGACCGGCGGCGCCTCCGAGAATCCCGCCGTCGCCCAGGTCTTCGCCGACGTCTTCGGAGCCCCCGTGGTGCGGCTGGCCGTGTCCGACTCCGCCGCCCTGGGCGCCGCCCTGCGTGCGGCCCATGCGGCCTGCGGCGCCAAACTCATCGATTTGGAGAAGGTTTTCTGCGCGCCCGCGCCCGGGATCGTCCGGCCTGACGCCTCCCTGCGGTCAGCCTACGACCGTCTCGAGTCCGAGCTGGCCAAGGCCCTGGCCGGCTGAGGGCCGCTGTGAGCATTGCCCGCTTGAACTGTCGCGGGGCGTAGGCTGACATAGTGGGCTCACACCCCGACCACCATGTCCCAGCGCCCCGTCACCCTCTTCACCGGCCAGTGGGCCGACCTCAAGATCGCCGACCTGCTCCCCAAGGTCAAAGCCATGGGCTACGACGGCGTGGAGCTCGCCTGCTGGGGCGACCACTTCGACGTCTCCCGCGCCGTCAATGAGAAGGGCTACGTCGAGTCCGTCTGGGAGCTGCTGAAGAAGCACGACCTTGGTTGCTGGGCCATCTCCTCGCACCTCGTCGGCCAGGCCACCTGCGACAACATCGACGAGCGCCACCAGTGCATCCTGCCCGCCCACGTCTGGGGTGACGGCAGCCCCGAGGGCGTCCGTCAGCGCGCCTGCGCCGAGATGGCCCTGACCGCCCAGGCCGCCCGCAAGTTCTTCGACGCCGGCAAGGCCTACATGGCCGGCAAGGCACCCGGCTCCGGCAAGGTCGTCGTCAACGGCTTCACCGGCTCCTCCATCTGGCACGCCCTCTACGCCTTCCCG
>CAZRPB010000035.1:0-18436 GCA_964601955.1 uncultured Klebsiella sp. | reverse complement strand
TGATCGCGTTGCGGTAGACCTTCTCCTGGAGCTTCTCGAAGGCCATCTTGATCTGACGGGCGTCGAAGGCGTCGCCGAGCTCGGCCTTGCAGGCCTCCTTGGCCTTCTCCACGACGGCCTTGACGGCGTCGCCGCGCTCCTTCTTGGAGGCGAGGAAGATGGCCTTCTGCAGACGGTCGCCTTCGGCGGCCACGCGTTCGCAGATGGCCAGGGCGCGGGCTTCGCAGACGACGAGGGGGAACTGGCGCTTGGTCTTGGCGCAGAGGGCGGCCAGCTTGCGCTGGGCGGCGATGATGGGCTGGATGGCGCGGTGCGCGAAGGCGAGGGCCTCCACGAAGTCGGCCTCGGGCAGCTGGTCGGCGGAGCCTTCGATCATCATCATGTCGCGCTCATTGCCGACGTAGATGAGGTCGAGGTCGGACTCGTACTGCTGCTCGTGGGTCGGGTTGACCACGAACTGTCCGGCGATGCGGCCGACGCGGACGCCGCCGATGGGGCCGTTCCAGGGGATGTCGGAGCAGAGGAGCGCGGCGGAGGCGCCGTTCACCATGAGGATGTCCGAATCATTGATCTGGTCGGCGGAGAGCAGGAGTCCGATGACCTGGACTTCGTTGAGGAAGCCCTCGGGGAAGAGCGGGCGCAGGGGGCGGTCGCAGAGACGGGAGGTCAGGATCTCCTTGTCGGAGGGCTTGCCCTCACGGCGGAAGTAGCTGCCCGGGAAACGGCCGGCCGCCGCGAACTTCTCGCGGTAGTCGACGGTCAGGGGGAAGAAGTCCTGGTCGGGGGAACGCAGGTCCTCGGCCGCGGTGGCTGAGACGAAGAGCGTGGTCTCGCCCTTGCTGATGGTGACGGCTCCGTTCGCCAGTCTGGCGTAGGTGCCCGTGCTGATGGTGATGCCGAGTTCGTCGACGGTCACCGAGTGCTTTTGCTTCATGTTTTTGTTTCTTTTTGTTGTGCCGGACGGGATGTCCGGCGGGTTTGTGGTGGTGGGTGGGAAAGAAGGCGTCCCAGCTCAGGCTGGGACGCGCTCAGGGTGCCTGCGCCCGGAAGGCGCGGGTCACTTGCGCAAGTTGAGCTTGGCCAGGAGCGCGTTGTAACGCTCGAGGTCGCTCGACTTGAGGTAGTTGAGCAGCTTGCGGCGGCGGTTCGTCAGCATGATGAGGCCGCGGCGCGAGTGGAAATCCTTGCGGTGGGAACGCAGGTGCTCGGTCAGGTGGTTGATCCGGGCGGTGACCAGAGCCACCTGGACTTCGGGAGAACCGGTGTCCTTGGCGCCCTGCTGGTGCTTCTTGATGATGTCCGACTTGTCGACCGACATGGTGTGTTGTGTGGTTAGTTTTGTGGGTTGGCCGACTTGGGAGGAATTCCCGAAAGTCCCGCCTTCAGGCCGGACTCTCCGTCTGGAAGGGCCTTGCGACCCCCGGCCAGCGTGAGAAGGGCTCCGCCCCTCTCCCTAACGAAGTTGACCCTAAGAAATGACGGCCGCCCACGGTTCCTGCAAGCGGAAAAGACCCCCTTGGGAATGCCCAAAAGTCCCGAGAATCCCGCCGGACATGTCCGTTGACTCCCGCCCCGGGCGGCGGAAAAAGAAGGCATGCCCAATGGCGATGCAGAACGGCCCTCCCTCACCGGAGCCGAACGCGGCAAGTTGCGCAGCCTCGCCCAGACGATCGAACCCAAGGTCTTCGTGGGCAAAGCGGGCGTGAACGCGGGAATCGCCAAGCTGCTCAAGGACGCCTTCCGCAACGCCGACCTGGTCAAGGTGCGCTTCAGCGCGGAGCGTGACGAGATGGCGGCGCAGGCGACCGAGCTCGCGAGGCTGACGGACAGCGAGATGATCGGATCGGTCGGACGCACGGCCTGCTTCTTCCGCACGGGAGGCGGCGGCTGAACGGATGGACTCCGCGTCCTTCGATGCGAAGCTCAAGGCGCTCACGGCCAGGGCCGAGGAAGGGCTGCGGCGCCTGACCCCTCCGGCCGACGCGCGGCCGGCCCGGCTCCACGCGGCGATGCGCCATTCGCTGGACGCGGGCGGGAAGCGGCTCCGTCCCGTGCTCTGCCTGGCCTCAGCCGAGGCGTTCTCCCCGGGCGCCGACGCCGACGCGGCGGCCGTCGCCCTGGAATGCGTCCACACCTACTCGCTCATCCACGACGACCTGCCCTGCATGGACGACTCCGACCTGCGGCGCGGGCGCCCCTCGTGCCACAAGGCCTTCGACGAGGCCACGGCCCTGCTGGCCGGAGACGCGCTCCTTGCGCTGGCCTTCGAGCTGATCGCCACGGGCCATGCGGAACGGCCCGGGCTGGCCGCGTCCCTGGTGCGCGAGCTGGGCCGCACCGCGGGCTCGACGCTGCTGGTGGGAGGCCAGGCGGAGGACATGGGCGGCCTCGCCGCGGGCGCGACCGATGACCGGCTCGACTTCATCCTGGAAGGCAAGACTGCGGCGATGATCGGCTCCTCGTTCGCGATGGGCGCGATGATCGGAGGGGCCGACGGCGTGGACGTGGACCGCTTCCGCCGGGCGGGCCGCGCGGTCGGCCGGGCGTTCCAGCTGGTGGACGACCTGCTGGACGTCACGGCCGACTCGGCCAGCCTCGGCAAGCCGACGGGCGCCGACGCCGAGAACGGCAAGCTGACGTTCGTGTCACTGCACGGAGCCGAAGCGACGCGCGCGCGCATCGCCGGACTGACCGCCTCGGCCGAAGCGGAACTGACCGCATCCAAGGCGGACACGGGATTCCTGATTGAACTGGTGCGACGGATGTCCGCCCGCCGCAATTAGTCGTCGGCGCGCCGACCGCCCGAAGGCAGCTGCTCGGGAAGGAAGCCGTAGTAAGTGCCGAGCCACAGGCGCCAGGACAGCCCGTTGAGCAGCACGGGCAGAAGCAGCACGGCGGCGACGGCGAGCTTCACGGCGGCGCCCGGGCCGATCAGCCCGGTCCCATGCGCGACGGCCACGGCCGGCAGGACTCCGAAGGCGATCAGGCCGTAGTTCCATACGATGGCGCCCAGGAAGAAGCCCCCTCCCCTGCGCAACGCCATCCCGCAGGATGGGCATGACGGAGGCACGTCAAACAGGGCGTTCCAACCCCTTGGCAGGCTCGCCCCGCAGTCAGGACAGCGACCCAGGGCGCAGCGCCAGAAGATGCCGGGTCGGAAAGTCACGGACGCATGCTGGACGAGCGGAAGCAGGTGTAAAGCAAAGGGGCCGGCCCTCGCGGACCGGCCCCCTGAGGGACGGGCGATCAGTTCACTCCGCGGCCGTCTCGCCCACCTGGAAGCGGACGAAGCGGACGACGTTCACCTCTTCGCCCAGACGGGTCTTGGCGGCCGCGAGCAGGTCGGAGATCTTCTTGTCGGTCTCGCGGAAGTAGACCTGCTCGAGCAGGCAGGCCTCGGCGAAGAACTTGTCGACGCGTCCCGAGACGATCTTCTCGAGATTGGAGAGCTGGCTCTTCTTGCGCCCCTCGGCGGCGGCGGCCTGCTTCTCCGAGACGGCGATGCGCTTCTCGAGCTCGGCCACGGCCTCGGCGTTGCCGGCGGCCTTCTGCTCGGCGAGCTGGCCGCGGTAGTCCTCGACGACGCGCTGGGCCTCGGCGATGGCCTTGTCGGCCTCGGACTTGGTGAACTCAGCGGCGATCTCCTTCTCCTTGGATACGACGTCGGCCGGCACCTCGTCACGGCGCACGAAGCGCGCGTTGTTGGCGACGACCTGCATGGCCAGGTTGCGGGCGAGGTCGGCGACCTCGGGGCTGGAGGAGGCGGCGGAAGACTTGAGACCGAGCTCGAGCAGCACGGCGATCTTGGCGCCGGTGTGCACGTAGGCGGAGACGCGTCCCGTGCCCGCGGCCTCGAAGCGCAGGACGCGGGAGACCTTGAGGTTCTCGCCGATCTTGGTGACCTGGTCGTTGAGGAAGTCGTTCACCTTGCGGGAGGGGTCGCCGTGATAGGGCTGCTCCAGCAGGCCGTCGACGCCCTTGAGGGAGGCCTGCTTCACCAGGTCCTTGGAGAGCGCGAGGAAGTCCTCGTTCTTGGCCACGAAGTCCGTCTCGCAGTTGAGCTCGAGCAGGGTCGCGTGGCGTCCGTCCTCGGAGATGTGGACCGCGAGCACGCCTTCGCTGGCCTTGCGGTCGGCCTTCTTGTTGCGCGTGGCGACTCCCTTGATGCGGAGGATCTCGACGGCGCGCTCCATGTCGCCGTTGGCCTCGGTCAGGGCCTTCTTGCAGTCCATCAGGCCCGCTCCGGTGCGCTGGCGCAGGTCATTGACCGTCTGTGCGGTGATCGCGGACATGGCTCAGCTCACTTGGTGGACTTGCGGCCGCGGGGACCCTTGGCGGCGCCGGCTTCGCCTTCGGCCTGCTCGCTGCGCTCGTTGGCCTTGAGGAGGTCGGCCGAAATGGTCACCTCGGGGAGGACGGTCTCTCCCGACTCGTCGCGGCTCACCGGGGTCACGGTCTTGCGGGGGTCACGCTCGACCTTGCGGCGGGCGAGACCGCTCTGGACGGCCTGCGTGAGGGCCTCGACCACGAGACGGATGGCCTTGGCGGCGTCATCGTTGCCGGGGATGGGGTACTGGAGTACGGTGGGGTCCGAGTTGCTGTCGCAAAGCCCGATGACCGGGATGCCGAGACGGTTGGCCTCGTTGACGGCGATCTCCTCGAGCTTGGTGTCGACGACGATCACGGCCGAGGGCAGGTCGCGATACTCGAGCAGGCCCTCGAAGTTGCGCTGCATGCGGGCCATCTCACGACGGACGGCGGCGCCTTCCTTCTTGTGCATCTTGGCCAGCGAACCGTCCTGCTCCATGCGGAGGTAGGTGCGGTACTTGTCGAGGGACTTCTTGATGGTGGCGAAGTTGGTGAGGGTACCTCCTAGCCAGCGGTTCACGGCGAAGGGCATGCCGGTGGACTGGGCGGCTTGGCGGACGACGTCCTGGGCCTGGGGCTTGGTCGCGACGAAGAGGACTTCCTTGCCCTTGGCGGCGACTTCCTCGACGTAGGCCGCGGCGGCCGCGAGGCACGCGTGGGTCTTCTCAAGGTCGATGATCGACACGCCGTTGCGGTGGTCGAAGATGTACGGGCGGGACCGGGGGTTCCATCGGCGGGTCTGGTGTCCGAAGTGGACGCCGGCGTCGAGGAGGTCTTTGACTGTGATGTTCATGGTTTTCGGGCTCCGTATCCCGCATCCTGCCGAGGAGGGGACTTTGGATCAGTGGTGTTTGACTGCTGTTTTGGTTGTTATGCCCGGGCAGGTCGGCGGCCTGCTCAAGCGGTGGAAGGTCGGTTCAAACGATCTCCAAGCCCGGGCGCAAGCGGTAAAATGGAGCCTAAAAGGGGCGGTTTGGGGCTGACAGCGATGTGCGGGTGGGCAGGGTCAGAACGGCGATGACCTGGGTCTACCGGATACTTTTCCCCACCCTCCTGGTCCTCACCCTGCCCTATTACCTGTGGCGCATGATTCGCCGGGGCGGCTACGGGACGGACTTCAGCCATCGTCTGGGCTTCTTTCCGGACCTGGGACCCGTGCCTGCCGGCCGACGACGATTCTGGATACAGGCTGTCTCCGTGGGTGAAATCCAGGCCATCGGCCCCCTGCTGCGGAGGCTCAAGGCGGCCGGAAACGTCGAAATCGTCCTCACGACCACGACCAGCACCGGGTACCGCATCGCCAAGGAACTCCATGCGGCGAACGCCGACCGGATCGGAATCTTTCCCGCCGACCTCTGGCCTTGCAGCGCCCTCGCCTGGCGGCGGATCCGCCCGGACGTCGTGGTGCTCGTCGAAGGGGAGCTCTGGCCCGAACATCTCGCGCAGGCCAGGAGCCACGGCGTGCCCGCGGTGCTGATCAACGGACGGCTCTCCGACCGCTCCTTCGCGCGTCACCTGAGGCTGCGTCCGCTGTCACGCCGGCTGTTCTCGAGATTCTCCGCCATCCTCGCGGGAAGCGAGGAGGACGCCCGCAGGTTCCGCGAGCTGGGCCTGTCTCCGGTCAACACCGGCAACCTGAAGTTCGACGTGGCTCCGCCCTCCGCGGTCGACGCGACCGCCGCCTCGCGGCTCCGCGAATCGCTCGGATTCGCAGGCTGCGAATGCGTTGTGCTGGGCTCATCCACCTGGCCCGGCGAGGAGACGATGCTGCTCCGCTCGATCACCGCCCTCAGAGGCTCGGGCCTCGACGTCAGGCTGCTGCTGGTGCCCCGGCATGCGGAACGCAGGCACGAAGTCTCCGGGGAGGTCGAAGCGTCCGGCCTGAAGTGGCACCTGCGCTCCTCCGGCGCCGCAGCTCCGGCCGGCACGGTGGTGCACGTCGCCGACACGACGGGGGAACTGCGCACGCTCACCGCGGCGGCGGACCTGGCCTTCTGCGGCAAGAGCCTGCCCCCCAATGAGGGCGGACAGACCCCGGTGGAGGCGGCCGCGGCCGGACTGGCCATCGTGTACGGCCCGAGAATGACGAACTTCCACGAGATGTGCCGCCAGCTGGAATCTTCAGAAGCCGCCTTCAGGACGCAGGACGCGGCGCAGGCCGAGGCGGTCATCGCCCGCCTCGTCCGCGACCCTCAGGAGAGGAGATCCGTCGGAGCACGCGCGCTGCGCTGGTGCGCGGACAACCGTGGAGCCACGGAAAGGACGGCCGTGGCGCTGCTCAAGGCCGCAGGTCAGGCCTCGTAAGCCTCACGCAGGCGCAGGAGCTCGTCCCGCAGGCCGCCGCCGAGGACGATCGAACGCGCGGCCGCCGCGCCGGCGCCGGGATCGGAAGCGCGACCGGCCACCCAGAGGGCCGCGCCGGCGCTGAGACAGACGGTGTCGAGCAGGCCCTCCGGCACGGCTCCCACCAGGAGGTCGGACAGGAGGGCGAGGTTCTGCTCCGGAGTTCCGCCACGCAGGTCCTCCACCGGGCAGGTCCGCAGACCGAAGTCCCCCGGCAGCCAGACCGCGTCGACTGAGGCGAGTTCGCCGCAGCCACGGACTCGGGCTTCGCCCGCGGTGGTGAGCTCGTCCATGCCGCCGCCGGCGCGGGAGTGCACCACGATGCCGCGCCTGACCCCGAGGCCGCCGAGGGCGGCCGCGATCGGCTCGACCCAGCGTTCATCGTAGACTCCGACCATCATGTGGGCGGGAGAGGCGGGATTCACCAGCGGACCGAGGACATTGAACACGGTCTTCACGCCCCGCTCAGCCAGCGAACGACGGACCGGCCCGACCGCCTTGAACGCGGGATGGAACGCGGGGGCGAAGAGATAGCAGAAGCCAGCCCGGTCCAGGGCGCGCCGCAGCCCGGCGTCATCGGCGTCAAGCCTCACGCCCAGACCGGCGAGAAAATCGGCGCTGCCGGACTTGGAGGTGATCGACCGGTTGCCGTGCTTGAGCACGGGAACGCCGGCCGCCGCGACGACGAGGGCGCTGGCGGAGGAGATGTTGAAACTGCCGGAGCGGTCCCCGCCCGTGCCGACGATGTCGATGGCGCGCGCAGGGAGGTCTCCGAAGTCCGGACGGCGGCAGACGCCCCGGTAGGCGGCCGCGAAGCCGAGCACCTCCTCGGCCGTCTCCCCCTTGCGGGCGAGCGCCAGCAGGAAGGCCTCACGCTCCGGATCCGTGACGGATTCCGACACCAGCGAGAGGGCGGCCCGCGAGGCCTCGTCCTTGGAAAGCCCGCGGCCGGCGGCCACGGCCTCCGTGAACTGGCTCAGAACGGGGTCCATGCGTGCCATTACCTGCCGCCCGGGCCGGGCTACAAGGCAATTTAGGGGAGCAGGAGGGTTGCAACGGCGGCAGAAACGGCATCATGGACTCCATGCGAGACGGCGACCAGCCACAGGGCGACCAGGACGGCTCGGGCAACGCGCCTTGGAACGAGTCCGACTGGTCCGGCTACCTTCGCCGCAACGACCTGGAGGTGGGACGGTTCCTGTCCTACTACCATGAAGTCCGCAAGCTGCCCGACCGGCTCGACCTGAGCGCGCGGCGAATGGGCTGGGAGATCGCCGACTGGGCTCCGCCGGAAGGCTTGGTCGAGGATGCGGCGGAGGACTCCGACCCGCCCGAACTCCCCTACTGCATCCATCAGCACCCGGTCTACGTGGTCTCCCGGGCCCTCGGAATGGAGCTCACCTCCACGTTCCGCGCCCTCTGCGAAAAGGCGGGCCATGCGATGACGCCCGTTCAGGCCGCCGACCTCGTGCACGCATTCTGGGAGTCGCAGCATGAGATGATCATGGCGGTCAACGCCACGGACACCGGCGACCCCGCCCTGGCCCTCGTCCACATGAAACGCGCCCTCGGCGCGCTCAACCACGCCATGGGCCTCGTGGCCGGACTCGCCTCCGAGGCCCGCATGTCGGCCGCCGAGGAGGCGGAGTCCCTCGAAGCGGGCCTCTTCGACCTGCGCGAGGTCTGCCTCCGGGTGATGGCCGACTGCCGCTGGGAGAATCCGGGGCGCTGAGCTCAGTCCGGCTTCTGCCGGGCCATGTGCTGGATCAGACGCTCGCTGAACTCCTGAGCGGAGTCATGCCCCATGCTGCGCAGGGCCTGCACCATGGCGGCGACCTCCACGAGGCGCGCCATGTCACGGCCGGGACGGACGGGAATCGTCATGTGCGGGACCTTGCGTCCGAGGATCTCGAAGGTGTCGTGCTCCAGTCCGGAGCGCTCCTCGTCCATGCCGGGCTGCCAGAGCACGAATGATACGACGAGATCGACGCGCTTCTCACGTCGCACGGAGCGCACGCCGAAGATGGACGCGATGTTGATGATGCCGATGCCGCGGCACTCCATGTAGCCGCGGTTGAGGTCCTTGGAGGCGCCCTGCAGCTCGCGGTCGCCGATGAGCGTGACGATGACGTAGTCGTCGGCGACGAGCGAGTGGCCGCGCTCGATCAGGGCCAGGGCGCACTCGCTCTTGCCCACGCCGGAAGGCCCGCGCATGAGTACGCCGACCCCGCGGATGTCGACCAGCGTCGCGTGGATGTTGGTCCGGGGGGCGAACTTCTCCTCGAGGAGCACGGTGGCCTCGGCCGAGAAGTCCTTGGACTTGAGCTGGGTGCGGATGAGCGGGATCCGGTGACGGTCGGCCAGACGGAGGAGCACTTCGTCCACGTCAAGCCCGCGGGAGACGACCACGGCGGGAATGCCCTTCGCGAACACGCCCTCGAGCAGCCGCTCCCGGTCGCCCGCGCTCTGGTCGCAGAGATAGGCCATCTCGCCCGCCCCGAAGAGCTGCAGGCGACGGAAGGCGAACTCCTTGAAATAGCCGGTGACGGCGAGCGCGGGACGGTTGAGCGACTTTTCCGAGATGACGTTGTCGAGCCCTTCGCTCCCGGCGAGCAGCTCCATCTGGAGCATGTCCTTGAAGGAGTCGTAGAACTCCCGCACGGAGACGGATTCCGGACGGGTCGTGGGCGCTTGGTCGGACATGGCGTTCAGATCTTGAAGCCTTCGCCGAGGTAGTGGCGGCGGCTCTCAGGATTGTTCACGATTTCCTCCGGAGAGCCAGAAGCAAGCACGCGCCCCTGATGGATGAGGTAGGCCCGGTCCACGATGGACAGGGTCTCGCGGACGTTGTGGTCGGTGATCAGCACGCCGATCCCCCGCTGCTTGAGGCGGCGGACGATGGACTGCACTTCGGCCACGGAGATGGGGTCGACGCCGCTGAAGGGTTCGTCCATCAGCAGGAAGCGCGGGGAGGTCGCGAGAGCCCGCGCGATCTCCAGACGGCGGCGCTCGCCGCCCGAAAGGGTGAAGGCCTTCTGCCGGGCGAGCCGCTCCAGGCCGAGGTCCTCCAGCTGACGCTGGACGCGGTCATGGCGCTCCTTGGGAGCGAGGCCGAGGGTCTCGACGACGGCCATGACGTTCTCCCAGACGGTGAGCTTGCGGAAGGCCGAGGCCTCCTGCGGAAGGTAGCCCAGCCCCCCGCGCGCCCGCCGCCACATGGGCATGGCGGTCACGTCAACGCCGTCCATGCGCACCCTGCCGCTGGTGGGCGGCACGAGCCCGACGACCATGTAGAAAGTGGTGGTCTTGCCGGCTCCGTTCGGCCCGAGGAGCCCCACGATCTCACCCGCCCTCAAGGTGAGGCTGACGTCGAAGACGGCGGTCTTGTCGCCATAGCGCTTGGCCAGCGCGTCGACGCGGACGAGGCCCTTCTCACTGCTGTCGGCCATGGCGGGAGGAGGAAGGGGTCAGCGGGGATTGTCGAGGCTTTTGACCTCGGGCAAGGTGAAGTCACGCCCCAGGTAGATGCGCGGGCGGACGACCTGCCCGGGCACGCGCTCATCCTGCGAACTCGGCATCCTCCAGGCGCGCCTGCGCATGTCGTACACGAGCTCGCGCGCGGGCAGGCCCAGCGTCCCGTCCTTGGCGAGGATGGACGCGTCACCGGACAGTCTGGCCTCACCCACGGACGGCGAAACCTCAAGCGTGCGGCCCTGGGCGCGCGTGCCGGCGCCCTCGACGATGACGGCGCCCCGCCCCACGACCTGACGCGCCTCCAGACGGCCTTCCTTTCCCGGCGCCGCAAGACCTTCGAGGAGGTCGCACTTCGCCTTGGTGTCGCCGGAATCCATCGTGACGGACCCGCGCAGGAAGAACTTGGTCAGCTGGGGCGAATGGAGGACCTCGTGCGAATCGGCGGTGAAGACGGAAGCCTGCCCGTCCGAAAGGCTCAGATGGAGCCTGGGGCGCGTCTCGCCGGCACCGCCGGAAAGGGTCAGCAACCGTGGGCGACCGCGGATGGCGTCAGCCTTGACGACCTCCTCGACCTGCACGGCCGGAACAAGGTCGACGCGCTCAGCCATGGCCTTCAGGCCGGCCTGGGCGTAGCGGACATTGCCGACGGCGATCGCCTTGGAGAGCTCATGGCCGCGCTCGGCGCCCTTGGGCCGGGGCTTGCCGTCCGTCGCGACTGGCAGGGCGAAGGCGACGAACTGGTCGGAATCGATGGCGACCCCGTCGCCCGAGTATCGCACCGAGCCGAGCATCTCCATCTGCAGGGCGCCATCCTCGTCCAGCACGACGACCTGATCGGCCTCGGCCCTGCCAGGCGCGCCGTCTTTTTGCGCGGAGGGCACAGTGACGGCCGCACGGGCGGCGGAAGCCCCGCGGACCTCGAAGCGGCTGCGCACGAGGTCGGCCCGGATGGAGTCTCCCGTGGCGACGAACCCGCGCGGGTCCGACACGCGGCACGGCGGTCCGGAGAGGTCCAGCCGACGCAGCGCGCGGTTCCAGACCGCCCGCCCGCCCTGGATGGCGCGTCCCTCGACCTCGCCGGAGACGGAGCCGGAGGCGATCAGGAGGCCGGAGCCGTCCGCGGTGTCGCTCGCGGAGATCGCCTCGGCGGTGAGGCTCGCGGTCGGCGTCAGGTAGGCGGCATGACCCTTGACGTCGAGCAAAGTCAGGACCTGGCCGGGCCGCCGGGCGAAGGCGACGGCGTCACCGGAGAGTTCCGCGGGCTCCTCGCCCTTGCGCACGAGGTGCAGCAAGACCGGCGCGGAGTCTCCACGCCTGAGCGACGTCCTGCCCGGTCCGGCCTCATGCCTCAGCGACGCGGCGGAACCCGAGACACCCTCGTCCTCGAAGCGGACGCCTCCGGTCATCTCAAGGACGTCTTCGGCCAGGTCAAACCGTGCGACTTCACCCCTGAGGGTCTGGGCGCCGGCGGTCCGCCGGACTTCGCCGACTGCGTCGATGAACCGGCAACGGGCGCCGCCCTTCGGGTCATCCTCAAGCAGGCAGACCACGCGACGGCATTCGATGCGCTCACCCTCCCGCGTCATCGTCACCCCGCCGTCGAACGTGAGGGCGGTGCCGCCTTGCGCGGGCACGGCCTCCATGCCCTTGGCGCTCACGGACCAACGGCGGGCCGGCGGACGGTCCAGGTCGAGCTGGGCCCGAACCTCGGAGAAGATCGAGAACACGTCGCCCTTGGGGGTCGAACGCCACTTCCAGCCCTTCCCTGCCAGCGTGAAGGCGGAGGAGGAGGCCTCGAGCGCGCCGGGTCCGACCGCGGACCGGTCCGCAGGGTCCAGCGTGCCCGAAGGACTGATGAAGGACACGGCGGGCTTCGCGTCACGAAAAGAACGGAACTGCAGCTGCTCCATCTCCCAGCGGCCGCCTTGGACCGGCGTGGAGCGTCGGGCGGAGGCGTCCCACGCCTTCTCCGCGCGCTCATCCTCGTTGAATCCCGAGAAGGTGCCGCCGGTCACCTGACGGAACGCGATGCCGCCGCGGTCCTCCGCGGGCTTCGGCTGGGCCGCCAGGAAGACGGCGGACAGCGTCGCGAGGAGGAGCGTGCGCATGCTTAATAACAGCGGACGCCGCCCCGCCAATCAAGCGCTTACGCCCGGCCCGGACGTGGGAAGGGAGCGACGGAGACCAGGGGCGGCATCGGCGCCGACTCGATGCGCTCGCCGATGACGAAGGGATGACCGGACAGGAACTCGGCGGCCGGAAGCATCCGGCCGCCGGGACGCTGCAGCCGCGTGATGAGCAGGGCCCGCTCTCCGCAGGCGATCAGCACGCCGGAGCGGCCGGCCGCAAGCACCGTCCCCGCCTCACCGGAGCCGTCGGCGACCTCGGCGGCCCCGACCTTCACCGTCTCGCCGCGGTACGTGAAGGCGCTGCCCGGCCAGCCCTCGAGCGCCCGCACGCGTCGGTCAAGCACCTCCGCCGGTGAAGCAAAGTCCAGGGCAGCGTCCGCCTTGGAAAGCCTCCTCGTGTACGTCACCGCCGACTCATCCTGCGGGACGGGCGAGGAAGTCCCGTCAAGCACGGCCGGCAAGCTGGCCTCGGCCATCTCGCCGGCCAAGAGCCCGATACGTTCACGGAGCGACGCCCTGCCCTCGGTCCGTCCGGGCTCAAGCATGGCGTGGGCGTGCACAGGGCCCGCGTCGAGCCTGCGCACCACCTGCTGCAAGGTGACGCCGGTCGCCGGCAACCCGAGCGCGATCGCCGCCTCGACCGGCGTGGCGCCCCTGAGCGAAGGCAGCAGCGAGCCGTGGAAGTTGACGAAGCCCCTCGCGGTCGCGGCGAGAAAATCATCCTTGAGCAGCTGGCCGTAGGCCATGACGACGCCGAGGTCCGCGCCGTGCGAAGCGAGCGACGCGGCGTCCTCCGGGCCGAGACGCTCGGGCTGGAGGAGTGGCAGGCCTTCGGCACGCGCCCAGGCCGCGACCGGATTGGCCCGGATCTCCTGGCCGCGTCCGGAAGGACGGTCGGGCTGCGAATAGACCGCCGCGACCGTCACGCCGGGCAGCGACTTCACCGCGCGGAAGGCCGGCAGCGCGATCTCATCGGAACCCAGCAGGACGACCTTCGGCATGGCTCATTTGCGCGCCTGACGGGCGGCCCTTCCCTTCAGCGAACGGGGCTTGTCCCAACGGGAGAACGACTTCTTGCGGGCCGGGGTCGCGGCCTTGCGTGACTTGCCCTCGCGCGGTCCCGAGGCTCCGGCCTTGGCCGGACGTCCCTTGGAGCCCGCGGAAGGCGCGTCTTCGGGCTTCGTGCCGGGCGGGGCGAAATACTTGCGGCCCTGCTGCTTGGGCTTTCCGACGACGTCGAGGAAGACCGGCACGCCCGCGAGGTCGAACGATTCGTGCACGCCCTTGACGAGGTAGCGCTGGTACGCGTCCTCCAGACGCTCCTCCGAATTGCAGAAGAGCCGGAAACGGACGGGCCGCGAGGAGACCTGCGTCACGTAGTAGCACTTGAAACGTCGGCCCGAGACCATGCGGGGCGGACGCTTGATCATCAGTTCCTGGACCAGGCGGTTGATCTTGCCGGTCGAGATGGCGGTGCCGGCGCGGAGGAAGACCCCTTCGGCCGCGTCGAGCAGGTCCTCGGTGCGCAGCCCCGTGCGGGCGGACACGAAGAGCAGCGGCGGATCCGGCAGGAAGAAGAGCTCACGGCGCACCGCGGCGCGGAACTTGGAGCGGAACTCCTCCTCGTCCTCGTAGCCGTCGACCTGCTTCGCGCGGAAGGCCTCCTTGGCCAGGTCCCACTTGTTGACCACCACGACGATGCCGCAGCCGAGCAGCGCCAGCTCTCCCGCCAGCTGCTTGTCGATGCGCGTCACGCCCTGCTGCGCGTCCAGCACAAGGAAGACGACGTCGGTTTCGGAAAGGATCTCCTCCGCGCGGGACTGCGAGAAGAAGTCGAGCGTGTCCTGGCGCGTGGCGGCCCTTCGGCCGGCCGTGTCCACCAGGACGAAGCGGGTCTCCGAGCCATCGGCCTTGGCGCGCCGGAGCCTCGCACGGACGGGGTCGCGCGTGGTGCCGGCGACCTCGCTGACGATCAGCCGCCCCTCGCCGAGCAGGCGGTTGCCCAACGAGCTCTTGCCCACGTTGGGCCGGCCGGCGAGCGCCAGCCGGATGGGTCGGCCCGTCTCGGGCTCGGGGGGCGGAGGGGGAGGCCCCAGTTCGGCCAGCACCCTCGCCCGGAGCGCGGGGATGCCGCGTCCGTGCTCGGCCGAGACCAGCAGCGGCTCGCCGAAGCCGAGCTCGAAGAACTCCGCCATGCGTTCGTCACGCTCCTCGGTGTCGGCCTTGTTCGCGACCACGGCGACTCGCTTGCCGGCCTGGCGCAGGCGGTGGGCGAGCTCCAGGTCCAACGGGGCGCACCCTTCCGAGGCGTCGACCACGAGCAGCACCAGACGGGCGGCGGCCAAAGCGAAGCCCACCTGCTCCTCGACCGCCTCGGCGACGACCTTGGGAGTGAGCTCGGCCTTGAAGAGACCGATGCCGCCCGTGTCCATCAGGGTGTAGGCGCCGTCCGTCACTTCGGCCGTGATGAGGTCACGGGTGACCCCCGGCATGTCGTGCACGATCGAGATGCGCCGGCCGACGAGACGGTTGAACAGCCGGCTCTTGCCCACGTTGGGCCGGCCGACGATGGCGACGGCACGGGCGAGCTCGGTGTTCCGTTCCATGCCCGTAGGGTCGGGGCGGCGCGCCGGCGTAGCAAGCCCGGACGCTCAGCCCCGGCGGACGTCGTCGAGGAAGCGGGCGATCCGTTCGCAGGCCTCGTGGATCCGCTCGTAGCTCGTGGAGAAGGAGGCTCGGCAGAAGCCGGCGCCCGCCGCTCCGAAAGCCGTGCCGGGCACCATCGCGACCTTGCGCTCCTCCAGCAGGCGCCGGGCGAAGTCCAATGAGTCGAGGCCGGTGCCGGAGACCTTGGGGAAGGCGTAGAAGGCGCCGCGCGGAGAGTGGCACGGGAGGCCGAGCTCGTTGAAGCGGCGGACGATGAAGTCGCGTCGCTCGCGGTACTTGTCACGCATGTGCAGCACGGAGTCGCGCCCGTTGCGGAGCGCCTCGACGGCCGCCTCCTGGCTGACGATGGACGCGCACATGATGCCGTACTGGTGCACCTTGAGCATGCCGTCGATGACGGCGGCCGGACCGCAGGCGTAGCCGATGCGGAATCCGGTCATCGCGAAGGCCTTGGAGAATCCGTGCAGGAATACGGTGCGCTCCCGCATGCCCGGGAGCGAGGCGATGGAGACGTGTCCGCCCTCGAAGGTGAGCTCCGAGTAGATTTCGTCCGAGGCGACCAAAAGGTCCTTCTCGATGGCGAAGCGTGCGATCTCCTCGAGCTTGGCGCGGTCGGCGGTGCCGCCGGTCGGATTCGTCGGGAAATTGAGGATGAGCAGCTTGCAGCCCGGGCGCCAGGCGGCGCGCAGGACGGCGGGATCCAGCGCGAACTGGTCGGCCTCAGTGGTGCGCACGGGAATCGCCTCGGCGTGGCAGAGGGCGACGCTGGGCGCGTAGGAGACGTAGCAGGGCTCGTGGTAGAGCACCTTGTCGCCGGGGTTCAGGGTGGCGCGCAGCAGGATGTCCAGCGCCTCGGAGACGCCGATGGTCACCAGGATCTCGTCGTCGGGACGGTACTCCGGACCGTAGTTGGCGGCGACGTAGCGCGAGATCTCCTCACGCAGCTGCAGGGTGCCGCGGTTGTCCGTGTAGGAGGTGCGGCCCTTCTCCAGGGCGTTCATCGCGGCCTCCCGGATGTGGAAGGGCGTGACGAAGTCGGGCTCGCCGATGCCCAGCGACACGGCGTCCTTCATCTTCGAGACGATGGCGAAGAAGTCGCGGATGCCCGACTTGGGCAGGGACGCGACATGTCGCGCCACGAAGCGGCCGGATTCGTCCATGAGGAACGGGCTCAGGGGCTGACGGAAGGACGGTCCCGGCGGGAACCGTCGGCCGAGACGATGAAGCCGTCGCGCTTGTAGGCGCGGAGGAAGAAGTGCGTCGAGGTGCCCTGCACGCCTTCGATGCGGGCGAGACGCTCGTGGACGAAGCCGGCGACCTTGTAGAGGTTGTCGGCCGTCACGACGACCAGGAGGTCGTAGCCGCCGGACATGAGGTGGCAGCTCTCGACCTGCTCGAAGGAGCTGATGCGCTCTGCGATGCCGTCGAAGCCGCCCAGGCCCTCGGGCCGGATCTTGATCTCGATGACGGCACGGACGCGGCTCTCCGCCTCGAAGGCGGGATTGAGCACGGGACGCATCCCGAGCAGGACGCCCTGCGAGCGCAGCTCCGCGAGTTGACGCTCGACGGCCTCGGCGCCGAGGCCGAGGATCCTGCCGATCTGGGCGGTGTCGAGGGCCTCACCCTCGAGGAGCAGCTTGAGTACGGAGTTCATGGAATCAGGAATCGCGTCGACGGCGCACCGCGGCGGCCAGGGCGTCCAGCACGGGCACGGTCTGCTCGAAGGAGATGCAGGCGTCGGTGATGCTGCAGCCGTAGGCGGAACCCTCGGGGCCCTTCCAATCCTGACGGCCTTCGGCGAGATGGCTCTCGATCATCACGCCGGCCAGGTGACGGGAGCCGCCCGCGACCTGCGCGGCGAGGTCCTCGGCGACGACGGGCTGACGACGGTGGTCCTTGGAACTGTTGCCGTGGGAGCAGTCGACAATCAGGCGGGAGGTGAGCCCGGCCTTACGGACGCGCTCAGCGGCCTCGGCGACGGCTTCGGCGCCGTAGTTGGGCCCGGTGCGCGAGCCGCCCCGCAGGATGACGTGGGCGTCGGGATTGCCCGAGGTCTCGAAGATCGCCACGACGCCGTCCTTGGTCACCGAAGGGAACCAGTGCGAGGAGCGGGCCGAGAGGCAGGCGTCGACGGCGACCTGCACGGAACCGTCGGTGCCGTTCTTGAATCCCACCGGCATCGACAGGCCGGAAGCGAGCTCACGATGGATCTGGCTCTCGGTGGTGCGGGCGCCTATGGCGCCGTAGGACACGAGGTCGGCCACGTACTGCGGCGTTATGGGGTCGAGGAATTCGGTGGCGGAGGGCAGGCCGGACTCGGCGATGTCCGCCAGGAGCTGACGGGCGAGGCGCAGACCGTCGTTGATGCGGAAGGAGCCGTCGACCCGGGGGTCGTTGATGAGACCCTTCCAGCCCACGGTCGTACGGGGCTTCTCGAAATAGACCCGCATGACCACGAGCAGGTCCTTGCTGAGGCGTTCAGCCTCGCGGCGGAGCAGTCCAGCGTACTCCTTGGCGGCCCTGACGTCATGGACCGAGCAAGGACCGACGATGACCAGGAGGCGGTCGTCCTGCCCGGAAATGATCCGGGAGGCGTCCCGACGGGCCGAGGAGACCACCTCGGTGGCCTTTTCCGAGGGGCGGATGTCATGGAGCACGATCGCAGGGGACAGCAGGGGCTGCTGGCTGCGGATGCGCAGATCGTCCGTGTTGTGGTACATGTCAGGGGCCTTTCCCGCTGGGAAAAGGGTTCAATGAAGGACGGGGGGCACCCGGTGTCAATGACACGTCCCGGGCTTGACGGCCACCCAGCGGCATCTCAAATGTGTCTCAAATAAGGATGACCAAGCCGTCTCCCACGGACTCTCCGGAGCACTCCGGCGCCTTCAGGGCCTTCATCGCCCAGAAGGGACTCCGCGCGACCAGGCAAAGGATGGCGGTGTTCGAGGCGGCGCGCTCCATCAGCGGGCACTACACCGCCGAGGACCTCCTGCGCAAGGCGCGCGCGCTGGACCGCACGGTTTCGCGCGCGACCATCTATCGCGCGCTGCCGCTGCTCGTGGGCAGCGGCGCCGTGCGTGAAGTCGACGTCGGACGCGACCACAAGTACTACCTCGCCGAAGCCGGAGGGAGCGCCTTCCAGGCGCAGCTCGTCTGCGAGGGCTGCGACACCATCGTGGAGGTCGACGCGCCCTTCATGGAGTGGTACGGGAAGGCCGTGGCCGCCAAGCACGGCATGCGCCCGATCTCCCAGAAGCTCCAGGTGACCGCGCTCTGTGAACGCTGCCAGAAACGCCGCGCCGCCAAACCATGACCCCCTTCCCCGCCGCCGCCGTGTTCCCTCCCCTGAGGGACCCCCTTCCGCTGAGCGACCTGCAACGCGAAGTCCTCGAGCTCAAACGCGAGAAGCGCGCCGTCATCCTCGCGCACAACTACCAGTGCGAGGACATCCAGGC
>CAZRPB010000034.1:15759-18492 GCA_964601955.1 uncultured Klebsiella sp. | reverse complement strand
TTGTAGGGCAGCCGGTCGGCCAGGCCGAAGTGCGGCGTCGCGACGTCGAGCAGCAGGAACGGAAGGTGGTGGAAGAAGTAGACGAACTTGTTGGCGACGGCGTTGCCGAGGAGCGTGTACTCCTGGGCGCCGGGAGCGGAGACCAGCGTCAGCGACGCGACGCGTTCAGGATGCCGGCTGGCGGCCTCGAGCGCGACCATGCCCCCCATGCCCTCGCCGACGAGATGGAAGCGGCCCCGGCCGAACCTGGCCTCGAGTTCCGACAGCAGGTCGGCGGCGAAGGCGTCATGCGCCATCGAGGGCCGCGAACGGTGGCGACCGGTGGGCCAGCGCGCCGCGTAGACTTCACGCACGCCTCCGAACTTGAGGATGTCGTCGGCAAGCGCCCACTTCCGTTCCCCGTGGTCCGGCAGGCTCGGCACCACGACGACCGGCAGCATGCCGTCCGTGCCGGCGGGACTGAGCCGGGTGACCTCGATGGCGCGGGCCAGCTCGGGCCTGGGCTGACGGTCCTCCGAAGTCACCCAGCGGGAGACGAGCACCGCCAGCACGAAGGCCGCCAGCGCGACCCACTTGCCGGGGACGCGCCGGATGGTGCGCTTGCGTTCGGCGAACGAGGACATCGGGGTGGGACATCCAAACCGGCCCCCGTCCCGGGGCAAGAAGGTAAGGGCCGGGGCGTTTTGGCTTCCTATGCGTCGGGCGGTTGGATTGGCTCAAGTCAGTGCAATCCAGCGGCAAGGAGCTACCCGGCCTCAGGGTCACCGTCGACAGGGTGGTCCACCAGATGCTCCCCGACCGCGCGGACGAGACGCCTCACGCCTTCGCCTACTTCCTGACCATCCTGAACCTCTCCACTGAGACCGTGCGCATCATCGGCAGAAAATGGGTGCTGCGCGCCGAGGACGGGAGCGTGCAGGTCGTGGAGGGGGACGGCGTGGTCGGCAAGTCGCCCCTCCTGGCGCCGGGCGAGAAGTTCTCCTACAGCAGCCACCATCTCGCGGCCGGCCCGGTGCGCGCCGAAGGCGCCTTCCACGGCGTGACCGGCCACGGCGAACGCGTGTTCGTGCGCATCCCGCCCTTCGAGATGACCCCTCCCTCCCCCACAACTTGAACGCATGAGACTGACGGACCTGAACTCCGGCCGAGAGATCGGCGCCAACTGCATGCTCGCCGAGTTCGGCGGGCTGCGCGTGGCGTTCGACTGCGGCCTGCACCCCAAGCTCGAAGGGCGCAAGGCCCTGCCCCGGCTCGACCTCGTGCAGACGCCGCTCGACGGCGTGATCCTCACGCACTGCCACCTGGACCACCTCGGCTCGCTCCCCTTGCTCCTGCGCGCCCATCCCTCGGCGCGCGTGTTCGCCTCGGCCGCCTCGACCCTCTTCGCCCGGCGCCTGCTCAGCAACTCCGTCCGCGTCATGATGCGCCAGAGGGAGGAGACGGGCCAGGCCGACTACCCGCTCTATCTCGACAAGGACGTCGAGCGCGTCGAAAACGCGCTGGCGGCGGCGCCCGTCGGGGTCCCGCGCACGATCGGACGGGGCGGCGAGGAGATCGCCTTCACCTTCCACCTCGCCGGGCACGTGGCCGGCGCGGTGGGCTGCCTAGTCGAGCACCGCCGACGCAGGCATTTCTTCACGGGAGACGTCCACTTCCAGCCGCAGCGGACGATCGGAGGCGCCGACTTCCCGCGCAAGCCGGTGGACACGCTGGTGATGGAGTGCACGCGCGGGGCCACCACCACGGTGGCTTCGGCCGGACGCGCCGCGGAGGAACGCCGGCTGCTCCGCAAGATCAACGAGGTCGTCGACCGCGGAGGCTCCGTGCTGCTGCCCGCCTTCGCCTTCGGGCGCATGCAGGAGATCCTGCTCTTCCTCGAGGAGGCTGCGTCCGAGGGCCGGCTGGCGGACGTGCCGGTGTTCTGCTCGGGCCTCGGTCTCGACCTGTGCGACTACCTGCACGAGGCCTCGCGCAAGACGCGGCAGGTGAAGTTCGACCGCGCCGTCCTGCGCGACCTGGGCGTCGTGCCGCTCTCACGCAAGTACGTGCAGCCCGGACGCAACATGCCCGACCAGGGCGTCTACGTGCTGTCCAGCGGCATGCTGGTCGAGAAGACGCCCTCCTGGCGCGTCGCGGCCAACATGCTCGACCATGAGGAGAACGCGGTCCTCTTCGTGGGCTACTGCGATCCCGACACGCCGGGCGGCGAGCTGATCGGCATGGCCCCGGGCGGAAAATTCAAGTTCCGCGGACTCGACCACGAGGCCACGCTGCGCGCGGAGGTCGAGCGCTACCACCTGAGCGGGCACGCCGACCGCGAGGAGCTGGTGGAATTCGCGCGCTCCCTCTCGCCCAAGGACGTGGTGCTGACGCACGGCGACCCGCCCGCCCGCGCCTGGATGAAGGAGGCCCTCGCCGCCGCCCTGCCGGGAGCGCGGATCCACGACCCCGAGCCGGGCGTGCCGCTGGACCTGTGATGCGCCTTCCGGCATCGGTCGAGGACTGGCGGGAATTCACGCTCACGCGCGGACCGCGCATGGCGGCGGAGGAATTCCTGCTGCGTCTCGCGGAGATCGGGCCCGAGGAGCAGCGCGCCTCGCTCTGCGGCCTGCCGGACGCGCGCGAACTGGTGCGGCGCTTCGAGGCGGCCTGGCCGCGGCGGGAAGCGGCGCTGGGCGGAGTGCCCTTCCTGGTGAAGGACGTCTATTTCCACGAGGGCCGCACGACGGGCGC
>CAZRPB010000034.1:0-15659 GCA_964601955.1 uncultured Klebsiella sp. | reverse complement strand
ACGCCGGAGGAGCTTCGCAGGGCCGAGGCGGTGCGAGAACGCGTGACCGAAGCCTTCCGCGCCGTATTCCGCCGCCATCACTTCGTGGCGATGGCCTCCACCCTGGGTCCGGCCCTACGCAAATCGGAGGCCAATGAGGCCTCGCGCACCGGCCTGCTGGGGCTCAACGCGCCGTCCTCCCTGGCGGGACTCCCGGCCGTCGCCGGTCACGCACGGCTCGAGGACGGAAGGACGACGGGCGTGCAGTTCCTCTTCCCCGACATGGCGAACTTCGGCTGGGACGCGCTGCTGTCCCGTCTCTGAGCGCGCTCAGAGGCGACGGCGACGCAGGTGCGCGGCGGGCTGGCCCAGGGCCTCGCGGTACTTCGCGACCGTGCGGCGCGCGATCCGCACGCCCCGACGCTGAAGCTCGGCCGTGATGGCCTCGTCGGCGAGCGGTGAGGCGGGATTCTCACGGGCGAGGATGTCGGCGATCATCTCCTGCACGCCCTCCTGCGCGACGGAGCCGCCGTCGGCCGTGGCCACGCCTGACGTGAAGAACCAGCGGAACTCCCTCAGCCCGTGCGGCGTCAGCATCCACTTGTTGGCGGCCGCGCGGCCGACGGTCGTCTCATGCACTTCCATCTCCCGGGCGACGTCAGCCATGGTGAGCGGACGGAGGCGCGAGGGTCCGTGCTCGAAGAAGTCCGCCTGCCGTTCCACGATGATGCGGGCCAGCCGCTCCACCGTGCGCTGCCGCTCCTCGATGGCGCCGATGAGGAACTTGCCCTGCTTCATCCGCTCGAGGATGTAGGCGCGCTCCTTGTCGCCGAGCGCGGCGCCGGCCAGCATGTCCTTGTAGGCCGGGGCGAGACGGAGCCGCGGGACGTGGCGGTCGTCCATGGCGATCTTCCAGCCGCCCGCGCCGTCGGGAGTGACGACGGCGTCCGGGACGACGACCCGGTTCTCATCCCGGGAATACTGGCGGGAGGGCACGGTCTCGAGCCGTGAGAGCTCGGCGAGCGCCTCCCTCACTTCGTCGGGGCCGGCGCCGAGGATGCGGCCGCATTCGTCAAGACGGCGCGCCATGAGGGGTTCCCACGCGTCGGCGACCAGCCGGGCGGCGGGCGAGGCTCCGCGACCGCGCTGGCGCAACTGGGCGAGGAAGCATTCGCGCAGGTCGCGGGCGCCGACTCCGGGCGGATCGAATCCGAGCAGGAGCGCATGCGCCGCCACGACGGCCTCGTACGACTGGCCGCTGCGCAGCGCGACGGAGGAAAGGTCCTCCTCCAGGAAGCCGCGCTCATCGAGCGTGGCGATGAGGAGCCTGAGCGCCTCGCCCACCGCGGGGTCGTCGGTCGCGGTGCGGGCCTGTTCCGAAAGACGCTCGGCGAGGGAAGTCTCGCCGGTGAGGGACTCGAACATGTGCCGGCGGCGCTCATCATCCTCCTGTGAGTAGCCTTGGGAGCGCATCTCCTCGTAATAGCTCTCGTCCCAGTCCTCCTTCATCCGACGGAGCGCGTCGAAATCGTCATCGCCCAGCCTCAGTTCGCCGTCGCCCTCCTCTTCGCCGGAATCCGGAGCGGAGATGGATTCGAGCGGCTCGGAGGAGCCGCCCTCGACCTCCTCGAGCAAGGGGTTGGCGGCCAGCTCCTCGGCGAGCTCGCGACGCAGCTCAGCCGCAGGGACCTGCAGGATCCTGAGCGACTGCCGGAGCTGCGGCGTAAGCACGAGGCCCTGGACCTGCTTCTGAGACTGGTTGACGCCCTGCTCGGCCATGGAAGGAACTCACGCTAATGCGCTCGGGACGGCTTTGGCAAAGAGTAAGCGTCCCGATACGGCTTGATTCGCCCGGATGCCGTCCCAACGATTGAGACAGGGCCCCTCTCCCTGCATGCGTCAATTCGCGTTATTCATCAATGACCAGGTCCGGGGGCCCCACACCGAGGCTGAAATCGACGCGATGATCGCCCGGGGTGACGTCACGGGCGAGACCCTTTGCGCTCCCGCGGGCTCGACCGAATGGGAACCGCTCTCGAACCACTTCAGCTTCGGCAGCAAGCTCAAGGTCAACCGGGGCCGTCAGGCCGAACCGACGGCCGCGGCACGGGAGGACGTCGACCTGGAGCAGCGCAGGAAGCTGCTCATCTACGGTCTGGCGGACTCGGTGACCATCGACCAGTTCGACCGCTCGGAGGCCCAGGCGTTGATCGACGCGCACGAGGCCAAGGTCCGCGCGCGCATCGCCAGGCATCGCTGGGCCGGGATCGGCGGCCTGGCCCTGGGCCTGGCCTTCGGCGCCTACGCCGGGCTGCGCACCGGAGCCGACCGTCCGCTCACCGGAGCCGCGGAGACGATCATCGGCAAGGACGACAAGGTCTCGGCCCAGCTGCGCGGCCTTGACCGGGAAGTGGCCCAGTTCGCCAAGCTCAAGGAGACGGTCGCCGCCGTCGCCTTCAGCAAGCCGGCCGGCGGCACCCCTGCGCTCGGCGTGATCACCGCGCGGCTGAAGAGCGACCCGTCGCGATCCTTCCGGACCAAGGGCCAGGTCAGCCTGGCGCCGTTGACGGAAAAGGCCGCCCGCTGGAAGGCCACGGTGGACGGAGACCTCAAGGTCATCCTGCTTCCGGCGCCGATGCCCAAGGCGGTGGCCGAGAAGGCCGCCGCGCAGGCCGAAATCCTGGACATCGTCCTCTCGCCGATGCTTGAAAGCGCGAAGTTCGAGGAGCTCAGAGAGGAGCTTGTGCGCGGATTCCCTGAACTCACGGGCAGTTCCGAATCCGACCGGCTCAAGGCGGACATCCGACAGATGAAGATCGCGGAGCTGGCGGCCATCGCGACCCGGGTCGACGCGCGCGCCTCCCTCGCCGCGTCGAACTCTTCCACGGCCGAGTGGGCTCGCCATCTCAAGGATTTCGCGGCGAGGGTGCGCGGGCTTCAGGACCGCATCCGCATCAACGTGGACATGCAGGCCAGGCGCAAGCTGTGGAGCGACTTCAACGCCGGGGCGGGCTCCGACCTGGCGGCATGGATGCTGGCCTCCGGCGGCAAGGAGGTCACGCCCGGGGCCGACGGCGCCTTCGTCGTGGACGAGGGGCCGCGGCTCGGCGAGGCGGACGCCGCCGCACGCATGGTGATCGTCACGCGGATCAACGGCGACCCCGTCCATCTGACCTGGGGCTCGCCCTTCCTCATCCTGGGCGAACTGAGGAGCGAGGCCCTTCCGGCCGACCACTTCCTGCTCAGCGAGAAATACAAGGTCGTCGACAAGCCGGTGACCGGAGGACGGCTCTTCGCCGCGAAGCTGCGGGTCGGAGGCAAGGAGCTCGTCGTCGAACGGCGCTCCCCGCGCTGGCACTTCCTCACCTTGGCGCGGGAGAAGGATCCCGACGTCATCCACCTGCTGGTGGACGAAGCGACGCACGGCCGACATTCGGCCGGAGACGCCGTGCCGGCCGCGGAGATCATCAAGGGGGAGATCTACCTCAAGCTGTCCGAGTCGGCCGTCCCGCCGCTCCTGACTCCGGTTCCCTGACCGGGCTCAGTCGCGACGCGTCCAGCAGTCGGGCTGTGAGCAGTCACCGAGCTGGGGAGGCGTGAGCCTGGTCACCTTGCCCGTCACGGTGTCGACCACGGCGAGCCACGAACTGCTGCGGCTGGCCTGCGTGGCCACCACGTGGCGCCCGTCCGCGCACCAGGAGGCATGGGAGAGGTCGAACGCGCTGGCGGCCGGAACCTCCTGGACCGTGCCGGCCGCGAGGTCCGCCACGGCGAGGCCGAGCCGGCCGGACTGGAAAGTGAAGACGAGCTTGTTCTCGACGGGATTCCAACGCGGCTCGGTGGCGTAGGAATAGCCCGTGGAGAGCCGCGAGGTGGCGCCGCCGGCGGAGGAGGCGAGGTAGATGCCCGGCCTGCCGGTGGGTCCGCTGGTGAGCGCGAGGCGCGCGCCGTCCGGAGACCAGGCGGGGTCGGCGTTGACGGTCTGGGACCCGGACGCGGTGATGACGCGTCGTGCGCCCTTGGCATTGGCGTCCGCGACGTAGACGTCCATCGTGCCCTTGTTGGAGGACACGAAGACGAGACGTCCGTCCGGACCCGAGCTGGCGGCGCCGATCGCGCCGCGCACGCCGGTCAGGAGGGCCCGCGGCGCTCCGACGCCGTTGGTGGTGTAAAGACCGGGGAAGCCGTCGAGGGAGGCGATGAAGTTGATGCGCGTCCCGTCATGGCTCCAACGGGGCGCGATGGAGGTGTTACGGTAGGAGGTGAGGCGCAGCGTGCGGGCGCGCGCGAGCGTGGTCTTGCAGATCTCGTCGTGGCCGGTGCCGCGGGAGGTGAACGCCACCTTGGTGCCGGCGTAGAGGGGGCGCAGGCGGAGGGCGCGGCCCACGCCCGCGATCACCGCATCGGCGGCGAGCAGCGCCAGCTCCTCCTCGTCACGCCCGCGCACCTCCTTCTGGAAGGCGAAGCGGGCGACGTCGCAGGCGACGGTGGCCGAAACGCCCTGGCGGCTGATCACGACGCGCGCGGCCCCGTTGGGCTGAAGGCGGACGGCCCCGTGGAGCGAGAGCGCGAACTGCACGAGGTCTCCGAGGGAACGGTCGTCGCACACCACCGAGACGGAGACCTGTCCGCGCTGCAGTTCGGCGTCGACGGCGTCGGTCACGACGACGTTGCCCTGGGCGAGGGCGAGGAAGGGGATGAAGGCGGCGAGGATGAGGCGGAGGCGGCGCATGCTTGGGGCGAAAGGAAGGTTAGCAGTTTGACCCGACGGAGGGCGGGACTTCAATCCCGCTCATGCCGATCGATCCGGATTCCGTGCGCAAGGCCCTGGCGGGCGTCCGCTACCCGGGCTACAGCCGCGACATCGTGGCGTTCGGACTGGTCAAGGGCGTGGACGTCTCGCCCGAAGGCAAGGTCTCGGTGGGGCTGGCCGTCACCACCGCCGACCCGGAGGTGCCCAGGAAGCTCTACGCGGACATCGAGGGGGCCCTCGGGGCCCTCGGAATCCGGAACCCCGAGATCGCCATCACGGTCACGGTGCCCAAGACCGGCCCTGCGGCGCCGACGGCCAAGGCGCCGGCCGACGCGGGCGTCGGCTCAGTCAGGCACATCGTGGCCGTCGCCAGCGGCAAGGGCGGGGTCGGCAAGTCCACCTTCGCCGTGAACCTGGCCTGCGCGCTGGCCCGCTCCCTGACCGAGTCGGGACGCCCGGGCAGGGTCGGCCTGATGGACTGCGACATCTACGGTCCCTCGGTGCCCCTGATGATGGGCGTGGCCGGCCGCCCCATGATCGAAGGGGAGGTGCTGCTGCCTCCGGAGAACTTCGGCGTGAAGGTCATCTCGATGGGACTGCTGGTGGACGAGTCAGCTCCCGTCATCTGGCGTGGACCGATGGTCATGAAGACGATTTCGCAGTTCGCCACCAACGTGCGCTGGGGCGAACTGGACGTGCTCCTGATCGACCTGCCGCCGGGCACCGGTGACGCCCAGCTCTCCATCGTCCAGACGATGGCCCTCTCCGGTGCCGTGGTGGTGACCACCCCCCAGACGGCGGCGGTCACGGTGGCCCTCCGCGGGGCGGCGATGTTCGGCAAGGTCAACGTCCCCGTGCTGGGCGTGGCCGAAAACATGAGCTACCTGGAGACGGCGGACGGCGGGCGGCAGCACGTCTTCGGACAGGGCGGGGGTCTCAAGGTCGCGGAGGCGCTGGACACCGAGCTGCTCGGCGAAGTGCCGCTGGACCCCGCGGTGAGGATGGGCGGCGACCATGGGATTCCGGTGGTCATCAGCCATCCGGACGGGAATGCGGCCCGGGTCTTCAGGTCGGTCGCGCTCGCCCTGCTGCGCAAGCTCAGTGCGACGGCCGGATGAAGGCCCCGCAACGTCGGCTTGCCTCCACGGGCGGGATGACGCAACATGAACGTGTTCAATGAGCGATCAGCCGGCCATCAGCGGAGGAGAGTCCGAGTTCGCCTCCAAGTCGTCCCTCTACGCGGAGTTCCTCGCTGAACGGGAGGAGATCCTCCGCCACAAGTGGATCGAATCCGAAAAGGCCGGACATGACATCGGCTTCGAACGGGCCCTGATCGACTGGACCCGCAACCACCGCGCCCGGTGGAGACAGGAACGCAGGGACGGACGGCGGGCTTCTTGACGGCAATGAAAAGGCCGGCGTCCCGAAGGACCGCCGGCCTGTCCGAGCGAGGGCCCGAAACTCAGCCCTTGATCTCCTTGTGCAGCGTGTGGCGGCGCAGGGAGGGGTTGTACTTGAGCTTCTCGACCTTCTCCTGCGAAAGCTTCTTGTTGCGGGTGGTCATGTAACGGGAGGGGCGCTTGCCCTCCTTGCGGGCTTCGGTGCACTCGATGATGACGGTTTCGCGGGGCATGGCTCGTGACGGTTTGGAAGGTTGAGGAATGGTTCCCGGCCGGGGGGTGGGCAAGCCCGAAAAAGGGCCGGGCGGCCCAAACAGGCCGCCCGGCGAACCCTCTCAGAGTGGCTGAATCAGCCCCAAAGGCGCTTCTTGTGGCGGTTGTTCTTCGAGCGCTTGCGGCGCTTGTGCTTGTTCATCTTCAGACGACGCTTCTTCTTGAGGCTTCCCATGGGTGTCAGGTGAGGAGCATCAAGGGGGGCGACGGCGACGCAGTAAAGCAGAAACTAGGCGGCGATTCTCGTTTCGACCGCCCAGAAGCCCGGACCCCAGCAACGCTGAAGAACCGACCGCAGGGCGTCGAAGTCAGGGCGGCCCCGCACGAGGCAGAAGCATGCGCTTCCGCTGCCGGTCATGCGGAAGCTCCGGCCGACGGCCGCAGCCGCGGCCTCGAGGCCGACGGGCAAGGCGAGGTACTTGCGGAACACGGGTGACTCCAGGTCATTGCCCAGCAGGGAGGGGTCAGTCTCGGGCCTGGCCATCCAGCCCTCCAGCAGGGACTCAGCCTGCGCGGGCGGACGCAGCACGCCGTGCCGGACGAACAACGCGTAAGCCTCGGGCGTGGGCACGCCGAAAGGAGGCTTGATGACGATGACGCTCCTTCCCGCCAAAGCGCGGCAAACGGACGCAGGCAGCGCCTCGAGCCTCTCTCCCCTGCCCCGCATCACGGCGGGCAGTCCGCGGACGAAGAAGGCGCAGTCCGAGCCGACCTCGAGCGCGACGGATTCCAGGAATTCCGGCCCCCTCGGATCGCCCGAGGCGCGGTCCAGCAACCTCAGCGCCGCAGCCGCATCCGAGCTGCCTCCGCCCAGACCGGCGCCGTTCGGGATGCGCTTCGTGAGACGGAAACGGCCGCGCGGAATCTCCGGACGTCTCCGGGCGTAGGCTTCGGCGGCCTTGAGCACCAGATTGGAGGCGTCGAGAGGGATGGAAGGGTCGTCGCACGCAAGCGCCCACTCCGCGGCGGGTTCAAACGTCAGCTCATCGGCGAGCTCCAGGGGGACGACCACGCTGACCAGGTCATGGAAGCCGTCCGCCCGGCGCCCGACGATGGCGAGCGACAGGTTGAGCTTCGCTGGCGCGGCTTCTGCGTGCACGCGGCGGAGATTGCGAAGGGCGCCCGAGGAGGCGAGGCCTTTCAGGCCCGAGGATGGGCCTTGCGGCGCACTTCCCTCAGCCGCTGGACGGTGAGGTGGGTGTAAATCTGCGTCGTCGAGAGCGAGGCGTGGCCGAGCTGCTCCTGGACGAGCCTCAGGTCGGCGCCTCCGGAAAGGAGATGCGTCGCGCAGGAATGCCTGAGCTTGTGGGGGGTGAGGTCGGCGGGCAGGCCCGCGAGGGCGAGCCGACGCTTGAGCATGAGCTGCACGGCACGGGCGTGCAGCGCGCCTCCGCGGGCGGCCAGGAATGCGGGCTCACCGCGTGCGGGAGTCCCGCGCATCGCCCAGTAGCCGCGCAGGGCCCGCATGGCGGCCTCGCCGGCGGGCACGTCGCGCTCCTTGGAGCCCTTGCCCGTGACGCGCACGACGCCGGAGGCGAGGTCGACGTCTCCGGCCTTCAGCCCGCAGAGTTCGGAGACGCGCAGACCGGCTCCGTAGAGCATCTCGAGGATCGCCTGGTCCCGGGCGGCCTCGAGGGCGGCGGCGGGCGTGGCCGGATCGGCCGAGGTCTCCAGCAGCAGCTCGGCCTGCGTCTCCGTGAGGAACTTGGGCAGGGCCTTCGGCAGCTTGGGCAGCACGAGCCCGGCCGCCGGAGTGGCGTCGATGCCTCCGCGTTCGCGCAGGTCGGACAGGAAGGCGCGCACGGCCGAGACCTGGTTGTGGACCGACCGACGTTCATGGGTCGACTGACGCTCGATGACGAAGTCGCGGAGGTCGCGCGGCGTGAGCCGCGACCAGTCGCCGTCCCACCCGCCGTCGGAATCCTTCCATCGCGCGAAACCCTTGAGCGACCGGCCGTAGGTCGCGCAGGTGCGCGGAGAGAGCCTCCGGGCCTCCCGCTGCCTCGCCAGGAAGTCCTCGACGGCGGCCCGCCCGGGCCATTCCGCGCCCTCACCTCGCTGAGGCTGGGGGCGCCGCTTCCTCACTGGGGCTTGCGACCGTGCTCGGCGCGCACGGTGATGCCGATGCCGCCGCGCACGCCGAAGGCTCCCGTCACCTCGCACCAGACGGGATCCAGCGCCGCGACCAGGTCGTCCAGGATGCGATTGGTGAGGTGCTCGTGGAAGACCCCCTGCTGGCGGTAGCTCCAGAAGTAGAGCTTGAGGGACTTCGACTCCACGATGCGTGGACCGGGCACGTAGCGGATGGTGATCCGGGCGAAGTCAGGCTGGCCGGTGGCGGGGCAGAGGCAGGTGAACTCCTCGGTGCTCAGCTCGACGGTGTAATTGCGGCCCGCGTTGCGGTTCGGAAACGTCTCCAGCGTCTGCTGGGGCCGGTTCTGCGTGTTGCCGAGATGGGAGAGGCCCTGGAGGTCCTGCGGCTGGGTCGACATGACCACAAGGGAACCGGACAAAGGTGGCGGCGCAAGCGGAGAACCGGGGGAGGAACCTGCTTGCCACCCGGCCCCGGCGGGCTTGCCTCACTTCCACCGCCGAATGGAGCCAAGGCCCATCGCCATCCTCGGGGCCTCGGGCTCCATCGGCACGACCACCCTGGCCGTCGTCAGGGCGCATCCGGGACTCCTGCGGGTCTCCGGCATGGCCTCCTTCAGCCGCTGGCGCGAGCTGGTGGCCCCCGCGAAGGAGTTCGGCGTGCGTCACATCGCGCTGGGCGATCCGACCGCCGCGGCCGAGGCGCGCGCCTCAGGCGCCTTCGACCCGGGCACGACCATCCTCTCCGGACCCGAAGGACTCACGGAGATCGCCTGCATGCCGGAAGTGCGCACCGTCGTGTCCGCGGTGGTCGGCACAGCCGGCCTGGTTCCGACCCTCGCCGCGCTCAGGTCAGGCAAGGACGTCGCCCTCGCCAGCAAGGAACTGCTGGTGATGGCGGGCCGGTTCGTCACCCGGGCCGCGGCCGAGAGCGGCGCACGGCTGCTGCCGGTGGACAGCGAGCACAACGCCTTGCACCAGCTGCTGCGCGGACGCCCGCAAGCCGAAGTCTCGCGGCTGGTCCTGACCGCTTCGGGCGGCGCTTTCCGCGACACGCCCTTGGAACGGCTCGGGGAGGTGACGCCCGAGCAGGCGCTGCGGCACCCCAGCTGGAGCATGGGTCCCAAGGTGACCGTGGATTCGGCCACCATGGCGAACAAGGGGCTGGAGATCGTGGAGGCCACCTGGCTCTTCGGACTGCCGCAGGATCGCATCGACGTGGTGATCCACCCTCAGAGCGTCATCCACGCCATGGTCACGCTTTCGGACGGCGGCATGCAGGCCCTGCTCTCCCCGCCCTCGATGGCCTTCCCCATCCAGGACTGCCTGCTGCAGCCGCAGCGTCCGCCCTGCCCCGCTCCCGGACTCGACCTCACCAAGACCCACGCGCTCACGATGAGCCCGCCCGATCCCGCACGCTACCCCTGCCTGGGCATCGCCCGCGCGGCCGCGGCCGCCGGAGCCTGCGCGCCGGCGGCGTTCAACGCGGCCAACGAGGTCGCGGTCGGGGCGTTCATGGCCTCCGGGCTGCGCTTCACGGGCATCGCCGAAGTCGTGCGCCGCACGATGGAAAGGGGCTGGACGGCGGAACCCGGCTCGCTCGAAGATGCCCTGGCGGCCGACGCCGAGGCCCGTCGCCTCGCGGCGGGACATGCGGCCAAGCTCACCCTCTGACCATCCATGGACACCCTTTCCGTCAGCGACCTGCTCAGCTCCCTCTGGGGCGTCGCGCTCGTCGCCCTCTTCTTCGGAGGCTCGATCTTCGTGCATGAGCTCGGGCACTTCCTCGCGGCCCGCAGACGCGGCCTGAAGGTAGAACGATTCTCCATCGGCTTCGGCCCCAAGGTCGTCGGCTGGACCGGCAAGGACGGCGTCGACTACCGGATCTCGCTGATCCCGCTGGGCGGCTACGTGGCCCTGCCGCAGCTCGCCGAGATGGAGGGCGTCGAGGGTCCGGTGGCGGAAGGCGCCGAAGATCTCCCGAAGATCTCCTACGCGGACAAGATGATCGTCTCCGTGATGGGGGCGGTCTTCAACGTCATCTTCGCCTTCGTGCTCGCCTGCGTGCTCTGGTACACCGGCACGCCGGTCGCCGAAGGGTCGCGCAGCACGACCGTGGGCTACGTGCCCGAGACCGTCGTGACGGCCTCCGGACATCTGGCCGAACTCGGGCTCGGACGCACCGTGCCCGGCCCGGCCTTCGTCGCCGGCATCAAGGCGGGGGACGTCATCTACGAAGTCGACGGGCAGCCGGTGAAGACCTTCAACCAGATCCAGGAGGCGATCATGCTCGGCAACCGCCGCGACGCGGCCGGGCAGCCGGTGGCCACCCTCACGCTGCAGCCTCCTCCGGGGGGCTCGATGCCCAGGCACGTCGAGGTGCGGCCGGCCCGCGCCGAACTCAACCGGCGCAGCGGCGACAGCGTGCGCATCATCGGCATCCAGCCGGCCTCGCAGGTCGTGATCGGCGAACCGCTGCCGGGATCCCCCGCGGCCAAGGCGGGGCTGCGCCGCGGCGACCGCGTGGTGTCCGTGGACGGACGTGCGATCGGCAACTTCGCCGAATTCAGGGAAGTGCTCCGTCAAGGCGGCGCCCCGACCCGACGCATCGAGGTCGAACGCCAGAAAGGCGACGCCGCCGAGCGCCTGACTCTGGAAGTCGAGCCGCGCACGGCCCCCGTGCTCAATCCGGTCGGCCTGATCGAATATCAGGACGGCGAGAGGACCCGCACCATCGTGCTCGTGCCCTCGACGCGCGACATCGTCACGCCCGCGGGCGAATCGCCGCGCGACCGGCTCATGGTGCTGGGCGTCTCCCCCGAGGATCCGGCGCTCGCCGAGACGCTGCGCATCGGCACCGCGGTGGACAAGGTCGACGCGGGCGAACTCTCCGCGGTGCGCTCGCTGGACGACCTGCAGAAGGCGGCCGGTGGCGCGGCCCGCGACATGACCGTCTTCTGGACCCGGGCGGACGGCGAGACCGGAAACCTCATCCTGAAGCAGGCCTCCTTCCGACGCGCGCCTCCGGTCGAGCACGCCCAGATCGGCGCCGCCTTCCTCT
Organism: uncultured Klebsiella sp.; assembly: GCA_964601955.1. Taxonomy (GTDB): domain Bacteria; phylum Verrucomicrobiota; class Verrucomicrobiia; order Opitutales; family UBA953; genus UBA953. The sequence continues at coordinate 4,102 of CAZRPB010000034.1, read as the reverse complement.
CCCGGACCGAGCTGGCGCACCTGCCCCCCTGGGAGACCTGCGCCAACATCGTGGCCTCCACGCTCCGCACGCTGCAGCGCCTGGTCGACCGCGACTCGGACATCGAGGTCAAGCAGCTGGCGTCGGTGATCTCGATCTCCAAGACCTACTACAATCTGTCGGAGGACATCCGGCGGGTCATCTGGTTCACGGTCCTCATCAACATCAACCTGGCGATCCTCAACCTGCTGCCCATCCCCGTGCTGGACGGCGGCCACATGCTGATCGCGACCATCCAGCGGCTGACCGGCAACGCCCTGGGGGGCAAGGTCATCGTCTTCCTGCAGTACGCCTTCATGGCGCTGCTGCTGAGCTTCATGGGCTACGTGATGCTGCACGACGTCCGCCGTTGCTCCGGCGACAGCGAGCAGCAGCTCAAGCAGCAGCTGCTTGAACGGCACGTCTACCGCCCGGCGGAATTCGGGGCCAAGAAATAGCCTCAAGGGCGGTTTTCGCCTCGTCCGGCGGAACCGGAGGGCCAAGATCGGGGTCATCCCCCGCCATGGAACCCTCCGCGACCTCCCGCTCACGCCGATCCTTCCTCGCCGGATTCGGCGCCGCCTTCGCCACGCTCGGACTCTCGCCGGCCCTCGCCGCGGCCGACGCCGCCAAGGCCGCCGAGAAGGCCATGCCGCGGAAGAAGATCACCGACCCCTACGTCTACAAGTTCTCCATCGGCAAGTTCGAGGCCTGGTCGATCAGCGACGGCTGGGGCACCTTCAAGGAGGGGGTGACGAAGAAGATGTGGCCGCCCGCCGAGCGCGCCCAGATGCAGGAGGTCATGCGGTCCCGGGGCGAACGTCCCGACGACATGACGCTTTACATCAACATCCTCCTGCTGAGGAAGGACAAGGAAGTCATCCTCGTCGACGCCGGCTTCGGCAACGTCGAGCGCGACACCTGGGGCTGGCTGGGACAGGCCATGGCCTCGCCCGAAGTCGGCATCCGGCCCGAGGAGGTCACCCACGCCCTGCTCAGCCACTCGCACATCGATCACATCGGGGGCTTCGCCAAGGAGGGACGGATCATCTTCCCCAACGCCGCCATCCACGTGCTGAGGACCGAGGTGGACTTCTGGCGCGGCAAGGAGCCGGACTTCACCAAGTCGCACCGCACCGACAACATCCCGCAGATGATCAAGAACGTGCGGAACTCCTTCGACACGCTCCAGCCCAACCTGGTCCTGCACAAGGACGGCGACCAGATCCTCGACGGCGCCATCACGATCCTCGCCGCCCCGGGCCACACGGACGGCCATGCCATCTACCGCATCAAGTCCGAAGGACAGTCGCTGCTGCACCTCTCCGACCTCGCGCACAACCACGTGCTGATGTTCGAGGACCCGGCCTGGTTCATCGACTTCGACCATGACCCGGAGGCGGCGATCGCCTCCCGACGGAAGTGGTTCGCGGAACTGTCCGCCACGCGCGAGCGCGCCTACGGCTTCCACCTGCCCTGGCCGGGGCTCGGCGTGGTCGCCTCCAACGGCCGGAAGGGCTACCAGTGGCTGCCCGAGGCCTGGCGCTGGGACTTCTGACGCCCGTTGACGGCGGCCGCCGCGCCGCTTGATATGAAGGCATGCCCGGCGACTACTGCCCATCGCGCACCCGCACGGTGCGGCGCCTGACGCGCGCCGTCCTCGCGGGCGACGTGGGCATCGGAGGGACCAATCCGATCCGGGTGCAGTCGATGACGACCTCCGACACGGAGGACGTGAAGGCCACGGTCGGGCAATGCGTGCGGCTGGCCGAGGCCGGCTGCGAGCTCATCCGCATCACGGCGCCCAACAAGGCGGCCGCCGCCGCGCTCCGGGAGATCCGGCGTGAGTTCCGCGCCGCCGGCTTCCGCCAGCCGCTGGTCGCCGACATCCACTTCCTGCCGGCGGCGGCGATGGAGGCCGTCGAACACGTGGAGAAGGTGCGGGTGAATCCCGGCAACTACGCCGACAAGAAGAAGTTCGCGGTCCGTGAATACACCGACGCGGCCTACGCGGAGGAACTGGATAGGCTGCACGAGGCGTTCTCGCCGCTCGTGCTCCGGGCCAAGGAACTGGGTCGCTGCCTGCGCATCGGCACCAATCACGGCTCGCTCTCCGACCGCATCATGAACCGTTACGGCGACACGCCGCTGGGGATGGTGGAGTCCGCGCTGGAATTCGTCCGCATCTGCGAGTCGCACGGTTTCCGGGAGCTGGTGCTGTCGATGAAGGCCTCGAATCCCAAGGTGATGGTCCAGGCCTACCGGCTCGCGGCCGCCCGCATGGCCGAGCTGGGCATGGACTACCCGCTGCACCTCGGGGTGACCGAGGCGGGCGAGGGCGAGGACGCGCGCATCAAGTCCTCGACGGGCATGGGCGCGCTGCTGGCCGACGGGCTGGGCGACACGGTGCGCGTCTCGCTGACGGAGGACCCCTGGCATGAGATTCCGGTCTGCCGCGAACTGGTGCGCCGCGCGGAGGCGATGGCGGCCGCCGGCGCCAAGGGGGTGGACGCGCCGACCGACCCGGCCGATCCCTACGTTTTCACGCGTCGCGCGGCCCCGGCCGTCGCGCTCAGTTCAGGCTGCGCCGCGGGCGGAGACCAGCCGCCGAGGGTCATCGTGCGGGGATCGACGGGGCTGGAGGACTGGAGGCAGGCGGTGAAGGAACTGCTCGAGGCCAACGCGAAGCAGCGTGAGGCCAAGGCCGAAGGCCTGCTGCTGCAGGTGCGCACGAGGGAGGACCTGCCGGCGCTGGCCTCGGTGCGCAAGGCGCTCGGCCCCACCCTGCCCTCGGTCTGGGCGGAGACGGCGCTGCCCGCAGAAGTCTTCGACTTCGGGGGCGAGGGCTCGACGCTGGTGATCGTCAGGCGGTTCGGACCGCAGGACGCCGCCGAGCTGCGGGAATGGACCTCACGCTGCTCGACCGCGGGCGCCCGGCTGGCGGTCGACCTCGATCCGAAGGACGTCGGCGCGCTCGCCGAAGTCCTCCGCGGAGCCGCGCCCGGGACGCTGGTCGCCTGCTGCTCCCGCCCCGCCGCCGGGATGCACGCCCTCGGCACGCACCGCCAGCTGGTCCGGGCCCTCCGCGAGCACGGCGTCGACGCCGCGCTCTGGATCCGCGCCACGGAATCGAACGCGACGCTGCTTGACGAAGGCTTCCAGTCGAAGCTGATGGAGGCCTCGATCCTCGCGGGCGGCCTGCTGGTCGACGGCTACGGAGACCTCGTCTCCTGCGAGACGCCCGGCAACGCGGCCAAGTCGCTCTCCCTGGGCTACGACGTCCTGCAGGGCGCGCGCGCCCGGCAGACCAAGACCGAATACGTGGCCTGCCCGAGCTGCGGCCGCACGCTCTTCGACATCCAGTCGACGACGCTCAAGATCAAGGAGCGGACCGGCCACCTCAAGTCCGTCACCATCGCGGTCATGGGCTGCATCGTGAACGGCCCTGGCGAGATGGCCGACGCGGACTTCGGCTACGTCGGCGGCGCGCCCGGCAAGATCAACCTCTACGTCGGCAAGACGCCGGTGAAGTTCAACATCCCCCAGGAGGAGGCCGTCGAACGCCTCGTCGACCTCATCAAGGAGAAGGGGAAGTGGGCGGAGGCCTGAGGGCTTCGGACTCCGCTCACCTGACCCCTGACTCAAGCGCTTCGATCAACGGCTTCGGATCGGGGAGGCCGTGCGGATGGTGGTCGCCGCCTTCTTTCGGAAAGAGCACGACGCGTCCGCCCGCCTGCTTCCAGAAGGCGACGACCTTGGCGGCGTTGTCCTCGTAGGGCACGACCTGGTCGGCGGTGCCATGGCAGGAGATGAGCGTCACGCCGGCCTTGACCGCCGCGGCGAAGCCGGCGTCGGGACGCACGGACCGCTCCTGGGCGGCGACGTCATCGGCGAAGCCGAACTCGGCCTTGTAGAGCTTCCAGTCGTTGGGACTGCCCTTGCCTTTGCGCTCGAGCTGCAGGCCGCCCGGCCAGGAACGTATGTCACACACGCCGTTGTCCAGGTAGAGCACGCTGACGCGGTCCGGATGCAGCCGCGTCCACGCGTTCACGTACAGGCCGCCGCGCGAGATGCCCAGCAGCGC
>CAZRPB010000033.1:0-18744 GCA_964601955.1 uncultured Klebsiella sp. | reverse complement strand
GTGAGGTCGGGACCGAAGGCGCCGGCGCCGAAATGGCCGCCGACGTTGTGGCACATGGCGCAGGTCTTGGCGGCGAAGAGGGCCTTGCCCTCGGCGGCCTTGCTGCCGGCGACGGGCTCGGCGGCGTCCTTCTTCTGGGCGCGCACCCAGCGGGCGAATTCGGCGGGCTCGACGACCTCGACTCGGAACAGCATGTAGGCGTGGGAGTCGCCGCAGAACTCGGCGCACTGGCCGTAGTAGTGGCCGGCCTCGTCGGCCTGGATCCACATGCGGTTGCGACGGCCGGGCATGAGATCGACCTTGCCGGCGACCTTGGGAATCCAGAAGGAGTGGATGACGTCCTCGGACCTCAGGTTGATGCGGACGGGCACGCCCCGGGGGATGACGAGCTCGTTGGGCACGCTGCGACGGCCGTCGTTGGTGAGGCCGAGCTGCGGATACTCGAAACGGAACCACCACTGCTTGCCGACGACGTCCACCTCGAGGACCTGGTCCTTGACCGCTTCGGCGTAGTTCTCGACGCCGCCCTCGGAACGAGGATACCAGGCGGAGAGCCGGGCGGCGGGCACGAGCTCCTCCGGCACGTCGTCGGTGTACCAGATGCCCTTCAGGGTCGGGATGGCGAGGAAGACGAGCGCGCCGATGGAGGCGACGATGAGCAGGATTTCGGTCAGGGGATTGCCGTGCCCGTCCTCGACGATGGCCGGCTTGTTCTCATCACCGGGGCGGGCGCGGAAGCGGATCACGGCGTAGACGAGGAGTCCTCCGACGACGGCGAAGAGCACGGTCACGAGGTAGACCGAATCCATGAAGACCTCGTACTGCAGGCGGGCGACGGGACCCTTGTGGTCAAAGGTCGACTGGCGCACCCTCAGGTCAGCCTCCGAACAGCCGGCGGTCAGCAGGGCGATGACCGGGAGAACCAGAAGGCCGACTCTGGCGAAGAAACGGGACAGCATGGGAGACGAAAGTAAATCAGACGTGAAACATCGAAATAAACGGGGGTTTGCAAGCCGCACCTCCCTGATGACGCCTCCCATAACCCCAAGAAAAGGGCATCCAGGAATTTCGTGTCATAAACAACTGATTATCATGGCTTTATGTTTAATAGATGCTATCATGGTGCCTTATTACTGAGAAGCGGGTCAGGGGTTGCGCAGGGGGCGAGTCCCGCTCACTGCTGGAAGCACCGATGTCCTGGAGCAGCCCGCATGGCACTTCCCTGCCCGACTGGCGGTCGCGCACGCTCCTGATGGGGGTGCTCAACGTCACGCCGGACTCGTTCTCCGACGGCGGGCTGGCCTCCACGCCCGAAGCCGCAGCCGAACGGGCGGAAGCGCTCGCGCGGGAAGGGGCCGACGTGATTGACGTGGGCGGCGAATCCACCCGGCCGGGGGCCGAGCCGGTCGACGCCGCGACGGAGCTGGCCCGGCTGCTGCCCGCGGTGCGCGCCATCCGGAAAAGGCTCCCGGGAATAGCGATCTCCGTCGACACCTACCGGGCCGCGACCGCCCAGGCCTGCGTCGAAGCGGGAGCGGACATCGTGAACGACGTCGAAGGAGGACGGCATGAAGCCGGCGCGACGGGATCGCCGATGGGCGCGGTCTGCGCCCGGCTGCGCTGCCCGCTCATCCTCATGCACCGCCGCAGGACGGCCGACTACGTCGACTTCTGGCCGGAAATGCTGGCTGACCTGCGCGACTCAGTCCGCCGTGCGCTTTACGAAGGGGTGAAGCCCGAACAGGTCTGGACCGACCCCGGCTTCGGCTTCGGCAAGACGCCCGACCAGAACCTGCAGCTGGTCAGGAATCTGGCGAGGGTGGCGGCCCTCGGCCATCCGGTGCTGCTCGGCACCAGCCGCAAGTCCACCCTCGGCCTCGTGCTCGGACGTGAATCCCCGCTAGACCGCCATGAGGGCAACGCCGCGACCGCGGCGTGGGGCGTCGCCCAAGGCTGCTCGATGGTGCGCGTCCATGACGTGGCCCGGATGCGGCCGTACGTCCGGATGGCCGACGCCCTGAGGGCGGGACGCATCCGCTGAAAAGACTCCCCGGAGCCAGCAGTCGGGGTCGAACCGACGACCTGCCGCTTACAAGGCGGCTGCTCTACCAACTGAGCTATGCTGGCTTTTCCGAGGCTCAGGAAGGGTTGTTCACAGAACGGGGGTGTCAACCCCGGGCAGGGCGTTTTAGGGGTTGAGTCCCCGGCCATTTTGAACGGAATTCCTCGTCCCCAGACCCCAGCATCCATGCGTATCTCCGCACCGTTCCTCCTACTCTGCGCCGGCATCGTCGGTTGCTCGACTTCGGGTTCCAATCTCTCCGACACGGTGACCGTGACCTCGAACCCCACCGCCGCCGCGGTGAGGGTCAACGGCGAGGCGGTCGGCCGTACGCCGACCAAGGTCACCCTCGACCGCACCAAGACCTACGAGATGAGCGTGGGCAAGGGCGGCTTCGTCACCGAGACGGCGACCATCCGCCCCAAGGCGATCAACACCAAGAAAGGCGTCGAGTTCGGCTTCCCTGAGACGATCCAGTTCACTCTGGCCAAGGTGCCGGGCGCGGGCGACGCCACGGTGCCCGAACAGGACAGCGCCGAGTTCCGCAAGCTGGTGAAGCGCGCCAACGGTGACGCCACCGACGAAAGCTCCGGCATCAAGGCGGACCTCGCCGGCGTGGCCGAGTCCGCCCGCCGCATGCAGGATCCCGCCGTCCAGCCCAAGACGGCCGAAGCGAAGCAGAATTACGAGGCCGCGCTGAAGGCCCTGGCCGCCCGCGCCGCCGAACTCGAGAAGCAGGTCGATGACAGCCGCGGCGCCGCCAAGGCCGAAACGGCCAAGGAACTCTCCCAGGTCCAGAAGGCCCTCGAGGAACAGAAGGCCGCCGCCGCCAAGGCCCGCGAGGAACTCGCCGCCGCCAAGGCCGAAGCCGCCGCCAAGGTCGCCGCCGCCGGCAAGAATTCTGACGCGAAGGCCGCCGCGGAAGCCAAGGCAGCCAAGGACGCGGCCGCCGCCGCCGAAGGCAAGGCCAAGGCCGCCGAAGCCAAGCTCGCCGCCGCCAACAAGGCCGCGGCCGACGCCCGCAAGAAGGCGGACGCCGCCGCCAAGGCCGAGGCCGACGCCAAGGAAGCCGCGGTCGCCGCGGACGCCAAGGCCGCCGAAGCCATGAAGGCCGCGGAGGCCAAGGTCGCCGAAGCCGCGGCCGCCGCCGCCGAAGCCAAGACCGCCGCGGAAGCCAAGGCAGCCGAAGCCGCCAAGGCCGCCGAGCAGGAAGTCGCCAAGGCCAGGCAGGACGCGGACGCCGCCAAGGCCGCCGCCACCAAGGCCGCCGCCGCCGAGTTCTCCGCCCGTTTCGCCCTGCTCGAGTCCCGCCGCCGCACCAAGGCGATCACGGAGGAGGAGTATGCCGAGCAGCTCGCCGGCCTGCGCAAGCGAATGGGCGAATGAGCCGGCGCTGAGCCGACCCGGAAGCCCGGCCTCACCGCCGGGCTTTTTCTTTGGTTTTGATTGGAAGCCGGAGACGCGGCCCGCACGTTGAAGGCATGTCGGACACGCTCTCCCGCACGCCCCTCCACCCGCTGCACGTCGAGCTCGGCGCGCGTCTGGTGCCCTTCGCCGGCTGGGAGATGCCGGTGCAGTATTCGGGCATCATCGAGGAGCACCACGCGGTGCGGCGCGCCTGCGGGCTGTTCGACGTCTCGCACATGGGCGAAGCGCGCGTGCGCGGCGCCGACGCCGTGAGGCTGCTCGACCGCGTGATGACCAATGAGATGGCCTCGCTGCGCGCAGGTCACGCCCGCTACACGGTGATGTGCCAGCCCGACGGAGGCTGCGTCGACGACGTGATCGTCTACCGGATGGGCGACGCGGAGTTCTTCATCTGCCTCAACGCGTCCAACGCCGCCAAGGACATCGCCTGGCTGCGGACGCACGCCCAGGGGCTCGCGGTCGAGGTCGTCGACGAATGCTCGCGCTGGGCGCAGCTCGCGCTCCAGGGGCCGAAGGCGGAGGAGATCCTCGCCAAGGTCACCGCGCTCCCCCTCGCCGGCCTGCGCCGCTTCGCCTTCGCCGAGGGCGTCGTCGCCGGCGCGGCGGGCTGCGTCGTCTCCCGCACGGGATACACCGGCTCGCCCGGCTTCGAGATCTACCTCCCCGCCGAAGCCGCGGTGACGGTCGCGCGGGCGCTGCTCGAGGCGGGCCGTCCGCTCGGCCTCATCCCCACGGGACTGGGCGCGCGCGACTCGCTCCGGCTCGAAGCCGGCTACCCGCTCTACGGCCATGAGATCTCGGAGACGATCTCACCGATCCAGGCGGGGCTCGGCTGGGCGGTGAAGTTCTCCAAGCCCGACTTCATCGGGCGCGAGGCGCTGCGGCGTCAGGCCGAAGGCGGCCCGGCCTCATCGGTCACGTTCTTCTCCCTCGATGACCGGCGCATCGCCCGCCAGGGCGCCGCGGTCTTCGCGGGCGACCTCAGGGTCGGCGAAGTGCTCTCCGGCACGCAGTCCCCGACGCTCGGCAAGCCGATCGGCTCGGCGCTGGTCGCGGCCGGACAGGCGGCCGCGGGCGGGCTGACGGTCGACATCCGAGGCCACCGGGTGCCGATGGTCCTCTCCGCCGGACCCTTCGTGAAGTGAAGGGTTGAAACGAAGTCCCCGCTCCCCTACTCCGCCCACCATGAGCCAAGTCCCCGCCGACCTCCGCTACACCAAGGATCACGAGTGGATCCGGATGCGGCCCGACGGCACCGCGGAGATCGGCATCACCGACCACGCGCAGTCGGCCCTCGGCGACGTCACCTACGTCGACCTGCCCAAGGCGGGCGCGAAGTTCAACGCGGGGGACACGTTCGGCACGGTCGAGTCGGTCAAGGCCGCCTCCGACCTCTACGCGCCGGTGGCCTGCGAGGTCATCGAGTCCAATTCGGCCCTCGACGGGGCGCCCGACCTCGTGAACCGCGAGCCCTACGCCGGCGCCTGGATGATCCGCGTGCGCCTCACCGATCCGTCCTCGGTCTCCGGCCTGCTCGACGCCACGGCCTACGCGGCGGTCCTCTGAGCGTCCGGTTGACCGCGTCGGTCGGCGCCGCCATCCTGCGCCCGTGACGCTCCTCGCGGCCCGAGACCTCAGGACTTCTTACGGCGGCACCGAAGTGCTGCGCGGGGTCTCGCTGGCCGTCGCGGCCGGCGAAGTCGTCTGCGTCATCGGTCCTTCCGGCGGCGGCAAGTCGACGCTGCTGCGGCTGCTCTCCGGACAGGAGTCGCCGACGTCGGGAGCGGTGCTGCTCGACGGCGCGCCCGCCGAGCCGGTCCGCCTGCGACGCGAGGTCGGAATCGTCTTTCAGGCGCTTCACCTCTTCCCGCACCTGACCGCGCTCGGCAACGTCACCCTCGCCCCCCGCGTGCTGGGCAAAGGCGCGCCCGAAGCGCTGGAATTGATGGCCCGCGCGCTCCTCGAAAGAGTCGGCGTGGGGCCCGAGCTCCACGGACGGCATCCCTCCGCGCTCTCCGGCGGCCAGCAGCAGCGCGTGGCCATCGCCCGCGCCCTCGCGCTGGAGCCGCGCGCGGTCCTCTACGACGAACCGACCAGCGCGCTCGACCCGGAACGCACGGCCGACGTGCTCGCGCTCATCCGGGCCCGGGCCGAAGAAGGCATCGCGCAGCTGGTCGTGACCCACGACCTGCCCTTCGCCCGGGCCCTCCGCGCCCGCACGGTCCACCTGGAAGCGGGGGAGGTCGCCGGCGACTCGGACCGCCTGCTCGACGACCCGCGGGACGAACGCACCCGGCGCTTCCTCCGCGCCCGCCTGCCGTGAGCCTCCGCCCGCTGCTCCTGCTGCTGGCGCTGTTCACGGCGTCGACGGGCCTCGCCCAGGAACGCACGCTGCGCTGGGGCGCCGCCTCCGACGGCAACGTGCCCTTCGCCTTCCACCCCGACGAATCCGACGCGCTGACGGGATTCGAGAAGGAGCTGATCGACGAGGTCGCCCGCCGGATGGGCCGGCGAGCCGTGCACGTGCGCAACGACTGGGACGGGCTCATCCCGGGGCTCCAGACGGGCTCCTACGACCTGGCGATCAACGGAATCGAGATCAGCGACGACCGGGCGCGGTCGGTCGACTTCTCCACCCCCTACTTCCGCGGCTACGAGCAGATCGTGGTCCGGCGCGGCGAGCCAGGACTTCGGACGCTCGCCGAGCTCGCCGGGCGGCGCGTGGGGACCCTCGGACAGACGCTCGCGCTCGAACTGCTCGAACGCACGCCCGGCGTCACCGCGGTGAAGTACGACCAGGAGCTGCAGGCCTACGCCGACCTCGCCGCCGGCCGCCTCGACGCCGTGCTCCTCGACTTCCCCATCGCCAAGTACTACGCGGGGCCCGACCCGCGCCTCGAGCTCGTGGGCGGACCGGTCGGCGAGTTCCGCTACGGCGTCGCGCTGCCCAAGGGGTCACCGCTCAAGCGTGAGGTCGACGCGGCGCTCGCGGGCATGACGGCCGACGGCACGCTGCGGCGCATCCTCTCCAGGTGGGACCTCTGGGGGCCCGCGCAGGCGGCGCTGCTCAACCAGCCGCCCGAACCCGACGGTCCGCCCACGGGCTACCTGGAATACGTCGCCCGCTCCCGTGCCTCCACGCCGTGGACGGAGAAGCTCGCCCGCTACTTCTCCGCTGAATCGCTCACCCTGCTCGGGCGCGGCGCCCTGACCACCCTCGCGCTCTCCGCCTGCGCGATGGCGCTCGCGGTCGCGCTCGGCCTGGCGCTGGCCGCCGGCCGCGCGTTCGGCCCGCGTCCGCTGGGGTTCGTCTGCACGGCCTACGTCGAGGCCGTGCGCGGCACGCCGCTCCTCATCCAGGCGCTGTTCCTCTACTACGGTCTGCCGGAAATCGGGCTCCGCCTGCCGCCTTTCGTCGCAGGCGTGCTCGCGCTGGGGCTCAACTACGCCGCCTACGAGTCGGAGAACTTCCGGGCGGGCCTGCGCGGCGTGCCCCGCGGACAGGAGGAGGCCGCGCTGGCGCTCGGGCTGTCGCGCGGCCAGGCGCTGCGCCACGTGGTCCTGCCCCAGGCGCTCCGCGTGGCGCTGCCGCCGATGACCAACGACTTCATCAGCCTGCTCAAGGACTCCTCGCTGGTCTCGATGATCACCCTGCTCGAGCTCACGGGCGCCTACCAGCGCCTGGCCACCCAGCATTACGACTACTTCCTGCTCGGGGCCGTGGTGGCCGCCTTCTACCTGCTCCTCGGGCTGCCCTTCGTACGCCTGGCGCGGCGGCTGGAGGCGAAGCTGGACCGTGCGCGCTGACCCGCCTTGCGCTTTGCTTCGCCGCCCCTAGGTTCGCCCGACGATGTCGTTCGCCGAAGTCCACGCCGGACACTCCTGGGAGGGCGCGCTGGCCCGCATCGGCGCCTGTTCCGACGCCGACGTGCGCCGCGCGCTGACGCGCGCGGCCGAGGGCTCGGCCGGAATCGACGACTTCGTGGCGCTGCTCTCGCCCGCCGCCGCGGGCCGGCTCGAGGAGATGGCCCGCCTCTCGCAGGCCCGCACGGTGCGCCGCTTCGGACGGACGATGCAGCTCTTCGCGCCAGCCTACCTTTCCAACGAATGCCAGAACGTCTGCACCTACTGCGGCTTCTCGGCGGGCAACAAGGTGGCGCGCCGCACGCTGACGCCGGCGGAGATCCTCCGTGAGGCCGGTGCGCTGAAGCGGCTGGGCTTCGGACACGTGCTGCTGCTCACGGGTGAGTCGACCAAGGTCGCCCTGCCCTACTTCCGGGAGGCGCTCTCGCTGCTGCGGCCGCACTTCTCCTCGCTCTCGATGGAAGTCCAGCCGCTGGAGACGGAGGAATACGCCGAGCTCCGGCGCCACGGGCTCAACGGGGTGCTGGTCTACCAGGAGACCTACCACCGCGAGACCTACGGGACGCACCATCCCAAGGGCCGCAAGTCCGACTTCCTGCACCGTCTCGACGCGCCCGACCGGGTCGGCGCGGCCGGGGTGCACCGCATCGGGCTCGGCGCGCTCTTCGGACTCGAGGACTGGCGGGCGGAATGCTTCTTCACCGCGCTGCACCTGCTCTGGCTGGAGAAGAAGCACTGGCGCAGCCGCTTCAGCGTCTCCTTCCCGCGCATCCGCCCGCACGAGGGCGGGCTCACGCCCAAGGTCGAGATGACCGACCGTGACCTGGTCCAGGCGATCTGCGCGTTCCGGCTGCTGCACGGCGAGGTGGAGCTGACGCTCAGCACGCGGGAGAGCCGCCGTTTCCGCGACCACGCCTGCCGGCTCGGGGTCACCGCGATGAGCGCGGGCTCGCGCACGAACCCGGGCGGCTACGCGGAGGGCCGCGAGGCCTCGCTCGAGCAGTTCGAGATCGAGGACGACCGCGCGCCGGAGGAGATCGCGGCCATGCTGCGCGCCGCGGGCTATGAGCCGGTGTGGAAGGACTGGGACCCTTCCTACGACCGCCCGGAGGCGGTCACGGCGTGAGCGCCCCGCGCGTCTGGCTCGCCGCGACGCCCGCCGAGGGCGCGCGCGCGGTCACGCTGGGCCCCGAGGAGTCCGCGCATCTCGTGCGCAGCCTGCGCGCGCGACGCGGCGACGCGGTCACGCTGCTCGACGGGCGCGGACTCGTGGCGGAGGGCGTGCTCGCGGAGGCCGACGCGGGCGGCGCCTCGGTGGAGCTGGTCTCGGTCCGACGCGTCCCGCGCCCGAGCCCCGCGGTCACGCTCGCCCAGGGCATGCCCAAGGGAGGCGTGATGGACGACCTGGTGCGCTCGGCCTGCGAGGCGGGCGCGGCGTCGGTCGTGCCGCTCATGACGGCGCGCTGCGAGGTGCGGCTCGACCCGGAACGCGCGGCCGCCCGCCGCTCGCGCTGGGCGACGCAGGCGGCCGAGGCGTGCAAGCAGTCAGGGCATCCGTGGCTCGCCGACATCGCCGAGCCCTTGGAATTCGGACGCTGGCTGGCTTCGCTCGGACCCGCGGCCGTGGATGAACTGCGCCTTACGGGCTCGCTCGAGGCCGACGCCGAGCCGGTCGGGCGGCTCGACTTCTCCGCCGCGACGAAGGTCGTCTGGCTGATCGGTCCCGAAGGCGACCTGACGCCCGAGGAGCTGGCGGCGGCTCGCGCCGCGGGCTTCCGGCCCTGCTCGCTCGGTCCGACGGTGCTGCGCGCGGAGAACGCGGCGCTCGCCTGCCTGGTGGCGACCTTCGCCCTCGCGGGACGCGGACGCTGAGCTCAGGCGCGGCGCCCAGGGGCGCGGGCCACGACCGCCTTCATGCGGCGCAGGATCTCCTGCAGGCGCGGGCGCGGGCAGCCGAAGTTGAGGCGTACGTGCCCCGGACCGCCGAAGTCGGCCCCGTTGCTCAGGCCGACGCCGCCCTTCTCGAACTCGGCGTGCGGGTCGTCGAAGCCGAGCGCGGTGACGTCGAACCAGGCGAGGAAGCTGGCTTGCGGGCGCTGTCGGAGGACGACGCCGGGCATGCCGCGGAGCTCGCGCTCGATGAGGTCGAGGTTGCCGCGGAGGTATTCGACGCAGGCCTGGCGCCAGGGCTCGCCGTGGTCGAAGGCGGCCTGGGTGGCGGCGAGGCCGAACATGTTCTGGTCCAGCGAGAGCCCCTGCAGGACGCGGCGGAAGCGCGTGCGCAGCGCCGGATCGGAGATGACCGCGAAGCCGCAGGTGAGTCCGGCGACGTTGAAGGTCTTGCTCGCGGCCATCAGCGTGACCGTGCGCGCGGCGAGGTCCTCGTCCATGGCCGCAAAGACGGTGTGCTTGGCGGCCGGGTCGAGCACGAGGTCGCAGTGGATCTCGTCGGAGCAGACGGTCAGGCCGTGGCGACGCACGAGGTCGCCGAGCCGGCGCAGCTCGTCGCGGTCGAAGACGCGGGCGAGCGGGTTGTAAGGGTTGCAGAGCAGCAGGACCTTGGCGTGCGGCTGCGCGCAGGCCGCCTCGAGGCGCTCCCAGTCGAACGTCCAGCGGCCGGCCTCGAAGACCATCTCGAGCTTGATCGGGTTGCGCTCGGAGAGCACGGGCGCCGTCATGAACGGCGGGTAGACGGGCACGGTGGTGACCACGGATTCGCCGTGGGCGCTGGCGCACCGGATGGCCGCGTGGATGCCCGGCACGAGGGAGCACATGAAGGTGATCCACTCGGGGCGGACCTCCCAGCCGTGCCGGCGGCGCAGGTGGTTGACGACCGACGCGAAGACGGCGTCACGCTGCGCGGGGTAGCCGAAGACGCCGTGGGCGGCGCGCTCACGCACGGCCTCGACGACCGCCGGCGGCGACATGAAGTCCATGTCCGCGATCCAGCAGGGGATGACGTCGCGTCCGGCGTACTTGTGCCACTTGGTGCTGTCCGTGCCCGCCCGCTCGGGACAGGTGTCAAAGTCGAAGGCCATCGAGGGACGTATGGGGTGAACCTTGGATTGAACGGCTGGACGGGCAAACGCATTCTGAACGCATGCGCGTCCGGTTCGTTCCCGCCGGCTCCCTCCGGGGCCTCGAGGCGCGGACGGCGTTCCGCGACGGCTTCGCGGAGGCGGTGACGCCGGACGGTCGGCTGGTGGCGCGCGCCCCCGGCCGTCCTTCGCTCCTCGCGCTGCTCAGGCGGCTCGGCGTGCGGCCGATCACGGGCCAGGCACCGCGGACGAAGGCGGCGGTGGCCGCGGGCTCGCCCTTCGGCGTCAAGGTGTGGCGGGCCTGCCTGGACATCCCCCGGGGACGGACGGCCACCTATGGCTCGCTCGCCCGGAAGGTGGGCTGCGGTTCGGCACGCGCGATCGGCGGGGCGCTGGCGGCGAATCCGCTCGCGGGCCTGATCCCCTGCCACCGCGTGGTGGCCGCCGACGGCCCGGGCGGCTTTGCCTGGGGCGGCGCACGCAAGCGGCGCTGGCTCCGGAAGGAGGCCCGTGGGGCTGCCTGAGATCCTCGACCGCGGACTGCTCGACCTGCTGCTGCCGCGGGATTGCGCGGTCACGGGCGAGCCGCTGGACGAAGGGGTCCGAGCCCATCTCTCGCCTCAGGGGGCCATGCGCCTGATGCGCATCCATGACCCGCGCTGCCTGCGCTGCGGACATCCCTACGAAGGCCTGCTCGAAGGGGAGACGGAGTGCCCTCACTGCCGCGGCCTGCGGCCCGCCTTCGGACGCGCAGTCTGCGCCTTCCGTGCGCGCGGGGCGGCACGCCGGCTAATCCACCGGATGAAGTATTCCGGCGCCCCCTGGCTCGCGGAGGACCTCGCGGACACCGCGCTCGAGGACGAGGCCTTCCGGCGGCATCTCGCCGGGTCGACGCTGGTGCCGGTGCCGCTGCATGCCGCACGGGCGGCCGAACGCGGCTACGACCAGGCGCTCGAGGTGGCCGCAGCCCTGGCGCGACGCGCGCCGGGCTGCGCGTTGCGGCGGCTGTTGAAACGGACCGAAGACACGCCCACGCAGACGCGGCTCGGTCGCAAGGAACGTCGGCGCAACGTCGTGGACGCGTTCGTCGCGGTCGGCCGGCCGGATCCGGACGCGCGTCACGTCGTCATCGACGACGTGCTCACCACGGGCGCGACCCTCTCCGCCTGCGCGCGCACGCTGCGGCGGGCGGGGGCCCGCCTCGTCGACGCGGCCGCGCTCGCGCACGGATGAGTCACTCGGCGAGGGCCGCGTCGAGGGCCGCCGTCGCGACACCCATGCGGCCGAGGACGAACCCGCGCATGTCGGCCGCGAGCGGCGCGGAGAACGTGCGCGTGAAGGCGGGCGAGCGGAAGTCGAGGCGGCTCGCGTGCAGCGCCTGGCGTCCGAACTCGAGCTTCGCGGCCAGCCGCGGCGTCCATCCGTGCGCGATGAACTCGAGGAAGAGCGTGTCGTCGCCGCCGTACATCTTGTCACCGGCGACCGGATGCCCGAGCCAGAGCGCGTGGGCGCGGATCTGGTGCTTGCGGCCGGTGTGCGGCTGGACGCGCGCGAGGGTGTATCCGCCGCCGGTGAGCAGCGGCTCGAAGAACGTCGCGGCCGGCAGGGAGCCCGGGCCGGGACGGACGGCGGTCTTCACCACGACCTCGCTGGTCTCGTCGGGTCCGAGCGGCTGGTCGACCGTGACGGGCTCCTTCAGCTCGCCCCGCAGGATCGCATGGTAGGTCTTGAGGACCAGCCGTCGCTCGATGGCGGTCTGCGCGGCCGAAGCCGCGGCGTAATGCTTCGCGATGAGGATGATGCCGCTCGTCTCACGGTCGAGGCGGCTGACCAGGTGCGAGACCTCCATCCCTCGCCATTCCTTGACCGCGCCGACGAGCGAAGACCACGGGCCGTCCTTCGAGGGATGGCAGACGAGCCAGCCCGGCTTGTCGAAAACGAGGTAGTCGTCATCCTCCGCGAGCAGCCAGCCGGGCAGGTCGGCGGGGTCGACCTTGGGCGGATCCGATCCGGGCGGGACGAACTTCCAGTCGCTCATCGGGGCGCGTTGAGCCGGTCCTGCAGCGCATCGCGGCGGCGACCGGAATGACGGGCGATGACCTCGCCCACCAGGTAGAGCGAGCCGAGCGCGACGACGGCGTCGCCGGGAGCGGCGCAACGTCCCGGCACGGGAAAGAGGTCGGCCGTGCGCGCGACCGACGCCTCGCCGCGGAAGGCCGCGGGCACCAGGGCGAGAAGCTCGGCGGGGTCGCACGCGCGCTCATCGTCGGGACGCACGAAGATGAGCCGGGCGGCGTGGCGGGCGGCCGCCGCGACCAGCGGACGGGCGCGCGCCGCGCCGAGCGCGCCCAGGATGACCGTCGGGGAACCGAGGTCGGCGAGGAGCGCCTCGGCCGCGCGGGCGCCCTCCTCATTGTGGGCGCCGTCGACGACAAGGACGCGGCCGTCATCAAGGGGCAGCCGTTGCCAGCGCCCCTCCCAAGTCGCCGAGCGCAGCGCCTCGCGCGCGACATCGTCCCTCACGGGCAGCCGGGCGGCCAGCTCGCACGCGAGCAGGGCCGCGCCGGCGTTGCGCCGCTGGTGGTCGCCGGCCATGCCGCACTCCGGCAGGCCGTCACGGAAACGTTCGCGGACGAGGTGCAGCGGCGCGCCGACTTCCGCGGCGCGGGCGCGCACGGCCGCCTCGGCCTCGGGCGGCAGGTCGGCCATGACGCAGGGCACGCCGGGCTTGATGATGCCGGCCTTCTCCCGTGCGATGTCCGCGTACGTCGGGCCGAGAAATTCCTGGTGGTCGAGCCCGATGGACGTGATGACGGTGACCTCGGGCGCGCAGACATTGGTCGCGTCGAGACGGCCGCCGAGCCCGGTCTCCAGGACGTTGACCTCGGTGCGTCGCTCGCGGAACTCGAGCAGCGCCGCGGCGGTGATCAGCTCGAAGAACGTCGGCGCGAGGTCCGGGTCCTGTGCCGCGAGCGCGTCGTGATGCGGCCGGAGCGCCTCGGCGAGCTCGGCCACGCGCGCCTCGCTGACCGCCTGCCGCCCGACCCGGATGCGTTCGCCGACCGAGACCAGGTGCGGACTCGTGTAGAGCCCCGTCAGACGGCCGTGCGCGCGTTGCACCGCCTCGATCATCGCGCACGTGGAGCCCTTGCCGTTGGTGCCCGCGACGTGGAAGCAGGGGGCGGCGAGCTCGGGATGGCCGAGCCGGGCGGAGAGCGCGCGCATGCGTTCGACCCCGAGCCGCGAGCCCAGGTTACGCAGTCCGGTCAGCCAGCGGATCGTCGCGTCCGCGTCCATCGGCGCCGGATCAGGCCGCGTGGGCGCGGGTCGGCCGGCGGCGGGCGTGAGTGAAGGCGCGGAGCAGGCTGGAGAGCCTGGCCTTCATCTCCTTGCGCTCGACGATCATGTCGATGAGTCCGCGCTTGAGCAGGAATTCCGAGGTCTGGAAGCCGTCGGGCAGGTCCTGGTT
Organism: uncultured Klebsiella sp.; assembly: GCA_964601955.1. Lineage (GTDB taxonomy): Bacteria > Verrucomicrobiota > Verrucomicrobiia > Opitutales > UBA953 > UBA953. The sequence goes on along the minus strand of CAZRPB010000033.1, from coordinate 4,883 downwards.
GGTCGTCTCCTTGATGACGCGCGCGCCGGCGAAGCCGATGAGCGCGCCGGGCTCGGCCACGATGACGTCGCCGAGCGTGGCGTAGCTGGCCATCACGCCCGCCATGGTGGGATTGGTGAGCACGGCGACGTAGGGCAGGCCGGCCTCGCGCAGCCGGGCGAGCGCGGCGGACGTCTTGGCCATCTGCATGAGGGAGAGGATTCCCTCCTGCATGCGGGCTCCGCCCGAGGCGCACACGACGACGCAGGGGCACTTCATCTTGAGCGCGCGCTCGATGGCGCGGGTGACCTTCTCGCCGGCGACCGAGCCCATCGAGGCGCCCATGAAGGCGAAGTCCATCACGGCGAGGCTGACGGGCAGGCCGTCCATCCTGCCGTGGCCGCAGATGACGGAGTCACGGAGGCCGGACTTCTTCTGGTGCTGGGCGACGCGCTCGGGGTAGGAGCCGCCGGCGGTGAACTTCAGGGGGTCGCGGGAGACGAGGCGGGCGTCGGTCTCCTTCCAGGTGCCCTCGTCGATGAGGAGCTCGATGCGGCGGCGCGCGGGCAGGCGCTCATGATAGCCGGAGACCGGGAAGACGTTCCAGTTGGCCTCGAGGTCCTTGGTGTAGACCATCTCGCCGGTGGACGGGCACTTCACCCAGAGTCCGGCGGGAATGTCCTTCTTCTTGGGAGTCGGAGTGTGGGTGCGCTTGCGGAAGACGGCCATGGCTGGAAGTCAGGAGGTTGGCGGCTCGGAGGCGGCGGCGGAAGGCGAAAACCGCCCTTCAGCGGTCAAAACGCCCCGAAAAGGGCTTTTTCGAGGCCCTCGTATCAGGCGGGGCGTGCGACCTCGCGGAATGCCTCGGCGACGTAGGCGACGTCATCCGGGGCCAGGTCGGCATGATTGGGGAGGTAGAGTCCCTGCTCATGGACCTTGTCGGCGACCGGCAGGGCCGTGATCCCATGGCGGCGCACCCAGAACGGCTGACGCCCCATCGAGCCGCAGACGAGCGGCCGGCATTCGACGCCGCGGTCGGCTAGGTGGCGGGCGGTCTCGGCGCGGTTGGCAACAAACGTGCCGTAGGCGAAGCTTGAGACCGGGCCGCCCTCGCCGGACTGGCACCAGAAGTCCGGCAGGGCCTCGCGGTAGAGCCGGAAGTTCCGCTCGCGCGCGGCCGTGACCGCGGGCAGCCGTTCCAGCTGACGGAGGCCCAGGAAGGCGTTGAGCTCGGTGGGGCGGACGTTGAAGCCCGCGTGATAGAAAGTGTAGAGCTCGCGGAAGGCGTCGGTGCCGTGCTCACGCCGCCAGTCGGAACGGAACGGCTCCGGAACGTCGCGCGCCCAGCCGTGTGAACGGACGGAAAGCAGGAGCGCGTGCAGGCTGGGGTCGGAGACCGCGACCGCGCCGCCCTCGACGGTCGAGAGGTGGTGACCGAAGTAGAAGGAGAAGGAGCCCGCGAGGGAGAGCGTGCCGGCCTTGCGTCCCCGGTATTCGGACCCGAGGGCCTCGCATGCGTCCTCGATGACGAGGCAGCCGTGCCGTTCGCAGAGCGTCGCGATCTCGTCCATGCGGTTCGGCCGGCCGAGGACGTGGACGAGGATGAGCAGGCCGGGCCGGTGTTCGAGGAGCAGTCGCTCCAGGTGGCCGAGGTCGAGCCCGAGGTCATCCGCGCCCGCGTCGCAGAGCAGGCACTCGAACCCCAGCTGCATGAAGGGCGCGAGCGTCGTGGCCCAGGAGACGGCGGGCACGACGACCTTGCGGTTGCGCAGGCGGCCTGACTCGAGCAGCGCCTGCGCCATGATGAGGTTGGCGGAGGAGCCGCTGTTGACCATCACGGCGTGCGGAGAGCCGATCGCGGCGGCGAACCGCCGCTCGAACTCCGCGGTGAGCGGCCCCATCGTGACGCGGGGCCCGGCGCGCAGCCAGTCGGCCAGCGCGTCCATGTCCTCGCGGGTGACCGTGTCGGCGGCGAGCCTGACCGTGCGCCCGGCCATGCCGTCAGCGGCGCGGCGAGCCCGCGAGGCGCTCGAGCAGCAGTCCGTAGGCCCTGATGGCGCGTTCGGCCATCTTGAGCTCGAAGTTCTCGTCCGGGGCGTGGAGGCGGGACTCCGGCGTGAAGAGCCCGATCATCACGGAGTCGAGTCCGGTCTCGCGGCGGATGTCGCCGATGATGGGCACGCTGCCGCCTTCGCGCAGGTAGAGCGGCGGCCGGCCGAAGGCCTCGGCGACCGCGCGGTCGGCCTCGCGGAACGCGCGGGCGAGCACGGGGTTCTGGCCGGGCGGCGTGTTGGGCCGGTCGGGCGGGCAGACGAAGTAGGCCGGGTTGCCCTGCGTCTCGCGGATCTCGACGCGCACGCCCTTGGGGGCGCGGGCGCGCACGGCCTCGGAGACGCGGCGGAAGATGTCGGCGGGGTCCTGCCCCGGCACGAGCCGGCAGGTGAGCTTGGCGAAGACGCGCGACGGGATGACGGTCTTGGTGCCGGCGCCCTGGTAGCCGCCGCCGATGCCGTTGAACTCGAGCGTCGGCCCGAAGCGCACGGCCTCGAGGCCGTCCATGCCGGGGCCGGGGTGCAGCTCATCGACGCCCAACGAGCGCCGGAAGTCGTCCTCGGAAAGCGGGTAACGGCGCAGCTCATCGCGTTCCCAGCGGGCGGGAGCCTCGACCCCTTCGTAGAAACCTTCCACCGCCACGGCGTTGTCGGCGTCGTGGAGGGACGCGCAGAGTTCCGTCAGCGCCTGGATGGGGTTATAGACCGCGCCGCCGAAGAGTCCGGAGTGCAGGTCGGACTTGGGCCCTACCAGGCCGATCTCCATTCCGACCAGCCCGCGCAGGCCGGTGGTGATCACGATCTGGTCGGGGCTCGGGCTGGCGGTGTCGGAGAGGATGACGCAGTCGGCCTCGGCCAGTTCGGCCTTCCTCGCGTGGAGGAACTCCGGGAAACTCGGCGAGCCGATCTCCTCCTCCCCCTCGATGAGGAACGTGATGCGCAGCGGGAGGTCCGGCCTGCGGCGGAGCAGCTCGGCCAGCGCGGCGACGGCGACGAGGTGCGGGCCCTTGTTGTCGGCGGTGCCCCGGCCCCAGATGCGACCGTCGCGCACGACGGGCTCGAAGGCGGGCGTGGTCCAGAGGTCCAGCGGATCCGCGGGCTGGACGTCGTAGTGGCCGTAGAGCACGACATGGGGCCATTCGGCCGGCCCGCGGCGACGGCCGATCACGACCGGGTGCAGCGGCGTGGGGACCACTTCGACCTCGAGCCCCGCCTGGCGGAGCAGCCCGCAGCAGTGTTCCCGGGCGCCCTCCATCCCCGCGCGGAAGGCGGGATCGGTCGAGACGCTGGCGTGCCTGACGTATTCGGTGAGCTCCCGGACGAAGTCCATGCCTTCATTAGGAGCCGGAACCCCGCGAAGGGCAAGGGTGCGGGCGAGTTGACCGGCTGACATGACGGCCGGCCGGGGGCCGGAAGCGGACGGGGCGGGTTCGGCCCCGACCTCGGCGGCCTGCGCCGGCCAATTTAAACTTCCCCCCGGGGCGGGTTCGGGAACATTGGACGCATGTCCCCCGAGGAGCAGCTGCAGCGGATGCGCGCCCGAGCCGAGAAGTTCATCGGCGGCGAGGACGTGCTCAAGCGCCTCAAGGAGGGGCGCCGCCTGCGCGTGAAGCTGGGCGTGGACCCGACCCGGCCCGACCTGACCTTCGGGCACATGGTCGTCTTCCAGAAGCTGCGCGAGTTCCAGGACATGGGCCATCAGGCCGTCCTCATCATCGGCGACTACACCACGCGCATCGGCGACCCCACCGGGAAGTCGGAGACCCGTCCCGTGCTCAGCGAGGCCGAGATCGAGGAGAACGCGCGCACGTACCTCGACCAGGCCTTCCGCATCCTCGACCCGCAGAAGACCGAGGTCCGCCGCAACAGCGAGTGGTTCGGGAAGATGTCCTTCCTCGACGCCCTCCAGCTCAGCCGCCGCATGACCGTGGCGCAGATGCTCGCGCGCGACGACTTCGCCAAGCGTCACGCCGCCAACGTGCCCATCTCACTCGTCGAGTTCCTCTACCCCCTCCTGCAGGGACACGACTCCGTCGAGCTCAAGGCCGACGTCGAGATCGGCGGCAGCGACCAGCTCTTCAACATGCTCGTCGGCCGCGACCTCCAGGAGCAGCACGGACAGCCGCCGCAGGCCGTCCTCGGCATGCCCCTCCTCGTGGGCCTCGACGGCGAGAAGAAGATGTCGAAGAGCCTCGGCAACTACATCGCCTTCAACCACGCGGCCAAGGACATGTTCGGGCGCATCATGTCGGTGCCCGACGCCACCATGTGGGCCTACTACGACCTCCTCCTGCTGGCCGCGCCGGCCGAGGTCGCGGAGCTCAGGGCCCTCCACCCGATGGAAGCCAAGAAACGCCTGGCCGCGCGTCTCACGGACATGTTCCACGGCGAGGGCGCCGGGGCGCGTGAGCGGGCCGAGTTCGAGAACGTCTTCTCCAAAGGCGGCGTGCGCAGCGACATGCCCGAGTTCGCCTGGGACGCCCTCTCCGGCGGCGCGGCCGAGGTCGGCGTCGTCGACCTGCTGGCCGCCACCGGTCTGTTCCCGTCCAAGAAGGAGGTCCGCCGCCTGATTGAGGGCGGCGCCGTCCGCCTCGGCGAGGAGAAGGTCGCGGACCCCGCCCGCAAGGTCGCCCGGCCGGCGGGAGAACTCGTCATCCAGGCCGGCAAGCGGACCTTCCTGAAGGTGAAGTGAGCCCGGGCCGCCGTCGCGGCCCTTTGCCCTTCCCCATCCCCCGCGGGCGTCCCTAGGATGGCCCTCCCCAGCATGGCCGCCGAGCACGAGAGCCGCGACTTCGTCCACCTGCACGTCCACACGGACTACAGCATGCTGGACGGCTGCAGCCGCATCGACCG
>CAZRPB010000032.1:0-18766 GCA_964601955.1 uncultured Klebsiella sp. | reverse complement strand
AGTAGTGCGCGATCAGCATGTAGGAGCTGAAGCCGACGAGTTCCCAGAAGACGAAGGTCATCAGGAGGTTGTCCGCCACGACGATGCCGAGGATGGAGAACATGAACACCGACAGTCCGGCGAAGAAGCGGCCGCGCGCGTCGTCGTCGGCCATGTAACCGACGGAGAAGAGGTGGATGAGCGCCCCGACGAAGGTGACCACGAAGAGCATCAGGCGCGCGTGGGCGTCGACGAGGTAGCCGACGCCGAGGGAGATGTCGCCGAGGCGCGCGATCTCGGCATGCCAGCGCACGTCGGCCTCGGAGGTCAGCAGGATGCGCAGGGCGAGTCCGGCGCCGATGAAGGCCGCGCCGGTGGAGAGCCACGAGGCGACCGCGCCCTGCCGGCGGAGGAGGAGGGCCTGCAGCGCCGCGGCCCCGAGGGGCAGGAAGAGGATCCAGTGGACGAGGGAGGAGAGGTCGGAGGACATCTTCGGAGGGTCAGGGGCGGAGGACGTCGAGACGTTCGGAGCTCACCGTGCCGCGCCGGCGGTAGAGGGCCACGATGAGGGCGAGTCCGACGGCCACCTCGGCGGCCGCGACGGTGATGACGAAGAACACGAGCACGGCGCCGTCCATGGTGCGGTTGAAGCGGGAGAAGGCCACGAGGGCGAGGGTCGCGGCCGCGAGCATGAGCTCGAGGCACATGTAGACGACGAGGAGGTTGCGGCGCACGAGGACGCCGGCCAGGCCCAGCGCGAACAGCAGTCCGGCCAGGATGAGATGGTGGGCGAGGGCGGTGTTTTCCATGGCTTCAGGCCTGTCCGGCGGGGGCGTCCTTGCTCAGCGAGACCACGCCGACGAGCGCGGTCAGGAGGAGGAGGCCGGCGATCTCGAGCGGCAGGAGGTACTTGGTGTAGAGGAGGCGTCCGAAGGCCTTGGCGGCGGTCGCGAACTCGGCCGGATTGGCGGTCAGCTCGGGCGGGGTCGCCCCGGCGGCCGTGCCGGGCGCGGCGCCGGACCAGTGAAAGAGCCAGAGGACGCCGGCCGCCAGGAAGAAGAAGACGGCCAGGCCGCCCGCCGCCTTCTTCCAGGGGTAGGCGTCGCCAGGGTCCTCGGTGTCGAGGAGCATGATGATGAAGAGGAAGAGCACCATCACGGCGCCGGCGTAGACAAGCACCTGCAGCACGCCCAGGAAGTAGGCATCGAGGAGGAAGAAGTCCGCCGCAACCCCGACGAGGGCGAGGATCATGCCCATCGCGGAGGTGACCGCGTTGCGGCTGAGGACGAGGAGGGAGGCAGCCCCGAGCGTCAGGGCGGCGAAGAAGATGAACAGGCCGTCCGGCATGTTCGGGAAGTTAGGACGGGGGGAGGGGTTGGAAAGGAGAAAACCAGCAAAAAAAGCCTTTTTCCCAAGTTACGAGACCCGACCGCTGCCCTTTACCCCCGCCTCAAGGGCAGATGGCGACGCATGGTGCAGGTGGGATGTGTCTCCAGCACCTTGCCTTCGTCAAAGACCCCCCGCCAGTCCGGGAAGAAGGCGTCGGCCTCCGGCTCCAGCTCCACGTGGGTCAGGATGAGCTCGGAACACCAGGGCAGGGCCTCGGCATAAAGCGCGGCGCCTCCCGCCAGGAACAGTTTCCGGTCCGGCGCCACCGCCGCGGCTTCCGTCCAGTCCTTGGCGACCGTCACGCCCGGAGCGGTGAAGCCCGACCGGCTGAGCACGACCGTCGTCCTGCCGGGCAAGGGACGACCGATGGACTCGTAGGTCTTGCGTCCCATCAGCAGCACGTGGCCCATCGTCGTCGCCTTGAAGAACGCGAAGTCCTCCGGGATGCGCCACGGCAGCCGGTTGGCCAGGCCGATGCCGCGGTTGCGCGCGACGGCGGCGATGGCGATGAGCGGACGGCCGAGGTCCACGTCAGACGGCCACCGGGGCCTTGATCGCCGGATGCGGGTCGTAGCCTTCGACCGCCACGTCCTCGAACTTGAAGGCGAAGAGGTCCTTCACGTCGGGGTTGAGGACCAGCCGGGGCAGGGGGCGCGTCTCACGCGAGAGCTGCAGGTCCACCTGCTCGAGGTGGTTCAGGTACACGTGGGCGTCGCCGAAGGTGTGCACGAAGTGTCCGGGCTTCAGTCCGGTGACCTGCGCGATCATGTGCGTCAGCAGCGCGTAGCTCGCGATGTTGAACGGCACGCCGAGGAAGAGGTCCGCGCTGCGCTGGTAGAGCTGGCAGCTGAGGCGCCCGTCGCCGGAGACGTGGAACTGGAAGAGCGTGTGGCAGGGCGGGAGCGCGACCTGGTCGGCCTCCTTCGGGTTCCATCCGGTGACGATGAGCCTCCGGCTGGAGGGGTTGCGGCGGATCTCCTCGACGAGCCGGCGCACCTGGTCGACGCCGTCGTCGGCGTAGGAGCCGTCCGGAAGGCGCGACGCGCCGAAGCGGCGCCACTGGTGGCCGTAGACCGGGCCGAGGTCCCCCGCCTTGCGGCCGAACTTCGCGCACTGCTCCGCCGTCGCCCACTCGTTCCAGATGCTGACGCCGCGCTCGTTCAGCCAGGCGTTGTCGGTGCTGCCGGAGAGGAACCAGAGCAGTTCGTGCACCACGGACTTGAGGTGCACCTTCTTGGTGGTGACCAGCGGGAAGCCCTCCGCAAGGTCAAAGCGCATCTGCGCGCCGAAGATGCCCAGGGTGCCGACGCCCGTGCGGTCGAGGCGACGCTCGCCGTTCCGCCGCACGTGGCCGAGCAGTTCGAGGTACGCCTTCATGGAGGTCTGGTTATCCCCCGCGCGCCCGCCTCCGCAACACGGAAACGCCCGCGCGCCCGACCCTTTCGCCCTTGCCTCCCCGCCCTCCGGAAGGCACCCCTTTCCAGCAGCCGACATGAGCGAAAAGCCCGACCTCAACGCCATCTCCCATGACCTCCGGGCCGTGCGTCTGGAGAAGCTCGCCCAGCTCCGGGCGGCGGGGGAGGATCCCTTCCGGGCCGAGTGGGACCAGACGCATGTCGCCGCCGACTGCCCGGGGCTTCTGCCCGAGGGCGTCGAGGAGGGTCCGGAGGTTTCCGTCGCCGGCCGCATCGTGGCGCTGCGCGTCATGGGCAAGGCCAGCTTCGTCAAGGTCCTGGACCGCTCCGGCGTCCAGCAGTGCTACTTCACCCGCGACGCCCTCGGCGACCGCTACGACGCCCATTTCAAGAAGCTCCTCGACATGGGCGACTTCGTCGGGGTGCGCGGCCGTCTCTTCCGCACGAAGACCGGAGAGGTCACGGTGCGCGTGACGGAGTACCGTCTGCTCGCCAAGGCCCTGCGTCCGCTGCCGGAGAAGTGGGCCGGCCTGGCCGACCAGGACCAGGTCTACCGCCAGCGCTACCTCGACCTCGTGGTCAACGAGGAGTCCCGCCGCCGCCTCATGGCGCGCAGCCGCATCATCGAGTCGATCCGCCGCTTCCTCTGGAGCCGGGGCTTCCTCGAGGTCGAGACGCCCGCGCTGCACTCGGTCGCCGGCGGCGCGGCGGCCCGCCCGTTCCAGACGCACTTCAACGCGCTCGACTGCGACTTCAACCTGCGCATCGCCCTGGAGCTTCACCTGAAGCGCTGCCTGGTGGGCGGCCTGGACCGCGTGTTCGAGATCGGACGCGTCTTCCGCAACGAGGGCTATTCGCCCCGCCATAGCCCGGAGTTCACCATGCTCGAGGCCTACCAGGCCTACAGCGACTACCGCGGCATGATGGAGCTGGTGCGCTCACTCATCCAGACCGCGGCCCGCGAGGCCCTCGGCACCACCTCCATCACGCGGCACGACGGCACGGTCATCGAACTCGGCGGCGAATGGCGCGAGGCGAAGTACAAGGACCTCATCCTGGAGCGCACCGGCGACCCGCAGTGGTTCTCCCGCACCAAGGAGGAGAAGATCGCCGCCTGCCGCGCGCTCGGGCTCGAGGAGCCCCGCGCCGACTGGGAGGACTACGAGGTCACCAACGAGGTGTTCGGCAAGCTGATCGAGCCGACGCTCATCCAGCCGACCTTCGTCACCCACGTCCCCAAGGAGCTCTGCCCGCTCGCCAAGATCACCCGCGGCGACGCCTCGACGATCGACGTGTTCGAGCTGTGCATCAACGGCCAGGAGATCGCCCCGGCCTACTCGGAGCAGAACGATCCGGGCGTCCAGCGGGAGATGTTCCAGATACAGGCCGGCGCCGAGCAGCACAAGGTCGACGAGGACTTCCTGCTGGCGCTCGAGCACGGCATGCCGCCCGCGGGCGGACTGGGCGTGGGCATCGACCGCCTGGCGGTGCTGCTCACGGGCGCGGCCAACATCCGCGACGTGATCCTGTTCCCCACGCTCCGGCCGTCCTCGAATCCCTGACCGCACGCAGGTGCCCTGGTTCCTCCATCTCGCGCTGAGGCAGCTGTTCCCCCCGGGCCGGCGCTTCCCGGCGTTCGCCACGGTGTCCATCCTCGGGGTGGCGCTCGGCGTGGCCTCGCTGCTGGTGGTGCAGACGGTGATGAACGGCTTCGGCGAGGAGCATCGCCTGCGCATCCGCGAGTCGTTCGGCGACTGCGTGGTCACCGCCGCCGCGCCGGTCGAGCGTCCCGCGGAGCTCGCCCGCGCGCTGAAGGCCGATCCGGCGGTGCGCTCGGCCGCGCCTTACGCCGAGGGCCCCGCGCTCATCCGCAACGGCGACTTCTCCGCGGTGGCCGGCGTGCGCGGCATCGACCCCTCCGACCCCGACCAGCCCGCCCGCCGCTACGTGGCCTTCGGTTCCTTCGATGAGATCGACGACGGGCGCGTGGCGCTCGGCGCCGGGCTCGCCCGCTCGCTCCGCGTGCGGGTGGGCGACAAGATCGAGCTCTGGTCGCCCGCCATGGCGGAGCGCGCGGAGAAGGGCCGGGCGCCGCTCCCGGTCGAGCTCGAGGTCTGCGCGGTCATCCGCACGGGCTTCACGGAGGTCGACGACCGCGCGGCGCTCATCCCGCTGCGCCGCTTCGACGACCTCTGGGCGCTGGGCGGCCGCGCCCACGGGCTCACGCTGCGCCTGAAGGAGCCCGCTGAGGCGGAAGCCGTCGCCGCCCGGCTCTCCGCCGCGCGTCCGGGCCTCGCCTTCATCCCCTGGCAGCACGTGAAGCGCAACTTCCTCGAGGCGATCCGATTCGAGAAGACCATGCTCTTCTTCCTGATGTTCATCATCACGCTGGTGGCCTCGTTCTCCATCGGCAGCACGCTCTTCTCGGCGGTCATCCGCCGCGCCCGCGAGGTCGGCGTCCTCGCGGCGCTGGGCGCGGGACGTGCCGAGCTGGTGCTGCTATTCGCGCTTCAGGGGCTGCTCATCGGGCTCATCGGCACGCTCGCCGGTTTCGGTCTCACCTGGACGATCCTGACCTTCCGCGACGGCATCCTCGGTGCGGTGAACCGGCTGTTCGGCGACGGCGACATGGTCGCCAGCGTCTATCAGTTCTCCCGGGTGCCGCTGCACTACGACGCCTCCGACTTCCTGGTCGCGGCGTTCTTCACCCTGGTCACCACGGCGGCCGCGGGGCTCTTCCCCGCGCTCTGGGCCGCCGGCCGCAAGCCCTCGGAGGCCATGCGCGATGCCTGAGCCCGTGCTGCGAGCCGCCGGACTGTCCCGGTCCTACGCCTCGCCCGCGGGGCCGCTCTCCGTGCTCAACGCGGTCTCGCTGGAGGTCCGGTCGGGCGAGTCGGTCTCGATCCGCGGTTCCTCCGGCTCGGGCAAGACGACCCTGCTGCAGATCCTCGGCGGACTCGACCTGCCCGACGCCGGCAAGGTCGAGGTGCTCCTGCCGGGGCGGGGACTTTGTCCGCCGCGCATGGCGCTCGGACGCGGGGTCGGCTTCGTCTTCCAGAACTACCAGCTCATGCCCGAGCTCTCCGCGCTGGAGAACGTCGCGCTCGCCGCGCGCATCGCCGGCGTCTCCTCCGACGAGGCCGCCCGCCGCGCCCGCGAACTGCTCGGCCAGGTCGGTCTCGCCGCCCGGGCCGACCATCTTCCGTCGAAGCTCTCAGGCGGCGAATGCCAGCGCGTCGCGCTCGCCCGCGCGCTCGTGAACCGTCCGCCGGTGCTGCTGGCCGACGAGCCCACGGGCAATCTCGACGAACGCACGGCCGAGGAGGTCATGTCGCTCATGCTCGGGGTGGTCGCGACGCTCGGCACGGCGCTGGTCCTGGTCACGCACAGCCGCGAGTTCGCCGAACGTGCGTCACGCCGCTACGTGCTCTCGGGCGGCGCGCTTTCGCCCGCGTGATTTGACAGGGCCCCGTGCGGCGGGTTGTGTCGGTGGACCATGAACGAAGCCATGACCCCAGCCACGACTCCCGCCCAGCTCGATGCCGCCCTCCGCTGGCGCTACGCCACCAAGGCCTTCGACACGCGGCCGATTCCGGCCGACGTCTGGAAGGTCCTCGAGCAGTCGCTCCAGCTGGCGCCGTCGTCCTACGGCCTCCAGCCCTGGAAGTTCCTGGTCGTGACCGACGCGGCGAAGCGCGCGCTCCTGCGCCCGAACTCCTGGGGGCAGTCCCAGGTGACCGACGCCTCGCATCTCGTGGTGTTCACGCGCCAGACGTCGGTGAACGCGGCCGACGTGCAGGCGTTCTTCGATCAGATGGTCTCCGAGCGTCGTGCCGACCCTGCCAAGCTCGAGCCCTACCGGCAGATGATGCTGCAGAACGTGGCCCAAGGCATGCCCGCCGAGAGGCAGCGCGAGTGGGCCGCCCGCCAGGTCTACATCGCTCTGGGACAGTTCATGGCCGCGGCCGCGGTCCTCGGGGTGGACACCTGCCCGCTCGAGGGCATCGACCCCGCCAAGTATGACGAGATCCTCGGCCTGAAGGGCTCCCGCCACGAGACCGTCGTCGCCTGCGCCGCCGGCTACCGTTCTGCCGAGGACAAGTATGCGGGCATGGCCAAGATCCGCCGGCCCCTCGACCAGGTCGTCGTGCGCGTCTGAGTCAGCTCCGTGCCGCCCAGGCCGCGAACTCGCCGTCGTCCGTGAGGACCGGCGGGTCGCCGTATTCTCCGGACAGCAGGACGCGGTAGGTCTCGTCGGCGAACCTCCGGCAGTGCAGGAGGACCCGGGCCGAGTGTCCCGGGGCCCGCACCAGGCGCCCCAGCGCCTGGTTCACCTTGCGCATCCCGGGTCGCACGTAGGCGAGCGAGAAGGCGTCCTCCGCCCCGTCCGCGGCGAACATCTTGCGGCGCGCCTCCTGCAGCGCGTTCACCTCGGGCAGGGCGGGGCCGACCACGACCGCTGAACGGATGCGTCCCCCGAGCATGTCGACGCCTTCGCCGAGCGATCCGCCGAGGATGAGGCACAGCACCGTGAAGCGGTTCAGTGAATCCTCCACGAAGCGCGCCGTGCCGTCCGGCCCCAGGCCCCGCGGCTGCAGGGCCACGTCGACGTCGGGGTGCGCCTTGCGCAGCTCGGCCACCACGGCCTCCGCGTAGCGGTAGGAGGGGAAGAACGCGGCGACCGCGCCGTCCTCCGAGAGACGCCGCAGGCTGGCGGCGGTGAGCGCCATGGTCGATTCGCGCGCCTTGAGGCGCGTGTCCGCGCGGGCGTCGATCGCCACCGAGTAGGCGCCCTGCCTCCAGGGCGCGGCCGCGTCCACGCGCACAAGCGTGTCCGGATCCAGCCCGCAGTCGGCCGCAAGCGCGCCCTTGGGGCCCGGCGTGGCGGTCATGAGGAGCGCGTGACCGAAGGAGCGGAGCCGTTCGCCCGTCGTGCGCGCGGCCGTGAGGCAGTCGAGGCTGAGCGTGCCGGGCTTGGGGGACCAGAGCAGCCAGCCGAGATCGGAGGACTCCAGCCGTTCGGACCAGGCGGCCATGTCCCAGACCGCCTGCCGGGCGTCATCGGGCAGTCCGTCGGTGCTGAAGGGCTGTTCGGCGGCGAGCAGCGCGAAGCGGTCGGCGATCGCCATCGCCTCCAGCCGGTCCTCCGGCGTCGTCGCGTCGGCGGCGGGCAGACGCCCGAGGAAGTCGGCCCACGATTGGGCGGCGGAGATCCAGCCCGCCGGCGCGCGGTGCGTGAGCAGCGCGTGGGCGAAGTCGGCGGCCGACTGCGCGTCATCCCTCAGCGAGAGGCACTCCGCCGCGCGGTCCGGGAGATTGTGGGCCTCGTCGACGATCAGGGCCGTGTCGGATTCGTCCCAGCCCGGCACGCTCTCCAGCGCGGCCCGGTTGCGGGGCGAGAAGACGTAGTTGTAATCGCAGATGACCACGTCGGCGTGCACCAGCATGGCCTTGGTGATGTCCCAGGGGGGCACGCCGGCCACGCGGCCCAGTTCGCGGACCTTCCGCAGGTCGGCGCCCGCGTCGAGCAGCGAGGGCGGGTCGATCTTGGCCAGCGCCCAGTTGCGGCGGATCACTTCCGGATCTTCGCTGATGCCGTCGACCTCATGCTCCGCCCGCGGCCTGAGCAGCAGGGCGCGGAGCTCTCCCGGCTTGGCCATCCGTCGCAGCTCGCGGAGCACCTGGAGCTGTCCCGTGCCCTTGCCGGTGAGGTAGAGCAGCCGGCCGGCGCGTCCGCCCCGGAGCAGCGAGAGTCCGTGCCGCAGGGCTGCGGAAGTCTTGCCGAAGCCCGTGGGGGCGATGAGCAGCCGCGTCGAGGATTCCAGCGCCGCGTGGTCGAGGTCCGAGCCGCAGGCCTCCCATTCCGGCCGCGGGTCGGCGAACGGCGCGCGGTCCGGCAGGGCGAGGAGCCGGGCGTGGCTCGCGCGGCGGTTCTCCGCGTGGGCCGCGACCTGCTCGGCCTGGCGGAGCAGGTCGGCCTCGGCCGCCTCGGGCAACGCGACCTTCTGCCGCGTGCCGTCCGTCGGGTCCACGAAGACCAGTTCGCCGGACACGCTCACCGCGCCCGGTCGCAGCCGGGCCGCGTGGCAGTAGGCCGCCAGCTGCAGGAAGTGGTGCGGGTAGCGCTGCAGCAGCCATTCCGTGCGGCGGGGCAGGGAGCAGGTGACGGTCTTGATCTCCCGGATCTCCGTCACCCCGTCCCGGTCGCGCCACTGGTCGGTGCGGCCCGTGACCGCGACCTTCCAGCCCAGCGCGCCGATCTCGCAGGCCACGCCGCGTTCGAACTCCCAGCCCGCGCCCTCCTGCTCGGCCTCGATGCGGAGGGACGCGTGCCATTGCCGTCCCGCTTCCGCGCGCCAGGGTGATCCGCCCGCCCCCGCGCCGGGCCCCGGACGGAAAGTCGCGAACTCCTGCGCGCTCATCTCGACGCGCCTCGCCTGGACGTCGATGCGCATCAGGGCAGCACGTAGTGCACCTCGCCGGCCGCCCAGCGCTCGAGGTCGGCGGAGAGCGCCGCCACCGTCTCCTCGTCGGCCGTCTGCGCGTCGAGCGGCGCGGCCAGCACCGCGGCCGCGTCGGCCTGACGGCCGCCCAGGCGTGAGAACCAGTGCTCGTGCACCGGCCAGCCGCCGTCCTTGAGGATGAGCCAGAGCGCCTTGAAGTAGGCCGCGTCCGGGCGCGGCCGCGCGGCGATGGCGTCGAACGTCTCCTGCGCGATCTTCCAGCAGACCGGGGCCGATTCGGGAGGCGGAGGATTCCGGCGCAGGATGCCGGCCAGCCGGCTGGCCCGCTCGAGCGCCCGGCGGTCGCGTCCGACGCCCGTGCGGCGGCGGATCACCCGGTAGTCGCGCGCGAAGCGCGTCCCGCCGTCCTTGGACTTCTCCAGCGTCACCTCGGCCTCGTCGAAGAGGTCGGGCGAGTCGCCCGCGCCCGCCCTTCGCCGGCGCAGCAGGCAGCGCAGGAGCCCCTCGTCGGCCTCGAGCAGCGTGAGCAGGTCGTGCGACTCCCCAGACGCGTCGCGTCCGAGCACCAGGCAGCGCAGCGCGGGTCCCGACATCCGTCAGGACTTCTCTTCCTGCCTGGGCACGACCGCGCCGAAGCTCATGAGCAGGCCGAGGGCCTCGGCCACCGTGAGCTTGGTCTCGCGCACGTCCTCGGGCGGCACCGCGAGGATGACGCCGGTCGTCGGGGCGGGCGCGGCGGGGATGAAGACGTTGACCACCGGCCGGCCGAGGGCTTCGGAGAAGACCGTCGGCTGCTCATGGGTGACGAAGCCGAACGTCCAGCTGCCGGGACGGGGGAATTCGACCATCACCACCCGGCGGAACGTGTCCTTGTTGCGACCGCTGAGCGCGTCGACCATCTGCCGGATCGACGTGTAGAGCGAACCGAGGCCGGGGATGCGCTCGAGCAGGCGGGTGAACCAGCGTTCGAGGAGGCGGCCGAAGAGGCGCTTGGACAGCCAGCCGACGGCGGTGAGCAGCAGGATCATCACCAGCGCGCTCACGACCATGAGCAGCACGCTGAGGCTGCCTGCGGAAAGGTCGGGCATGCTCCTTCCCGAGCTCTCGTAGACCGTGCGGATCACCTCCTTGGCGACCGCCTGGACCGGCTTGCCGATGAGGTCCAGGAGGACCGACACGATGTAAAGCGTCAGGCTGACCGGCAGGAAGAGGAACAGGCCGGTCAGGAAGTTGTGGCCGGCACGGGAGGCCAGGGTGGTCTTTTCGGGCTGTTCGCTCATGTGACGTTCATCAAACCCGGCCGGACCCGGCTGGCAAGGTTGCGGACGACGTTTGCCAAGGCGGCCCCGCCGCCGTAGGGTTCCCGCATGCGCAGCCTGCTGATCCTCCTCATGGCCCCCTTCCTTCCATCCTCAGTCTCCGGCGTCGAGGAGGCCTATCCCCGCACCTCGCCCGGCGACATTGAGCTCAAGACCCTGCCGGCGGCCCGCTGGATGCGCACGGAGTCCTCGAAGGACTACTTCGCGTCCGACAACGGGCTCTTCATGCGCCTCTTCCGCTACATCGATTCCAACAAGATCCCGATGACCGCACCGGTGGAGGCGGGCATCTCTCCGGGCACGATGGTCTTCTACATGGACGCGGGTTCGGCGAAGCGCGCCGATCTGGCTGAGACCGCGCAGGTCAAGCTCGCCTCCGTGCCCGAACGCCGCGTCGCCGCCATCGGCATCCGAGGCTCCTACAGCCGGGACAACTATGAGGAGGCGCTCGCGGAGCTGCGCGATTGGCTCGCGAAGCGGACCGACGTCAAGGCCGCGGGAGATCCGTATGCGGTCTACTGGAACAGCCCCTTCGTGCCCTTCTTCCTCAAGCACTCCGAGGTGCACGTGCCGGTCGCGCCGACGAAGTGATCAGACCCAGCGTCGGGAGCGCCAGGCGAGCCCTTCGGCGATCTCACGCGCGAGCGCGGGGCCCTTGAAGACCAGGCCCGAGTAGACCTGCACCAGGCACGCGCCCTCGTCCATGAAGCGTCCCGCGTCGGCCGCGCAGGTGATGCCGCCGCAGCCCACCACCGGGATGCGGCCGCCCGATTCCTTCACGAGGAAGCGCACCACGCCGAGCGAACGTTCGAGCAGCGGCGCTCCGCTGAGACCGCCGCGCGTCTCGCAGCCTTCCGTGCCGGGCGGACGGGCGATCGTCGTGTTCGTGGCGATGATGCCGGAGAAGCCCGTCTCGCCGACCACTGAGACGATGTCGCCGAGCTGGGCGGGGCTGAGGTCGGGGGCCACCTTCAGCAGCAGCGGCACCGGGCCTCCGTTCACGCCGCGGTTGGCCTCGGCGACCGAGGAGAGAAGGCGCACCAGCGGCCCGCGGTCCTGCAGGGCCCGCAGGCCGGAAGTGTTTGGGCTGCTGATGTTCACCGTCACGTAGTCGGCGAGCGGAGCGAGACGGCTGAAGCAGGCGAGGTAGTCCTCGTGCGCGCGTTCGTTGGGCGTGTCCTTGTTGCGTCCGATGTTCACGCCGAGCGGCGCCTTGCGCTTCCCGCGGGCCGCACCCGAAGAGAGCCGCGCATGCAGCGCGTCCATGCCCGCGTTGGGGAAGCCGTAGGCGTTGACCACCGCCTTTAGCGAGGGATAGCGGAAGACGCGTGGCTTCTCATTTCCCGGCTGGGCGCGCGGCGTGACGGTGCCCACCTCGACGTGGCCGAACCCGAGGGCGGCGGCGCCGCGCCAGCCGAGGCCGTCCTTGTCGAAACCCGCGGCGAGGCCGACGTGATTGGGGAAGCGGAGTCCGAAGGCCTCGACCGGCCGGGCGCCCTTCGGCGTGAGCGCGGTCTCAAGCAGCGCCCGGAGCGGGGCGGCGGCGCCCAGCAGGCCCATGCCGCGGAGGCCCACCTGGTGGGCCGTCTCGGGGTCCATCCGGTAGAGCGCCGGCGCGACCACGTTCTCGTAGAGGAAGGACATGCCGCTTGAATAGCCGTCCTTGGCGTGAAGGAAAGCGGGAAGCCCCGGCGGTGAGCCGACCCCTCTTGACTCCCGGCCGGACTTGGGCAAACCCCCTGCCATGGCCGTGACGACCTCCAAGCTGCTGGACTGCAGCATCCGTTTCAACGACAAGGAGGGCTGCTGGTGGGTCACCGAGACCTCCGACCCCAAGCACTACGATCCGGACGGTCTGGGCATCCTCGACCCCTACCAGTTCCCCTGGATCCTCGACATGATGGACCCGCTCCGGGAATACGGACTTTCCAACGAGATCCTCGAGGCCGCCTTCGTGCCCTTCCAGCCCGTCGAGCTGAAGAAGGACGGAACCGCCCAGCTGCATCGCGTGGCGGAGCACATCCTCGACTCCGAGGAACTGCTTTTCGCGCTGCCCAACATCAAGGACGGCGACAAGGGCGCCTACGCCGACTTCCTTGAGCACATCATGCGTCTGCGCGTGAAGCTCATCAACGACACCATCAAGCTCGAGCAGAAGCTCACCGTGGAGGACGTGGATGAGCAGCTCAGCGAGCTGCGCAACCAGGCCCTGATCGAGGGCCGCCAGATCCACCCCTTCGACGAGATCACCGACATCCTGGAGTTCGTGCCGCAGGGCCATGAGATCCCGGGCGAGGAGGACGACGATGAGAAGCCCGCGCGTCCGGCCGCCGCCGACGAGGACATTGACGATCTGCCGGAGGTGGAAGACGACAAGGCCGTCGACAAGACGGTCGGTTCGGGCCTCCGCTGGGACGACGAGGAGGAGCCGGCCGCCGAGGGCGGTGAAGAGGAGGAGGGCGGCGGTTCGCCCTCCCGGTCCCGTCGCAAGCGCTGAGGGCGCTCAGCGCGCAGGCTCGGCCGGCTTGGCGTCCGGCAAGGGCGCCTTGCCCTGGGGCTCGAACAGCCAGAGACGCCTCGAGGGCATGTCCACGGCCACGGGGTGGCTGCGGAAGAAGTCGTTGCCGAGCAGGTTGTGCTCCTTGTCCCGCATGAACTCGACGCCCGTCAAGGGGGCGTTGCCGATGCGCAGGTCCTTGATCTCGCAGACCTCCACCCGGGAGAGGGAGGTCCCGCGCACGGTGGCGACCGGGAGGTGTCCCAGGAACTTCGTGCTCCCCTTGAAGCGTAGCGAGCAGAGGTAGGACTTTGACGCGCCCGAGTCGATGATCATGGGGATCTTCGCCCCGTCGACCATGATGTTCACCCCGCAGTGTCCGCCGCGGCTGTAGCAGGGCACCTCGTGGGCGGAGGACGTGTCCGGAATCTTGCCCAGGGTCATGACCTTGTTCGTCAGGTCCATGTAGAACGGGCGTTCGAAGAGCAGGTCGGCCCCCAGCAGGCCGTGGATGTTCATGCCGTCGAGCGGCAGGATCGTCATGTGGAAGTCGCGCCAGATGATGCCGCCTCCCTCGAGCGTCTCGACCAGGCCGTAGGTCGATTCGTTCCGGCCGGAGTTGCCCATTGTCGGCAGGCTGAAGGCGGGTTCGACCTTGGCGAGCGCGGCGCCCGCCGGGGTGAGCACGCCCACGCCCTGGCAGCCGGTGTCCACGCCGAAGAGCAGTTCGGTCCCGTTGACCTTGAGGCGGACGGTCGGGATGGCCCGCACGCGCAGCTGGAAGGTCGCGAGTCCGTCAGCCGGCCACTCGGACTTGGGCTTCTTGATCTGTTGGGCCGGCAGGAGGGCCGCCAGGAGCGTCAGCAGTATGGTCGGCAAGGGGCGCATGACCTATTCCTTACATTGGTGGCAACTGGACGGAGGTCGACTCCGACCTGCGTTTTTCCCTCAGCCCTGTCGCCGGCGACGTCGCCAGACGTAAGCGGCGGCCAGGAAAAGCCCTCCCAGCCCCGGGGCCCATTCCCCGTGCCGCACCCAGAAGGTCGGCTCGGCCCGCTTCGGCAGCCGGACCGGCGCCGCGCGCATGCCGCCGCGGAAGTAGATGGTGCGGTCCCCTCCGCTCGTGAGGGGGTGGGAGCGGCCCAGCCGGTCGATCGTCCCGCTCCAGCCGGCGTTGCCGCAGCGGATGACGGGCAGCCCCGTGGCCGCGGCGATGAGCGCGGAATGGGCCGCATGCTGGTGCGCGCCGGCTTCCCGGCCGTACCAGGCGTCGTTGGTCACCACCGCAAGCACGTCGGCGCCGGCCAGCGCATGGTCACGGGCGAGGGAGGGAAACACGTCCTCGTAGCAGACCAGCGGCCCGATCGCGAAGGTGCGACCTTTCGCGGTCGTCACCGGCAGGAGCGTCGGGCCCTCGCCCGGCACGCAGTCCTCCGCGATCGGCACCACCTTGCGCAGGGGCAGGAAGTCGGCGAGCGGCACGTATTCCCCGAAGGGCACCAGGTGCCGCTTGGCGTAGGCCGGCGTGATTCCGTCGGCGGAGACCGCGACGACCGAATTGGCGTAGCCGCCCCCGCGTCGTTCGATCGCGCCGATCACCAGCGTCGTGCGGCCCGTGCCGGCCGTCTCCTTGAGCAGCCTGACGTAGCCGGGCTCTTCGAGCGAGAGCGGCAGCGCCGCCTCGGGCCAGAGGACGACGTCGGCCTCTCCGGGTCCGGCGGCCTCGAGCGTCAGCTTCCGGATGAGTTCCACGTTCTCGCCCAGCCGGGCCGAGTCCCATTTCAGGTAGGGGTTGAAGTCCGTCTGCACGACGCCGACGCGCGCCTCGTCCATGCTTTCGGTCGCCATGCGCGTGCCGGCCGAGACGAAGGCGAGGAACGCCAGCCCCACCGGGACGAGGCCGAGGTAGAGTTCGGGCGTGAGCCGCGAGAGCCATCCCGCCGGTCCGGCGGGAGCGGGGCCCGACTTCCGCAGGTCCGTCAGGCGGATCATCCAGCGCGCCAGGCCCAAGTTGAGCAGCACGAGCGCGGCCGAAAGCCCGAAGGGCCCCGCCCAGGCGCAGAGCGAGAGCATCACAGGATTGCCCGTCTGCGAGGCCGCCAGCGGCAGCCAGCCGAAGCCCGTCAGCGCGACCGAACGCGCCCACTCCAGCAGCGCCCAGCCGCCGGCCAGTCCGAGCATCGCAAGCAGGCGGGCGGGCAGTCCTGCGTCGCCGCAGGCCGGCAGGATCCAGCGCAGCAGCATGAGCCAGGCCCACGGGAAGAGCGCGCACCATGCGGTGAGCAGCATCAGGCCCAGCGGGCCGAGGGGCGGGTGCACGTGACGCAGCCAGATCAGCAGACCGACCCAGAGCAGCCAGGAGCAGGCGAAGGCGGAGCGCCGCCAGTCGCGCCAGTCCGGACGTGACGCGGCGGCGAGGGCGGCCGGGACGAGGGCGATGAATCCGAGGAACGGGTGCCCGAGCGGAGGAAAGGAGAGGAAGAGCAGGACGGCCGTCGCGGCGTTGCCGAGCCAGGCGCGGCGCGCGCTGGTCAGGAACTCCGTCATTCGGAGACCGTCTCGAGCAGCTCCCAGCCCTCGTCCCGCACCAGCGACTCGGCCTTCTTCCACTTCATCTCGAGCGTCTCGGGTCCCTTGCGGATCCGGACCACCGCGTTGCGGCCGATCTTCGGGAGGACGCGGCGGAAGGGCTCAGGCTTGGCGGCGGGCGCGGCCGAAGCGGACTCCGTGGCCGGGCCGGAGGCCGTCACGTGGCCCTGCGCGCGCCGCATCATGAGCTCGAGGGCCTCCATCGAGGTGGCGATGCGGAAGATCCCCGTGCAGACGTCGTTGCGCAGCTGGCGCATCAGTCGCTCGAAGGCCTTGTAGGCCTCCGACTTGTATTCGTTGAGCGGATCCTTCTGCGCGTAGCTCCGGAGGCTGACGCCGCGTCGCAGGTCCTCCATCTCCGTCAGGTGGTTCTGCCAGTTGCGGTCCACCGCGCGCAGCACGACGTGCCGTTCGAGGTAGCGGAGCATGTCGGCGGGCTCGTGCGACTCGCGTCCCGCCTGGAACTGTCGGACCTTGCCGACCGCCAGCTCGCGGGACTGCTCGAGCGTGCGGCAGGTCAGCTCCTCGGGGTCCAGGCGCAGGTGGAAGGAGGTCAGGAACCAGTCGCAGAAGGCCGTGGCTTCGCGGCCGTCCGGCGCCCCGCCTTCCGGGAACACGGGGCCGAGTCGGTCCTCGATCTCCTCGGAGACCAGTTCGAGCACCGTGTCGCGGGGCTCGTCGGAGTGGAGCGCGCGGTTGCGCACGGAGTAGACGATCTGGCGCTGCTGGTTGAGCACGTCGTCATACTGGAGCAGGCGCTTGCGGATGGAGTAGTTCTGGCCCTCGACCCGCTTCTGCGCGGTGCCGATCGAGCGGTTGAGCAGCGGGTGCTCCAGCGGCTCGCCCTCCTTGAAGGACTTCTCCAGCATGGAGGAGATGATGCCGGCGTTGGAGAAGAGCCGCATCAGGTCGTCCTCCAGCGAGACGAGGAAGCGGGAGCGGCCGGGGTCGCCCTGACGCGAGCATCGGCCGCGCAGCTGGCGGTCGACGCGGCGGGACTCGTGGCGCTCCGTGCCCAGCACGTAGAGGCCGCCCAGTTCGCGCACCCCTTCGCCGAGACGGATGTCGGTGCCGCGTCCGGCCATGTTGGTCGCGATGGTGACCGCGCCGCGCTGGCCGGCGAGGGCGATGATTTCGGCCTCGCGCTGGTGCTGCTTGGCGTTGAGGACGTTGTGCGAGACGCGGTTCTTGGTCAGCAGGCGGCTGAGGGCCTCGGAGGCCTCGACCGACGCCGTGCCGACGAGCACCGGCTGGCCGCGGCGGTTGGCCTCGACGATCTCCTTCACCGCGTATTCGAACTTCTCCCGGCGGGTCTTGAAGACGATGTCGTTCTCATCGACCCGGATGCAGGGCCGGTGGGTCGGGATGGTGACGACCGGCAGGCGGTAGATGTCGTGGAATTCGGAGGCCTCGGTCTCGGCCGTGCCGGTCATGCCGGCCAGCTTCCGGTACATGCGGAAGTAGTTCTGGATGGTGACGGTCGCGTAGGTCTTGTTCTCGGGCTCGAGCGCGACGCCTTCCTTCGATTCGACCGCCTGGTGCAGGCCGTCCGACCAGCGCCGTCCCTCCATGATGCGTCCGGTGTTCTCGTCGACGATCTTCACCTTGCCGTCCTGGACTACGTACTGCTTGTCGGCCTCGTAAAGCGTGTAGGCCTTGAGCAGCTGGCCGATGGCGTGGATCTCCTCCGAGACGCGGACGTAGGTGGCCTCGGCCTCGGCGCGCAGCTCCGCGCGACGTTCGGGCGTCAGGGAGGCGTCGCGGTCCAGCTCGACGAAGCGCGTCGGGAGGTCGGGCAGCACGAAGGCGTCGAGGTCGCCGGGGCGCAGCGCGTCGCGTCCCATCTGGGTGAGGTCGGCCTCGTGGTTGCGTTCGTTGATCGAGAAGTAGAGTCGCTCCTTGAGGTGGAAGCGGCGGTCCTTCTCGATCTCGGACGCGAGCACGCCTTCGTGACGCTCGAGCAGCTTCACCAGCCGGCCGTTCTCCTTGAGGCGGAGCAGGCCGGGGTGGCGGGGGATGCCGTGCGAGGCCAGCCAGAGCTTGTCCATCGCGTCCTGGGAGGGCTCGGCGCCTTCGGTGAGCTTGCCGAGTTCCGTGCGCAGTTCGGAGAGCAGGCGGTCGACCAGCTTCTCCTGCAGGTCCACAAGCTTGGCGACGTCGTCACGGAGGCGGGGGTAGGGGGGCTCGCGCTCCTCGGCGACCGGGCCGGAGATGATCAGCGGCGTGCGGGCCTCGTCGATGAGCACGGAGTCGATCTCGTCGACGATGCAGAAGTGGTGGTCGCGCTGGACCTGCTCCTCGGCCGAGAGGGCCATGCCGTTGTCGCGCAGGTAGTCGAAGCCGAACTCCGAGGCGGTTCCGTAGGTGATGTCGCAGCCGTAGGCGGCCTTGCGCTCATCGCTGCCCATCTGGTTCTGGATGCAGCCGACCGTCAGCCCGAGCCATTCGAGCAGGTGCCCCATCCACTGGGAGTCGCGGCGGGCGAGGTAGTCGTTGACCGTGACGAGCTGGCAGTTGCGTCCCGAGAGGGCGTTCAGGTAGAGGGGCAGGGTGGCGACGAGGGTCTTGCCTTCGCCCGTGGCCATCTCGGCGATCTTGCCCTGGTGGAGGGCGATGCCGCCGATGAGCTGGACGTCGAAATGGACCATCTCCCAGACCTGTTCATGCTCGCAGACGACCTTGCGGGATCCGCAGAGGCGTCGGGCGGCGTTCTTGACGGCGGCGAAGGCCTCGGGAAGCAGTGCGTCCAGGGATTCGCCCTTGGCGTGACGGGCCCGGAACTCGGCCGTCTTGGCCCGAAGGGCGTCGTCGGAGAGCCGCTGGTACTCCTCCTCGATGGCGTTGATCCGGCGCACGACCGGGGCGCAATCCCGCAGGAACTTCCGGTTATGGCTGCCGGCGAATAGCTTTAGGATGCTGAGGAACATGGTTCCGGACGCGAGCGGTCAGCAAACCCCGAACGGCCCCCCCGGGGCAAGCCTTGTCTGATGTTGTTCACGGCGGGTTTTCCGCCTTGCCGTGGGCATACGGAGGGCAAGATGGGCGCATCCCCATGGCAGAGCACGTCCTCATCCTCGGCACCGGCTGCGCCGGCCTCACCGCCGCCATCTACGC
>CAZRPB010000031.1:0-19362 GCA_964601955.1 uncultured Klebsiella sp. | reverse complement strand
CCCGCTTCGACGCGCCACCAGGCGACGTCCCCCTCCCAGCCGGCGAGGCTGCGGCCGTCGAAGATGGAGACGGGGGCGGCGGAACAGACGGCGGCGAACAGCGGCGCCATGAGACGGAGCAGGGGCATGGGGAGCATCGTGGCCGCCGTGCGGACGGCCTCAATCTCGGACTCCCCTCCCCTGCGCAACCCCGCCACCGCCAAACGCACATCCCTCCTTCGAGCACGCTTGCGTCCGCACATGGAACGCCAAGGTTGGAGCCATGTCGGAAATCACGCTCATCCGGGACTGCCAGGCATCGGTGATCCCTTCCGGGGACCTCGTGGTGCTGGAGAAAGGCGCCGTCGTGCACCTGACGCAGGCTCTCGGAGGGAACGTCACCGTACGCACGCCCATGGGCCTGTTTCGCATCGCCAGCGGCGACCTCGACGCCTTGGGCGCCGAAGCCGCGGCCCGCTACGCAGCCACGCCCTCCGCCCCGGCCTCCGCCGGACCCCTGGATGAGGACGCGCTTTGGCAGGCCCTCAAGGGATGCTTCGACCCCGAGATCCCCGTCAACATCGTCGACCTCGGGCTCATCTACCATCTCGCGCTCACCGACGGCGCGAAAGGCAAGCGCGTGGCGGTCAAGATGACCCTCACCGCGCAGGGCTGCGGGATGGGCCCGGTCATCGCCGGCGACGCCAAGGCGAAGCTCGAGGCGCTGCCCGGCGTCGAGTCGGCCGAAGTCGAGATCGTCTGGGACCCGGTGTGGAATCCGCGGATGATCTCCGAAGAGGGCCGCCAGCAGCTGGGACTGGAGTGAGCGAGGCATCCTTCAGCCGCGGCACCTCGCTCTACCTCCACGTGCCCTTCTGCGCGTCGAGCTGCGACTTCTGCGCCTTCTACCAGGAGCAGCCCAAGCGGCCCGACCTCGAGCGCTACCTCTCGGGAATCGAACGCGAGCTCGCGCTGGATCCGCCGGGACGCGTCGAAACCGTCTTCTGGGGCGGCGGGACGCCCGGGCTGCTGCCCGCGGAGGACCTCGCCCGCCTGGGTCACGCGGTGACCGAGGCCGCGGGCAGGCCCTCGGAATGGACGGTGGAGCTCGCGCCGTCGTCGGTGCGGGCGGACAAGCTGGCCGCGCTCAAGGAGGCCGGCGTCACGCGCGTCTCGCTCGGCGTGCAGAGCTTCGACGCAGCGACGCTCGAGGCGCTCGGCCGGCGCCATTCGCCGAAGCAGGTCGAGGAGGCCTGGTCGCTGATCGAGGACGCCGGCTTCGTCTCCCGCAACCTCGACCTGATGTTCGCCATCCCCGGACAGGACGAGTCGCGCTGGATGGACGACCTGGAGCGGGCAGTCGACCTCGGGCCGGACCACCTCTCGACCTACTGCCTGACCTTCGAGGAGGACACGGCGATGTACGTGAAGCTCTCGCAGGGCAAGGTGCGGATCGACCACGAACTCGAGGCCTTCCTCTACCGACGCACCTGGGAGCGGCTGGCCGAACGGGGCTACGCGCAGTACGAAGTGTCGAACTTCGCCAGGCCGGGCAAGGAATGCCGGCACAACCTCATCACCTGGGAGATGGGCGAATGGCGCGGCTACGGGCCGTCGGCCGCTTCGCAGTGGCGGCGCGAGCGCTGGAGCAGCCCCGCCGACCTGGACGGCTGGCTGCGCGGAGTCGAGTCAGGCGCGCCCGCGCGTGAGCACGTCCGCCGGCTCACTGAATCCGACCTCCTCGCCGACTCGCTCGTCTTCGGACTGCGGATGAACGCAGGCGTCAATCCCTTCGCCCTCGCGAACCGCTTCGGCGCCGAACTGCCCGCGGGACTGAACGCGCTCTTCGCCGACATGGTCGAGGAGGGGCTCATGGAGCTTTCCGGCGACCGATTCAGGCTCACCGAGGAAGGACGCCTGCGCGCCGACGCCGCCGGCGTGGCCGTGCTGGGGAAGTTCTCCTGATGGAATTCGCGCTGGGAGCCGCCTTCTTCTACGCCTGGTCGGTGACCTGCGCGCGGCGCAGCTCGGCGCACCACGGCCCCGACCTGGCCAACCTCGGCCGCCTGCTCGTCGCCCTCGTCGCGGTCGGGGCCTTCGTCGCGCTCAGCGGCCGGCAGCCCTTCACCGCCGGCTGGGGCTGGCTCATCCTCGGCGGCGTGCTCGGACTCGGCGTGGGCGACGTCGCCCTCTTCCACGCCCTGCCGCGGATCGGCGTCGGCCTGACCATGCTGCTGACGCAGTGCCTCGCCGCGCCCTTCGCGCTCGTGCTGGAATACTCGACCCTCGGCCATGCGCCGACCGGCCCGCAGATGGCGGCCTCGCTGGTCATCCTGACCGGCGTCGCCATCGCGCTCGGCGCGCCGGCCGAAGGCGACCCAGCCCACCGCCGGGCCGGCGTCTGGCTCGGCGTCCTTTCCGCGCTCGGCCAGGCCTGCGGGGCCGTGAGCACGCCGCTCACCGTGCATGCGTGCGAGGCGGCCGGCCAGACCGTGCCCGACGGATTCTCGCAGGCCTTCGTGCGCCTGCTCGGCGGCGCGCCCTTCGTGGCGGCCTTCCTCCTGTGGGCGACGCACGGGCAAGGACTGTTCGCGAAAGTGCGCCGGCCTTATGCGGCCCTGGACGCGGCCGGCTGGATGCTGATGAACGGACTGTCGGGACCGGCGCTCGGCGTGGCCTGCTACCAATGGGCGCTCACGAACCAGCCCGCCGCCCTCGTGCTGAGCGTGGTGGCGCTGACCCCGGTCATCGGACTCGTCATGCAATGGGCCGTCGAAGGACGGCGGCCGCCGGCGAGGCTCTGGCTGGGCGGGGCCGTGGCGGTCGCGGGCGTGGTCCTGCTGCGCCGCGCCTGAGTCAGGCTTCCGACTTCCGCTCCTGCGCGTCGACGACCGCGGTCGTCACGAGGTCGCAGCCGACGTTCGTCATCGACCGGGACATGTCCAGGATGCGGTCGACGCCCAGCACGACGCCGATGCCCTCGGGCGGGATGCCGAAGGTCACCAGCAGTCCGGCGATCAGGGGCAGTGAGCCGCCCGGAATGCCCGCGACGGCGACCGCGCTGAGCACCGAGAGCAGCAGCAGCGTGAGCTGCTGGCCGACGGAGAGGTCGACGCCGAACACCTGGGCGACGAAGAGCACCACGCAGCCCTCGTAGAGGGCGGTGCCGCTCATGTTCATGGTGGTCCCCAGGGGCAGCACGAAGCCGGCCACGGAAGGACGGAGCCCCAGCGGGCCCTTGGCGCACTCGAGCGCCGCGGGCAGGGTCGCGTTGCTCGAACTCGTGGAGAAGGCGGTGACGAGGACGCCGCGCACTTCCCGGAAGAAATCCGGCGGGCGGCGGCCGGTCCAGAACTTCAGCCAGAGCGACATCGTGCCGAAGAGGTGGAGCAGCATCACGCCGAGGCACCCCAGCGCGAAGACCCCGAGCGCCACGAGGATGTCCAGGCCGACCTTGACGACGACGCTGTAGATCATCAGCGGCACCGCCACGGGCGCGAGACGGAGGGCGAGCCGCACGATTCCCGTCATGAGCTCGGACACGAGGTCGAGGGCCGCGAGCAGGCCCACCCTGCGCCCCTCCGGCAGACCGGCGCCGACCGTCCCGACGAGGAGGGCGAACACGATCAGGGGCAGCACCTCGCCGAGGGCGGCGTTGGAGTGGCCCATGACGGAGCCGAAGAGGTTCTTCGGCATGAACATCTCGACGAGGCCGGACAAGGTCACGCCGGGCGTGGCGGCCGCGGTGGCCACGTGCTTGCGGGCGGCTCCGCCGAACTCATCCATGAGCATCGTCTTCGCGGCGGCGTCGAGATGGTCGCCGGGGCGCAGGAGGTTCATCATCACCAGGCCGAGCGCGACGGCGATGGCCATGTTCAGGAAGAAGAGCGAGAAGGTGCGTCCGGCCAGGGACCCCAGGCGGTCCAGACGGCCCAGCTGGGCGACGCCGGCGGCGAGGGAGGTGAAGACGAGCGGAATGACCACGAAGAAAAGCAGCCGCAGGAACACCTGTCCGATCGGATCGAAGACCGACGTCGAGACCTCCTTCATGAACGCCAGGGCGGCGGGCTGCCAGCGGCCGAGCAGCAGGGTGGCCAAGCCGGCGAGGGCGCCGATGACCAGGCCGGCCATGATGCGGTTGGACAGCGTGCGGTCGGTCTCGGCCATGAGTTCGGGTCTCCCTTCCATATCTCCGGAACGGGGCCGGTTTCCACCCCAAAGACCCCGGTCGCCCGAACATAATTGCGCCCCAAGGCATGCCAGCCATACTGAAAGCATGCGAAACCTGATGACCGCCGCGCTTGCCGCGGCCCTGGCCGTGATCACACCGGCCGCGCTCGAGGCGCAGAAGAAGCCGGCGAAGGAACCTTCGCCCCTGACCCGTTCGGAGGCGATCATGCTGCCCAAGGTGACGTTCATCGAGCTGAGGCTCGATGAAGTGGCCAAGCAGCTGACCGAACTGTCCGCCAAGGCCGATCCGTCGGGCAAGGGCGTCAGGGTGGTCTATGCGGGCCCCAAGGACAAAGTGCCCACCGTGAGCATGGATTTCACCAACATCACCCTCTCCAGTCTTCTGAGAATCGTGTCGCAAAGCGTCGACTACCGCGCGAACGCCAAGGACGACGCCGTCTCACTGGAGCCGAAGTGAATACGCTGCTGGCCCTCATGTCGGCCGCCGCGCTCCTCGCGCAGGAAGGCCCGCCCAAGCCGAAGCAGACGCTGCCCGTTCCCAATGACGAGGCCGCGCTGGGCTGGAAGTCCCTGCTGGACGGCCGCACCCTGAAGGGATGGAAGGGCGATCCGAAATACTGGCGCTGCGAGGACGGCGTGATCGTGGGCGAGGTCACGCCCGAGACCCTGCTCAAGAACAACACCTTCATCATCTGGGAAGGCGCGGCCCCGGGCGACTTCGAGCTCAAGGCCTCCTGCCGCATCTCCGAGAGGGGCAACAGCGGCATCAACTACCGCAGCGCCCCCGTCGAAGGGCTGCCCTTCGCGCTGACCGGACCGCAGTGCGACATCGACGGCCAGAAGCGGCATGTCGGCCAGAACTACGAGGAGCGCGGGCGCACGTTCAACGCCCTCCGCGGACAGGTCACCCGGGTGCGCCCCGGCGCCAAGGCCGAGGTCATCGGCAGCCTGGGGGATCCGGCCGAGCTTGCGAAGTCGGTGCGCGACGGGGACTGGAACGAGTATCACGTCATCGTGCGGGGCGGCGTCCAGACTCACCTCATCAACGGCAAGGTGATGAGCCTGGTCATCGACGACGACCCCGCGGCGCGGCACGCCGAGGGTCTCATCGGCGTGCAGGTGCACGTCGGGCCGCCCATGAAGGTGGAGTTCCGCGACGTGAGGCTCAGGCTCCTGCGCTGAGCGCGACGCCGTCCCAGAGCGCCAGACGGGCTCGCAGCGATGCCTCGGCGGCGGCGGCGCCCTCCTCCCACCTGCGGTCATCCTCGCCGCAGAGAAGCGCGACCATCCGCAGTGAAAGCGCGCCGTGATGGCCGCCGTCGACCTCGATGTGACGGTCGAGGTAGTAACGGAAGGAGTCCAGCCTGCCGGGATGTTCGCGGGACAGACGGGCGACGAGGCCCGTGAACATGTCCGGGATGAGGTCCTCGCGGCCGAAGGTGAAGGCGGCCGCCACTTCATGGACGCCCCCTCGTTCCGCGAGGGCGAAGCTGGCGGCGGAGAAATCGGCCGCGGCCGCCGGAGCCCCGGCCGCCCGCAGGCCGGCCGCGTCAGGAACGCCCGCCGAAGCGAGCCGCAGGGCCCGGCGGACGGGCCCGGTGTCGGCGCCGGCCTCCGTCATGGCGCGCAGATAGAGGTCGAAGTGGGCGATCCTGCCGCCGCGCGGATCGACGTCGGACTCCTCGCCGCAGACGATCTCATTGATAAGCAACCGCACTTCCGCGTCTCCGACGGGCACCCAGGGCACTTCGACGCACGTCAGCTCACGCTGCAGGCGCTTGAGCAGCGACATGAAATCCCAGACCGCGAAGACGTGGCAGGACATGAACCTGCGCACGTCGTCCAAGGTGCCCAGGGAGCCGTGCACGGGATGACGGAGCAGCCGGTCCCGCAGCGGGGCGAGGCGTCCACGGATGCGCTCGATGCGGTCCATGCCATGAACTTAAGGGGACTGACCGGAACGCAAGCGGCGAGGCCGGGCGTCCTCTCAGAGGCCGGGCCCCTTGATCTGCCGGAGCGCCTCGTAGGCGCCGATGCCGCAGGCGGTCGAGAGATTCAGCGACCGGGCGAGCGCGTCGTACTGGGGGATCTTGACGCTGCGGTCGGGCCCGAACCAGGCGTGCTCCTCGGGCGAAGCTCCGGCCGATTCGCAGCCGAACACCAGCCCGTCACCGGCCTCGTAGCGGACATCCCAGTGCGCGCGCGTGGCCGAGGTCGTGAACAGCCACAGGCGCTCCGGGCGGCCGGGGGAGCCGAGGAACGCGTCGAAGGACGCATGCTCGCGCACGTCGAGCCGGCGCCAGTAGTCCATGCCCGCCCGGCGCAGCTTGGAGTCGTCGATGGTGAAGCCCAGCGGATGCACGAGGTGAAGCACGCAGCCGGTGACCGCGCACATGCGGCCCACGTTGCCGGTGTTGGGCGCGATCTCCGGCCGGAGGAGGACGAGGTGAAGCGGCGCGCTCACCGGCGTCGGCGCATGGCCCGTGACATCTCGCGCTTCGCCTCGCGCTCCTTGATGTCGTGGCGGCGGTCGTGCTGCTTCTTGCCCTTCGCGACGGCGATGAGGCACTTGGCCAGCCCGTGCGTGAAGTAGAGCCTGAGCGGCACGATGGCGCTGCCGCCCGACTGCACCTCGGCGCGGATGCGCTCGATCTCGGGCCGGCGCAGCAGCAGCGGGCGGGGCCGGTAGGCCGCGTGGTTATTGTGGCTGCCGAAGTCGTACTCCGCGATGTGGGCGTGATAGAGCACCGGTCCGCGGGGAGTCAGGCGCACGAACGCGTCGGCGATGTTGGCGCGTCCTGCGCGCAGGGCCTTCACCTCGGTGCCGAGCAGGACGAGCCCGGCCTCGAAGGTCTGCCCGATGAAATAGTCACGGCCGGCCTTCGGATTGCCCACCTCGGGCAGGTCCTTCTGTTCTCGGCGGGCGGCCATCGTTCAAGGGACGGCGCGTCGCGCCGAAGGCGCCAAGGCCTTCAGGCCTTGGGCTTGTCGTCCGGACGGAACTCCCAGGCCAGCTTGCCCTCGATGATTTCGCGGAGCGCGATGTCCTCGGGGGAGAGCTTTTCGAACACGTCTCCGAGCAGGTGCTGGTAGACGGGGGGCGTCTGGGAGTGATCGGCGGTGCTGCGGAGCTGCTTCACGCGCTTGGAGACGACGTTGATCAGGATGTTCGGGTCGGTGATGACTCGGCGGGCTTTGTCGAGGTATTCGTCGCGCATGGTGCTTCCCGTTGAAGGGAACCGATGAACCTAGGCCGCCTCCCCTCTCTGGCAAGCGGTTTCTGGCCCGGCAAATGGCCTTCCCAGCCCCGTTTTCTAGGTCTAATAAGAGGTCGAGCATGGACGAACCCCGTTATGGCGAGACGATGAAGTCCAAGGGAGGACTCACCCGGCTGCTCAACGCGATGAAGTACACGTGGCATGGGCTGCGTGCCGCCGCCAAGCACGAGCAGGCGTTCAAGCAGGAGCTCATCGTGGTCCTTCCGCTTTCCATCGCGGCCTGGTTCCTGCCCGGCGTGCCGCCCCTCGAAAAGGCGCTGCTGTTCGGCGTGCTGCAGCTGATCCTCGTGGTTGAGCTGATCAATTCGGCCATCGAGGCCAATACCGACCACATCACGATGGAACGGCATCCGCTGGCGAAGCGGGCCAAGGACATGGGCAGCGCGGCGGTCTTCCTCACCATCCTGGTGGCGACGGCGACATGGGCGGCCGTCATCTGGACCCGCTTCTTCTGAACGCAGCCGGACCCGAAAGCAGAAGGCCCGCCTGACGGCGGGCCTTCGACGGGAACCTTGCGGTTCTTCAGGCCTTGGTGACGAGGCCGGCCTTGAGGGCCTTGACCGAGACCCACTGGCGCTTGACGCTGCCGTTGGGCTGCAGGACGCGGATGCGCTGGACGTTCGGGCTGAACGTGCGCTTGGTCTGCTTGACCAGCTGGAAGCCGATGCCGCCGCTCTTCTTGGACTGACCGCGGTGAATGATGCGGCGGCCCTTGACGGGGCGCTTGCCGGTGACGCTGCAGATGCGGGACATGGTGTTTCGTGCTCCTTTGGAAGGTCGGAGCAAAGGTGGCCGTCCGCCCTTGGCAAGCGGTAATTGGAACCCGTTCAGGTCCTTTGCAGGGCTTTCCCCACAGATTCCAGGCCGTTCCTGAGGGATTCGGCCGACGTCAGGAGACTGAGCACGACGCAGGAGAAGCCGGCGGGCATGCCATAGAAATAGCCCGGATGGGCCCAGGCGCCTTCGTCGATCGCAGCCGTCAGCAGTCGCTCCTCCTCGACGCCGGGCGGCAGTCGCAGAACCGCGGTCCAGCCTCCCTGCCGGGGCAGGACGGAGCAGCCGTGTCCGCCGGCCCACCCGCGCAGGACGGTCTCGGCCTCGGCGCATCTCGCCCTCGCCGCCTGCCGCAGCGGACCGGCGTCCCGGAGCAGGTGCGGCAAGGCGAGCTGGGCCGGGGTGCTCACGGAAAGGTAGGCGTCCGCCACGTGCTCCAGGCGAAGGGACGCGTCACGGACGAATCCGGCGGGCCCGGCGACGACGATCCAGCCGGCCTTGACCTGCGGAGCCAGGGCGACCTTGGAGAGACCGCTCAGGACGAACATCGGAGTCTCGCGCTCACCCGCCCAGGTCTCCGCTTCGGCGCCCGAGGGATAATCCAAAAAAACTTCGTCGCAAAGCACGGCCAGTCCGTGGCTTCGCGCGAAGCCGCGGAGCAGCGCGCGGTCATCCGCGCCGACGAACGCACCGAGCGGATTGGAGGGATTGACGCAGACCACTGCGCGCGTCCTAGGTCCCGCCGTGAGGGATGCGGGGTCGATCTTCCACCCTGCCCCTTCGGATCGCAGCCGGTAAGTCCTGAGCTTCACGCACTCAAGCGCCGCGATCACCTCCAGCAGAGGATAGGAGGGCTCCGGCACGAGCACCTCGTCACCCGGCGAGCAGAGCAGCTTGAAAAGCCAGGAGTAACCTTCGCTCGTGCTGGCGGACAGGAAGACGGCGGAGGCTTCGACCGAGGCCCCTCGCTCGCGGTAGTAGCCTGAGATCGCCTCACGCGCTGTCAGCAGGCCGCGTGGGTCCGGATCCTGCCGCACCAGCCCCTCTCCCGCCAGGACCTCGGCGAGCTTGGCGGCCGGCCAGCTGAAACCGGCGTTCGCCGGATTCGAGTCCGCCAGGTCGATGAGCGACAGCCCCCGCCGGAGCCGCCGCTCCCTGGCGGCGCTCAGGGCGTTGGTGCCTTCGGTGAAGGCCAGTCGCTCGCTGAACATGCCGCCGAGCAAAGAGTCCCGCGCCGGCGGCGCAACGGGCGATTGCGCGGGGCGGCGCTCCCGGCGAACGAATGCCGTTGAACTCGACCCCCTCCCCTCCAAAGGTGGGCCCATGTCGCAGCAAGTCGTGAAGCCCCGGGTGCGCGGGTTCATCTGCCTGACCGCGCACCCTGAAGGATGTGCCGCCCAGGTGCGCTCCCAGATCGCCCACGTGCGCTCCCGCAAGCCTCTCAAGGACGGCCCCAAGTCGGTCCTGGTCATCGGTTCCTCCACCGGCTACGGCCTGGCCTCGCGCGTCGCCGCCGCGTTCGGCTCAGGCGCCGGCACGGTGGGCGTCTTCTTCGAGCGGGACGGCGAGGGCGACAAGACCGGCTCGCCGGGCTGGTACAACACGGCCGCCTTCCACGCCGAGGCCCGCAAGGCCGGCCTCAAGGCCGTTTCGATCAACGGGGACGCCTTCTCGGCGGACATCAAGGCGCGCGCCATCGAGGCCGTGAAGACCAAGATGCCCGGCGGCAAGGTCGACCTCGTCGTCTACTCCCTCGCCTCGCCGAGGCGCACCGCCCCCGACGGCGCCACTTACAAGTCGGTCCTCAAGCCCGTGGGCGCGCCCTTCAAGGCCAAGAACCTCGACACCGACCGTCAGGTGGTGAACGAAGTCACCCTCGAGCCCGCCGCGGGCGACGACGTCCTGCAGACCGTCAAGGTCATGGGGGGCGAGGACTGGGAGCTCTGGATGGAGGCGCTCGAATCCGCAGGCGCGCTCGCCGACGGCTGCCAGACGGTGGCCTACTCCTACATCGGCCCGGAGGTCACCTGGCCGATCTACCGCGACGGCACCATCGGCAAGGCCAAGGAGGACCTGGACCGGGCGGCGGCGAAGATCGACGCGCTCATGAAGCTGCGCCGCGGACGCGCGTTCGTGTCGGTCAACAAGGCCGTCGTCACCCAGGCGAGCTCGGCGATCCCCGTCGTCCCCCTGTACGTCTCCATCCTCTTCAAGGTGATGAAGGCGAAGGGCACGCATGAGGGCTGCATCGAGCAGATCCAGCGCCTCTTCGAGAAACAGATGTACGACGGCAACGCCCTCGACTTCGATGACAAGGGCCGCGTGCGCATCGACGACTGGGAGATGGCCGAGGACGTGCAGCGCGAGGTCTTCCGCATCTGGCCCGACGTCACCACCGAGACCCTCGGGGCGCTGGCCGACTTCGCGGGCTACCAGAAGGACTTCCTCGGCAACTTCGGCTTCGGCTGCGCCGGCGTCGACTACGAGGCCCCGACGGAGGTCGAACGCCCCATAACGGACGCCTGACATGACGAAGGTTTTCGCCATCGCCAACCAGAAGGGCGGGGTCGGCAAGACGACCACGACGGTCAACCTCGGCGCCGGCCTGGCCCGCATGGGCATCCCGACGCTCATCGTCGACCTCGACGCCCAGGCCAACGCGACCAGCGCCCTCGGCATCGAGAAGACCCAGGGGCGTTCGCTCTATCCCGTGCTGCACGGCGAGGCGGCCGCCGCCGACATGGTGGTCGCCACCTCCACCAAGGGGCTCTCGCTGATCCCCTCCGAGGTGGACCTGGCCGCGGTCGAATCCGAACTCGCCCAGGGCGAGAACTACCTTGGGCGCCTGCGGGCCGCGCTTGCGCCGCTCGTGGACGGAGGCGCCTACAGGGCCGTGCTCATCGACTGTCCGCCCGCGCTCGGCATGCTCTCGATGAACGCGCTGGCCGCGTCGGACCACCTCGTGGTGGCGCTGCAGACGGAGTACCTCGCGATGGAAGGCCTCGGACAGATCGTCGGCGTGGTCGAACAGCTCAAGGCCGCCGGCGCCGGCGAGCGGCTGACGCTCGGCGCGATCATCATGACGATGTTCGACGGACGCACCAACCTCTCGAAGCAGGTCGTTGACGAGGTGAAGAAGCACTTCCCCGACAAGGTCATGGACGCGGTGATCCCGCGCACGGTCCGCCTCTCGGAGGCCCCGAGCCACGGCAAGACGATCTTCCAGTACGACGCGCAGTCGCCGGGAGCGAAGGCCTACGCCGCGCTGTCGAAGGAGTTTGTCGCGAAGTTCGGCCTCAAGTGAGGCGGCTCACCTGACCAGCGTCAGCTTCGAGGGATAGCGGCGCTCGGCGTTCCACTCGCCGAGATAGATGTCGCCGGCGGAATCCACGTAGAGGTCGTGGCCGTGGACGAAGACCGGCTGCGCCTGCCTGAGCGGCTGCAACTTTCCGTCGACGTACCTCGGCTCCTCGCCTCCGGGCGCGCTCAGCACCTTCTTGGTCGCACGGTCGAGCACGAGAAGGAAGCCTGACTTGGCCGGACGCTTGCCCTGCGCGTCCTTGCTCCAGCAGACCGCCGTGTAGATCCTGTCCCCGCGGAAGAACAGCTGGCCGGCGAAGGCGCCGGGCAGGTCGAGAGTGTCGACATGGCGTCCCTCCGGCGTGAACGCCTTGATCTGGTTCTGCGCGCGGGAAGGCACCCAGACCAGCGGCCCCCTCGGATCGGCGACGTCGATGGAGATGCCATGGGCGTTGCTGAGATTGGCGGCGTCCTTGGTCGGTCCGCCCCACTTGCGCACGAGCTTGCCCTCGAAGGTCAGTTCATAGACGAGGTTCGACCCGTAGCCATCGGCGATGAGCAGCGTGCCCGAGGGCGTCCAGGCCACGTCGCAGGGCATGAACTTGCCGTCCTTCAGCCCGAGCTCCGCGGGCGTGGGCAGCTTGCGGACCACCTTGCCGTCGAGAGTGAGGATCGTGACGCGCCCCTCGACCGGAGTCGGATTCCAGCCTTCGGCCGCCATGTGCCATCCCGAGTCGACGTGCGCCAGGTACTCCACGCCGTCCTTCATGAATATTTCCAAGCCATGGCCTCCGCCGAGCCCGGCGCTGATCGAGCGCACGTAGCGGCCGTCCTTCTCGAAAACGATGAAGTCGTTCTTCGGATGGTCGGTGACGAGGTAGATGCGTCCGTCCGAGGCCTCCGCCAGCGCGTGCGCGTTGACGATCGGCGCGACCGCCGGGTCCGCCTTGGCCCAGCCGAGATCGAGACGGTAACGCAGGGCTCCGTGACCGAGCGGCTCGGAAGGCTCGGCGGCGCAGAGCGACACGGAGGTCAGCAGGACGGGGATGAGCGAACGCATCAGGCAAGGATGGGGCGACGCGCGAAAGACGGCAAGCAGGAGGAGAGCGTTTGACCCATGCCCGCTTACGCCCTCGATGGAGGCATGCCCGCGCGTCGCCGATACGCCCTGACCGGCGTGCCCGTGCACGCCCGGGCGGCCGTGGCCTGCGCCGAAGGCGCCGGGCGGGGCGTCATCGTCCTGCTCGCGAGCAATCTCGGGTCGGCGGAATCCGCGGCCGAGGAGACCGCGCATCTCCTGAGGCTGCTCGCCGACGCGGCCCCCACGGCCAGGACCCTGACCGAGGCGGACGCGGCCGTGCCGGCGTTCGAGGCGGACTGCGACCTGCTGGGCGTGCTGTCGCTCATCCGTCACGGCGGGCATGGGTCCGAACGTC
Organism: uncultured Klebsiella sp.; assembly: GCA_964601955.1. GTDB lineage: Bacteria > Verrucomicrobiota > Verrucomicrobiia > Opitutales > UBA953 > UBA953. Next base: position 6,404 of record CAZRPB010000031.1, on the reverse strand, counting down.
CCTTGCTCATCGCCTGCACTCCCGGAGCGCTCACCCGCCCTTCTCCCGCTCCGGAAGCGGCCGGCGACGGCGAGCTCGTCATCCGCAAGGGCGAACGCGTCTCGCCTCGGGAGCTGGTCGGCAGACTGGCCGAGGAATTCGGCTACTCGCATGAGGCCCTTTGCGAACAGCCGGGCGACTTCGCGGTGCGCGGCGGCGTGATCGACGTCTATCCGCTGAACGCGCAGACGCCCGTGCGCATCGACCTTTTCGGCGACACCGTGGAGTCCCTGCGCGCGTTCGATCCGGCGACGCAGCTCAGCGAAGGCGAGACCGACGGACTGGTCATCTGTGCGCCGGGCGCGGCGGGGCGCGAGGAGGCGCCCTTCTGGAGGCACCTGCCCGCCGGCTCCCTCATCATCGCGACGGACCGTTGCCTCGAGGACCCGCGTTGCGCGGAGCTCGGCGCGTCCTCGGCCGACCTGCTGGTCCTGGAGGAGACCGATGAGCCGCCCGCAGGCATGGAGTGCCGCGGCCTCGAAAGCCAGCCCGCCGAATCCCTGCTCATCGGGACGCAGCCCGACGTGGCCGCGGCCCGCGTGGAGCTGCTCAAGGCGGCCTCCTCCAACTGCCGTGACGGCCGCCTCTGCCTGCTGACGGGAGACACCGAGGGCGGCGTCGAGCGCCTGAGTGCCGACGTGAAGGCGGCCCGCGTGCGCGGATTCTCACCGGTCGTCGCCCAGGCCCGATTCGGCGCGGGCGTGCTGATTCCGCCGGGCGCGCTGCCCGGGCCGCTGAGCAAGGGACTCGTCCTGCTCACCGAGCGTGAACTCTTCGGAAGGCGTCGGCGGCCGCTCGCCGCCCTGCCCCGCCGCCGCACCGCCGTGCGGACCGAGATCGGCCGCGCCCTCGACTTCGGCGAGGTGGCCGAGGGCGACCCCCTGGTCCACGCTACGCAGGGCATCTGCCTCTTCCGGGGCATCCGGGCGCACGAGCACGAAGGACGCACCGAGGACTTCATCGGCCTGGAGTTCGCCGGCGGGTCGACGCTGCATCTCCCGGTCCGCGAGTCCCACCTGCTCACCCGCTACGTCGGCGTCGGACGCGCGCAGCCCAAGCTTTCGAAACTCGGAGGCGGCGGCTGGGAGCGCTCCCGCAAGGCGGCGCAGAAGTCGGCCGAGGACCTCGCCGCGCAGCTGCTCGCCATGCAGGCGCAGAGGTCCTCACGTCCGGGCGACGCGCACCCGCGGGACGAAGACAGCCCGTGGATGGGGGAGTTCGAGCGCTCCTTCCCGCACCGCGAGACCCCGGACCAGACCCGGGCGATCGGGGAGGTGAAGTCCGACATGGAGCGGCCGGCGCCGATGGACAGGCTCGTCTGCGGCGACGTGGGCTTCGGCAAGACCGAGGTCGCGTTGCGCGCGGCATTCAAGTGCGTCGTCGGAGGCCGTCAGGTGGCCGTGCTGGCCCCCACCACCGTGCTGGCCCAGCAGCACTTCGAGACCTTCCGGGAGCGGATGTCGCGCTGGCCCGTGAGCGTCGAGCTCCTCAGCGGCTACCGCACCGCGGCGCAGAAGGCCGCCGTGCGCGCGCGGGCGGCGGCCGGCACGGTCGACGTCGTCGTGGGCACGCACGCGCTGCTCTCGGACGGCACCTCCTTCGCGCGGCTCGGGCTGGTGATCATCGACGAGGAGCACCGCTTCGGCGTGCGCCACAAGGAACGGCTCAAAAGGATGCGGACCGAGGTCGACGTGCTGGCCATGAGCGCCACGCCCATCCCGCGCACGCTCTACCTCGCGCTCGTCGGGGCCCGCGACCTCAGCGTCATCGAGACGCCGCCGCGCGAACGCCTGCCCATCCGGACCGTCGTGCGCGCCTACGACGAGCGCCTCGTGCGCGACGCCGTGAAGGCCGAGCTCGCGCGCGGCGGCCAGGTCTTCTACCTGCACAACCGCGTCGAGACCATCCGGGCCGTGGCGGACCGGCTGGCCGCCATGCTTCCCGGCGCGCGCATCGCCGTCGGCCACGGACAGATGGGGGCCGGCGAACTGGAGGAGGTCATGTCGGCCTTCGTCGCGGGCGAGCATGACGTGCTCGTCTGCACGACCATCATCGAGACCGGCCTCGACATCCCCAACTGCAACACCCTGATCATCGAGGGCGCGGACCGCTTCGGGCTCGCGCAGCTCTACCAGCTGCGGGGACGCGTCGGGCGGTTCAACCGGCAGGCCTACGCCTACCTCTTCCTGCACCGTCATGCGGCGCTCGTGGGGACCGCGATGCGCCGGCTCACGGCGATACGCCAGCACAACCAGCTCGGCGCGGGCTTCCGCGTCGCCATGCGCGACCTGGAGCTGCGCGGCGCGGGCAACATCCTCGGCGCCGAGCAGAGCGGCCATGTCGCCAACGTCGGCTTCGACCTCTACTGCCAGCTGCTGCGCCGCAGCGTGGCCCGCCTCGGCGGCGCGGCCGCGGCCGGACCCGAGCGGTGCGAGCTGTCGCTCGACTTCGTGGACCACTCGACGGCCGTGACCGGCGTCGAGGAGGTGCGTTCCGGCGACGGAGAGGCCGGAAGGCTCACCGCCACCCTGCCCTCCGACTGGATACCTGAGACCCGCCTGCGCATCGAGGCCTTCCGCCGGCTGGCCCTGGCCCAGGACGCCGCCGAAGTGGCCGAGACGCGCCGCTCCCTGCGGGACAGGTATGGACGGATTCCGCCCGAGGCCGAAGCGCTGCTCGGCATGGCGGAACTGCGCTGCCTCGCCGAGCGCAAGCACGTCGCCTCGCTCGCCACGGAGGGCGAGGTCATCCGCTGCGTGAGGGTCCTGCCGGGCTCGGCCCCCGAGACGGTCAGACTCGGCACCAGGTTTCCCCGCTTGACCGTGCGAGAGCCCCTGCGGAAACTGAAGGAGATACGCGGCTTCCTCTCGAGGCTGCCCGATCCTCAAGCCCGATGAAGAAGCTCCTCCTCCCGGCCCTGCTCGCGCTGGCCGCCACGTCGGCCGCCCAGCTGCGCCCGCAGTCGATCGAGGACGTCGCCGCCCGCCGCTGGAGCGAGATGAACACGGACCGCATCGCCGGAACGGCCGACGGACAGGGCATCACCATGTCCGACGTGCGTCGGCAGATCGAGCCGGTCATCGGTCAGATCCGCGCCTCGGTCCGCAGCGACGCCGAATTTGAGCGGACCATCAAGCAGGCGGCGGACGAGATCCTGCGCAACATGGCGGACCGTCAGGTGGTGCTGGCCGAGTTCAGGTCGGGCACCGGCCAGCTCCCCGCGAGCTTCGTCGACGCCGACATCGAGGAGACGATCCGCCGGGACTTCGGCGGCGACCGCACCCGCTACGTCAGCTCCCTCCGGGCCGCCGGCATGACGCCCCTCTCGCACCGCAAGCTGATCGAGGACCGCATCATCTTCGACTACATGGTGGGGCAGGTGCGACGTTCCGCGCAGACCGTATCGCCCGGCAAGCTGGCCGCATACTACGACGCCCACCGGGCAGAATTTGAACGCAAGGAGCAGGTGAAGCTCGGACAGATCACGATCGCGCAGGGCGCGGCCGAGACCTTGGAGGAGGCGAAGGCGCGCGCGAACGGCTGGGCCGCCTCGCTGCGCGCGACGCCGGCCGCCCTCAAGGAGGCCTTCACGAAGGCCGGCCTCCGGCTGCCGCCCTCGGACCCCGGATTCGAAGACGTCGCCAAGGCGGTGAGCACGGACGACTACGCGGCCAAGGGCGGAGACGCCGGCTGGCGCAACCTCGCCGACCTCAACGAGCGGGTGGCCGGCGTACTGCGCGGCCTGAAGGACGGTCAGATTTCCGACCCGCTCCAGTTCGACCTGCCCGGCGGGCGTGCCGTCTGGTTCATCGTCCGACGGGGCGGATACCGGCCGCAGGGTTTCGCGACGCTGAAGGACCAGGAGGTGCTGGCCCAGATCGAGGAGAAGGTGCGCGCCGCCAACGTGCAGCAGGCCGTGAAGGAGTGGCTGGACGACCTACGCACGCGGCACCACGTGGAATTCCGCTGAGATGAGCAGGCCTGCGTCTCCGGCGTCCGTGCCCACGGGCAGCCGGGAGGCCTTTCGCTGCAGGGCCTTCCCAGGACGGTCCGCGGGCATGCTGGCACATCCGACCTCGCTGGCCGGCGCAGGCCCCGTCGGCTCGCTCGGCGAAGAGGCGCACGCCTTCATCGACCTGCTGGCCGAAGCCGGCTTCGGCTGGTGGCAGGTCTGCCCCCTCGGTCCGACCGGCTACGGTGACTCGCCGTATCAGGCGCTGTCCGTCTTCGCAGGCAACCCCTACCTGCTCGACCTCCGCGGCCTTAAGGAAGACGGCCTGCTTACCGAGGCGGAGACTTCGGCACTGGCCAGGGGCCGCGACGCCGACACCGACTACGGCAGGCTGTGGACGGAACTCCGACCGACGCTGGACCGCGCAGCCGGACGCGCCGCCTCGGCCCTCCGTTCGGACCGGGCCTACGCCGCGTTCCGCGAGAAGCACCAGGGCTGGCTGGAGGACTGGGCTCGTTTCATGGCGCAGCGCGAGCGGCACGCCTTCCGCCCGCCGTCGGCCTGGGACCGGTCCTGCGCACCCGACCCTGAGGCGGCGGAACGTGCGGCAGCCCTGCAGTATCTCTTCGCCCTGCAGTTCGCCCGGCTCCGCTCGCACGCGTCGAGGCGCGGCGTGCGCATCTTCGGCGACGAGCCCATCTACGTCTCGGCCGACGGCTGTGACGCCTGGGCGCGCCCCGCGTTGTTCGACCTCGACGAGACCGGCCGCCCGAGGGCGGTCGCCGGCGTCCCGCCCGACTACTTCTGCGCGGACGGCCAGCTCTGGGGCAATCCCCTGTACCGCTGGGAGAAGCACGCCGAGGACGGCTTCGCCTGGTGGCGGTCGCGCGTGCGGCACGACCTCGGCCGGTTCGACGCCGTGCGCATCGATCACTTCCGCGGCCTGCATGATTACTGGAGCGTGCCCGCCGGAGCCGCCGACGCGCGCGGAGGCGAATGGCTCGACGGACCGGGCATGGCGTTCATCAAGGCCATGGGTGACGCGCCGCTGGTAGCGGAGGACCTCGGCATGCTCTCGCCGGGCGTCGAGGTCCTGCGCAAGGAGGCCGGCCTGCCCGGGATGTCCGTGCTGCAGTTCGGCTTCGGCGGTCCCAAGGAAGGCAACCCCCATCATCCCGAGAACGTGACCGAGGACCGCGTCGCCTACACCGGCACCCATGACAACGACACCCTCATAGGGTGGCTGGATGCGGCCTCTGAAACAGAACGCCTCGCGCTGAGGGAAGCCTTCCGCGGCTGCGACCCCTCGGCCGACGACCTTGTCCGCTCCGTGCTGTCCTCACCGGCCGTGGCGGCCTTCCTGCCCGCGCAGGACCTGCTCGGCCTCGACGGAAGGGCGCGCTTCAATTCTCCGGGACGCGCGGATGGAAACTGGCGATGGCGCATGACCGCGCAGGACCGGGGACGGCTGGAGTCGAAGGCAGCGGAGCTGCGCCTCCTGCTGAAGGCTTGCGGCCGGCTCAGCGCGTGAAGCGTCGGTACTTGGGACGGCGCGGCGTGTCGGACTCGAGCCCGAGCCGCCGGCGCCGGTCCTCCAGGTAGTCGGCGTAATTGCCTTCGTGCCAGACCACGCGGCTGTCGCCTTCGAAGGCCATGATGTGTGTGGCCACGCGATCGAGGAACCAGCGGTCATGCGTCACGATGACCGCGCAGCCCGCGAACCCCTCGAGCGCGTCCTCCAGGGCGCGGATCGTGTTCACGTCGAGGTCGTTGGTGGGCTCGTCGAGCAGGAGGACGTTGGCGCCGGACTTGATCAGGCGGGCCAGATGGATGCGGTTGCGCTCGCCGCCCGACATCACGCCGACCTTGCGCTGCTGCACGTCCCCCGTGAAGCCGAACCGCGCCGCGTAGGCGCGGGCCGGCACCATCACCTTGCCCAGGTGCACCATCTCCTGGCCGTCGGAGATCGCCGACCAGAGCGGCGCCTCGGCGGGCAGCGCGTCGCGCGTCTGGTCGACGTAGGCGATCTTCACCGTGTCGCCGAGCGTGAGCGTGCCGGCGTCGGGCCGCTCCTGTCCCGTGATCATGCGGAAGAGCGTCGTCTTGCCAGCGCCGTTGGGTCCGATGACGCCCACGATGCCGCCCGCGGGCAGCGAGAAATCCACCCCCTCCATGAGGAGCCGGTCGCCGTAGCCCTTCGCGAGCCCGCGGGCCTCGATGACCGCGCCGCCGAGCCGGGGGCCGGGCGGAATCCAGATCTCCGCCGCCTTCTCCTGCTGGTTCTGATCCTGCGTGAGCATCTGCTCGTAGGCGCGGAGACGCGCCTTGTTCTTGGCCACCCGCGCCTTGGGCGAGGAGGCGGCCCACTCGCGCTCGCGCTCCATCGAACGGGAGCGCGCGGCGGACTGCTTCT
>CAZRPB010000030.1:0-19803 GCA_964601955.1 uncultured Klebsiella sp. | reverse complement strand
GGCCACAAGACGGCCTCGGTCGTCATGGCGCAGGCCTTCGGCGTGCCGGCCTTTCCCGTCGACACCCACATTCACCGTCTTGCGAAGCGCTGGAAGCTCAGTCCGGGAAAGTCCGTCGAGCAGGTCGAGAAGGACCTCAAGCGTCTCTTCCCCGAGGACAGTTGGAACCAGCTGCACCTGCGCATCATCTTCTACGGCCGCGAGCACTGCACCGCGCGAGGGTGCGACGGGAAGAAGTGCGGGATCTGCGCGGCCCTGCGGGCCGGCTGATCAGCGCACGAGGGCTTCGTGCTTCGTGCGGAAATCGTCGGTCCACGGCGCGGGCTGATGGGTCGTGCCGTCCATGCGGCAGACGGTGCGCGACGCCTTCGCGTGCAGGACGGAAAGGTCGGCGCTGCGGAACTCGAAGTCGACCGTCAGTCCCGCCGCGCGCACCTTGCGTACGCTCAGGACCAGCTTCACCTCGCACTCGGGCCGGATCGGCGAGAGGTAGTGCAGCTCGATGTCGCGGACGACCACGTAGACGTCGGGCGCCACCGCCGGGTCGAGCGTGTCCTTGCCCATCAGGGCCACGAACATCGCCTTCTGGGCGCGTTCCATCAGGAGCACGTAGTGCGAGTGGTGCAGGATGCCGAGGCCGTCCGTCTGGTCGAACCACGTCTTCATCGTCACGACGAAGGACCGGTCAGGCTGGAGTCCGTCGGCGGGCATGGTCAGGAGGGATGGGGTGAAGTCGTCCCGGGGCAAGCGAACGCTTCACTTCTGGCGCAGCGTCCCCGCGAGGCGGTCCAGTTCGGCCCAGGTGTCGACGGCGGGCCTGAGGCCGAGGTCGCGTCTGGCGGCAGAGACGTCATACCAATGGTCCTTGGCGAGTTCCACGGCGACGAAGCGGGTCATGGGCGGTTCGCCCCCGAGGCGGAAGAGCGTCCAGGCGCCTTCGAGCGCGGCTCCGAGGCAGTAGGCCGCGCGCAGGCTGATGCGCCGCGACACGGGCTTCTCGCCGGCGCCGACGAGCAGGCGGTTGATGAACTCCCAGAGGTTCACGGGTTCGCCCTGCGAGAGGAAGTAGGCCTTCCCGTTGGCGCGTCCGGCGAGGAGCGCGTCGAGCGCGCCGAGGTGCGCGTCGGCCGCGGTGTCCACGTGCGTGACGTCGACCCGGTTCCGTCCGTCTCCGACGATCCGCAGCCTGCCGGCGCGGGCGCGGGCGAGGAGGCGGGGGAAGATGTGCGGATCGCCCGGACCCCAGATCAGGTGCGGACGGAGCGCGCAGACCTTCAGCCTCTCCGACGCGGCCCCGAGCGCAAGCGCCTCGGCGGCGGCCTTGGTCTCGGCGTAGGCGCAGAGCCAGTTTCCTCCGTAGGGCAGTGATTCGTCGGCGCCCCGGAAGGCTTCGCCGTTGAAGACGACGCTCGGGGTGCTGGTATGCACCAACGCCTTCACCCCATGGGCCTCGCACGCCTCGACGACGTTGCGCGTGCCCCCGATGTTCACGCGGACGTAGTCCTCCCACCGACCCCAGACGCCGGCCTTGGCCGCCACGTGGAAGACGTAGTCGCATCCCTTCACCGCCAGGTCGACCGTGGCGCCATCTCCGATGTCGCCGCGGTGGAACTCGACCCGGCCCGCGAGCTCCCCTCCGGGCGGCGTGCGCCCCAGGACGCGGACGCGCCAGCCGCGGTCGAGGCAACGTCGCACGACGGCCCGGCCGAGGAAGCCGGCTCCGCCGGTGACGAGGACGGCGGGCGCGCTCATGGTGCGAGTCGGGCGGTCCATTCTTCGGCGAGCCGCAGCCGATGGATCTTGGCGTTGTGACGGACGTCGACCGGCAGGGCGCGCTGGAAGACGATGCGGCGCACCATCTCCGAGCGAGGATTCACCCGGGCGATGCCGCGCAGCTCCGCCTCGAAGCGTTCGCGGGCCTCGCGCGTCTCCGGATGGGCGCCCGGCCTGGCCTCCACCACGAGGGCCGGAATCTGCCGGGGGGTCTCGCCGAGCCCTATGAGCGCGCAGCGCGCGACGTGAGGATGCTGGCGGAAGGCAGGCTCCAGGCACTCCGTCGGGAGGTCGCCTTCCGCCGTGCGCACCTTTTCCGCGCGGCGGCCCAGGAAGTACAGCCGACCGTCGGCCCCGATCCGGCCCAGGTCGCCCATGCGATGCCAGACGCGGCCGCCTTCCCGGATCTTGGCGAGCCGGGTCGCTTCCGGGAGACCGTCGTATTCCCGCGTCACGCTCGGTCCCGTGGCGATGATCTCTCCCGCCTCTCCGGGGCCGCATTCAGCGGCGTCGGAGAGCGAGCCGATCGGGCCGTCCGTCTCACGGATGACGCGGACCTCGACTCCGTCCACCGGCCTGCCCACGCAGGTGCCTTCACCGCGCAGGGCGAGCTGGCGCGCCTCCCCGAGCAGCTCATCGCCCCTGATCGTCGTGACCGGCAGGCACTCGGTGGCGCCGTAAGGCGTGTGCGTCACGCAGTTCGGCGCGATGACGCGGAGCTTGGCGATGAGTTCGGCGGACACCGGGGCGCCGGCGATGAGGAGGCGGCGGAGCGAGGGCAGGGTGATGCCCCGCGTCTCACAATGGTCGGCCACCTTGCCCCAGATGGCGGGCGAGCCGAAGGACGTGGTCACCTTCTCCGAAAGCAGGGCGGAGACCAGCGGCTCCGGGTCCGCGCGCATGGGTTGGGACGGATCGAGCGCGGGCGTCACCGTCGTCACTCCCAGCGCCGGATTGAAGAGCGCGAAGAGCGGCAGCATCGCCATGTCGACCTCTCCGGGGAGGATGCCGAAGGTGGAGCGGACGAGACCGATCTGGGCGTCGAACATCCCATGTCCATAGCGGACTCCCTTCGGGGCGCCGGTCGATCCGGAGGTGAAGAGCACCGCCGCTTCGTCGTCGGGGCCGCGGGGCGTGAGCGGGCGGGGCGTCGTCCCGGCCTCGGCCATGGACTTGCGCCAGCGCCTTCCGCCGCAGGTCAGCCGGATGCGGATCGAGTCCAGTGCGTTCAGGGGAAGGCGGCTCAGCAGCGTGGCGATCCGGGTGCCGAGCACCGCCGTCGGGGCCGAGCTTTTCACGCAGCGGAGGAAGCTGCGCGACCCCATTCCTGGATCGATCGCGACGGGAACCGCCCCGATCTTCAGCAGCCCGAACATCCCGGTGATGAGCTCGCGCCCGGGTCGGACCGCGAGCAAGACCCTGTCTCCCGTCCGGACGCCCTCCGATTCGAGCAGGGTCGCCACGGCGTCGCTCTCGCGGTCGAGCTCACGGAAGGTCCTCGCCTCATGGAGAATCCGCCCGTCCCGCCCCCGGCCCGAGGGCGTGAGGGTCGCCGTGGCCTCCGGTGAGCGGAGGGCCGCCTCTCTCAGATGTCGGGCGACATTGGCGCCAGGGTCATTCATGTCCTCAAATGAAGAAGCCCCGTCTCCGGGGCTTCGGCAGGGCGGTCGTCCGGGCTCAGTAGTCCGAGATCGTGATCGCGCCCCAGAGGAGGGTGATGCGGTCGCCGGTCGTGTTGCGACGGGCCGAGATCTCGGTGGTGCTGAGGTTGATCTTGGTGCCGGCGTTGTAACCGTAGGAGGCGGGCTCGGTGGTGACGATTCCGAAGAAATTGTGGCTGGGCTCGGCGGCCACCGACTTGGCGTGGTAGGGCGTGTCGTAGGTGGTGCAACCTGCCAGCAGCAGCAGGGACGCGAAGGCGAAGGACTTCATGGTCGGGGGTGGGGTTTTGAAGATGGGATGACGGTCCGAAGTGACAAGCCCGAACCTAGCTCACCCGGTCACCCAATGGTGCCAGGCCCTCACCAATTCGGGGCCCCGGAGGAACCAGAGGGCGCCCGCCACCGCCATGCTGGGCACGAAGGGCACCACCCCGTCATACTCCTCCCCTTTGATCCGTGCGGAAAGCACCCCCGGAAGGGCGGTCACGACCCCCACGACGGAGCCGCCGAACAGGCAGAAAAGGGCGCCCTCCCAGCCGCACCAAGCCCCCACCCCGGCGCACAGGATGATGTCCGCCTCACCCATGGCCTCTCGGCCGGCCAGCACGGTGCCCACCGTCCGCACCCACCAGACGACGGCCGTGCCGACCGCGATGCCGAAGAGGGATGCCCCGGCCGAGTGAAGGCGGTTCATGGCCGGCAGGGCATGCTCCGTCTGCCCTTGGAGTTCCGGCAGGAACATCGAGGCCATGAGTCCGGCTCCCACCAGGGCGAAGTTGGGCGCGTCGGGCACGAGCATGTCCTCGAGGTCGCAGCCGGCGAGCAGGATCAGGAGGGGCAGGAACACGAAGGCAGCGCAGGCTTTGGCCGGGGGCAGCAGCCACCAGGATCCGGCGAAGACCAGCGCGGTGATGAGCTCCACGGTCGGATAGCGCGTGGAAATGCGCCCGCCGCAGCAGCGGGCGCGGCCGCGCAGCATCAGCCATCCTGCGATCGGCAGGTTGCACCACCAGGGGATCGGCTCTCCGCACGCGCAGCGTGATCCGGGCGTGACGACGGATTCCCCTTTGGGCAGCCGGTGGATGCACACGTTGAGGAAGCTTCCGACGCAGGCTCCCAGCATGCCCAGGAAGACCAAGGTCGGACCCGGATGGAGCGCGGCGAATCTCTGGAGGGCTTCGGTCATCTCAGTTCCTCTCCCCGATGGCGGATCGCATGGGTTCGGAGGGCGGCAGGATGCCGGTCCACTCCCGGAAGGCGAGCGCTCCCTGCCATCGAAGCATGGGCCGTCCGTCGCAGCCGGCGGCGCCCGCCGCGCGGGCGTCGCGGATCAGGCGTGACTCCGTGCCGCCGTAGGTGGTGTCGAAGACGAATTGTCCGGCGAGCAGCGCATCGCGGTGCAGCGGCGAAGGGTCGTCGGGCTTCAGGCCCAGCGTCGTGCAGTTCACGATCACCGCGTCGTCCGGCGGACGCAGCGAGGCCGTCAGGCCGGCCGACCGCGCGCCGCCGCCGAGCTGATCGGTCACCGAGGCCGCCTTCGCCGCGTCACGATTGGCGATGAGCAGCGAGGAGCAGCCGTCGTCCAGGCACGCCGCCGCCACCGCGCGCGCGGCCCCGCCGGCGCCGAGGATGATCACCGGCCGGCCCTGCACGCCTCGGCCGGACCGCTCCTTGAGCGCCTCCAGGAAGCCGCGTCCGTCCGTGGTCCGCCCCGCCCAGCCTTTCTCGGTTCGCACGAGCGTGTTGACGGAGCCGGCCCTGCGGGCCTCGGCCGAGAGGGATTCCGCCAGCGTGAGCGCCGCCACCTTGTGGGGAACCGTGAGGTTGAGCCCGATGAATCCGGCCGCGTGCAGCGCGCGCAGCGCGTCCGGCAGCTCCCCGGCCTTCACGTGCAGGCGCAGGTAGCGGAGCCTCGCGACTTCGGGCGAGGTTGGAGCCAGGGCCGCGATGGCCGCGGCGTGCATCTGCGGACTCAGTGAGTGCGCGATCGGGTCGCCGAGCACGCCGAGCCTCGGTCCGTCGGGCCTCAGCGCGGCGATGGCCGGGGCGTCCAGGGCGTCGTCCGGGCTCATGCGTCCCGGTCCAAGTTGTGGGCGAAGCCCTGGTACATGCGGCTCAGCCGGTCATCTCCGGCCGCCTCGCACTGCGAGATGAGATTGCGGCAGCAGCGGGCCAGCGTCTGGCGCGCCGAGACCGGGCCGAGGAAGGCCTCGTCGGCGGGCAGATGGTTGTCGAGCAGCATGAGCTGCACTTCGGCGCGCGTCCGGAAGGACCCGCCCTCGAAGCAATCCAGGTAGAAGCGTTCGTCGCCCGAAAAGACGCCGAGCATGAAGCGGCCGGGCAGGCCGACGGGCTCGAGCGGAAGGCCGAGTCTGCGGGCGGTGAACAGGCAGAGCAGGCAGAGTGAGATCGGGATGCCTCGACGCGAGGCGATGACGCGGGACAGCAGGGAGGATCCGGGCGAGGACATGCTCTCCCTGGCCCCTCGGTAGCCTTCCTCGCCGAAGATGACGCGGCAGAGGACGCGGCAGCGGCCCCTCATGTCGAGGGGCTCGACCGTCAGTTCCCGCACCCGGGCGGCCAGACGGTCGAATTCCGCGGCATGGGCGTCGTCGGCCAGGGAGGGGTCCGCCGCGCGTTCAAGGAGCAGGCAGGCCCTCTCCAGCTCGGCCCCTTCCTCCGAAACGTATCTCAGGAACTCCCGGGCGGCCGACTCCGGCGTCCGGAGGTCCTTGAGCAGCGCCCGGGCGTGGAGGGAGAGTTCGCCCTCGGACAGGCGCCCTTCGAGCCATTCCACGCCGGCCGCGCCCGCCTCACGCAGTCTCTCGAGCACGGCCCTGCGCACGACGGGCGACGGGTCGTCGAGCAGTCTCCCCAGAGGGGCCAGACGTGCGTCCTCTTTCATCCGTCCGAGGCTGTCGGAAACGGGCGATGACCGCAACAAGGGACTCCGTGCGCCAAGCGACAACTCGTCGCGGAAGCGACGCAATGTCGCTCCGCCGGCCCGGAGCATCCCCGGATCCGACGGCAAATCGGCCTTTAGTCACGGCCCGAACGGGAACGGTTCCTGCATCATCGTGGCATGAGCACGCCCTACGGAAACTTCACGGACAAGGCCGGCGAGGCCCTCAGCCTGGCGCTGGCCGAGGCCCAGCGCCGACGCCACCCTTCGGTCGAGCCCGCGCATCTGCTGCACGCCTTGCTCGCCCAGGAGGGAGGCGTGACGTCCTCGCTCTTCCGTCGGGCCGGCAAGGACGAGCGGGCCGTGGCGTCCTCGGTAGCCGCCGCGCTCGGCCGTCAGCCCCGCCTGGCCCAGCCTGCCGGGCAGCCCGGACTTTCCTCCGAGACCCATCAGGCGCTCGTGAAGGCCGGCGAAGAGGCCGCGGCGATGAAGGATGACTTCGTCTCGGCCGAGCATCTCCTGCTCGCGCTGTCGGAGTCCGCCTCCCTCCGTCCGGCCTTCGCCGAAGTCCAGTTCCAGCGCCCGGCCATCCTCGCCGCCCTCCAGGCCGTCCGCGGCAGCCAGCGCGTCACCTCCGCCAACCCGGAGGCGACCTATGAGGCGCTCGCGAAGTACGGCACCGACCTCACCGCCCGCGCCCGTGCCGGCAAGACCGACCCCGTGATCGGTCGCGACGAGGAGATCCGGCGCGTCATCCGCATCCTTTCCCGCCGCACCAAGAACAACCCCGTGCTCATCGGCGAACCCGGCGTCGGCAAGACCGCCGTGGTCGAGGGCCTCGCCCAGCGCATCGTCAACGGCGACGTGCCCGAGGGCCTGCGCGACAAGGTCGTCTTCTCCCTCGACATGGGCGCGCTGCTCGCCGGCGCCAAGTACCGCGGAGAGTTCGAGGAGCGGCTGAAGGCCGTGCTCAACGAGGTCAAGTCCGCCCAGGGAGGCGTGCTGCTCTTCATCGACGAGATGCACACCCTCGTCGGCGCCGGCAAGGCCGACGGCGCGATGGACGCCGCCAATCTCCTCAAGCCCATGCTGGCCCGCGGCGAACTGCACTGCATCGGCGCCACCACGCTGAAGGAATACCGCGAACACGTCGAGAAGGACGCCGCCTTGGAGCGACGTTTCCAGCAGGTGCTCGTCGAGCCGCCTTCGGTCGCCGACGCGGTCTCGATCCTGCGCGGGCTCAAGGAACGGTTCGAGGTGCACCACGGCGTGCGCATCGAGGACGCCGCGCTCGTCGAGGCGGCCGCGCTCTCCGACCGTTACATCACCTCCCGGTTCCTGCCCGACAAGGCGATCGACCTCGTCGACGAGGCCTGCGCCCAGATCCGCACTGAGATCGACAGCGTGCCTTCCGAGCTCGACGCCCTCAACCGCCGCGTGCTCCAGCTGGAAGTCGAGGAGAGCGCGCTGAAGGACGAGTCCGACGCGCCCTCCCAGTCGCGACTGGCCGCGTTACGCAAGGAGCTCGCCGCCGCCCGCGAGGAGCAGACCGCCCTGCGCGCCCGCTGGACCGCGGACAAGGAGGCCGTGACCAAGGTCCGCACCGCCCGCGCGAAGCTCGAGGACGCCAAGGCCGACATGGCCAAGGTCGAGCGCACCGGAAGGCTGGAGGAGGTCGCGAAGCTCCGCTACGGCGTCATTCCTGAGCTGGAGAAGGAGGTCGCGAGGCTCGAGGGCGCCGCGAAGTCCGCCACGGGACTGTTCCGGGAGACCGTCACGCCCGAGGAGGTCGCCGAGGTCGTCGCCCGCTGGACCGGCGTGCCCGTGAGCAAGCTGCTCGAGGGCGAGCGCCAGCGGCTGCTCAAGCTGGACGAACGTCTCCGGGCCCGCGTGGTCGGCCAGGACGAGGCGGTGCGCGCGGTCGCCGAGGCCGTGCAGCGCGCCCGCGCCGGCGTCCAGGATCCCCGTCGGCCCGTCGGCTCCTTCCTGTTCCTCGGTCCCACCGGCGTCGGCAAGACCGAGCTGGCCAAGGCCCTCGCGGCCGAGCTCTTCGACGGTGAGAAGGCGATGATCCGCCTGGACATGTCGGAGTACATGGAGAAGCACGCCGTCTCCCGTCTCGTCGGCGCCCCGCCCGGGTACGTCGGGCACGAGGAGGGCGGACAGCTCACCGAGGCCCTCCGGCGCCATCCTTACGCCGTCGTGCTCCTCGACGAGGTCGAGAAGGCGCACCCCGAGGTCTTCAACATCCTGCTCCAGGTGCTGGACGACGGACGTCTCACCGATTCGCAGGGACGCACGGTGGACTGCCGCAACGCCATCTTCATCATGACCTCCAACATCGGGAGCCGTCATCTGGCGGACCGCGCCGGGCTGGGCCTGTCGGAGGCGGTGCGCGAGGCCGTCATGGCCGATCTCCGTTCCCACTTCCGCCCCGAGTTCCTCAACCGCGTCGACGAGGTGGCCCTGTTCAGCCCCCTGGGCGAGTCCGAGGTCCTGGCCATCGCACGCCTGCTCGTCGACGGGCTCAACGCCCGCCTCGCCGCGCGTCGCATCCGGCTCGACTTCACGCCGCAGGCCCTCGCCCGTCTGGCCGACAGGGGCTTCGATCCCGTCTACGGCGCGCGGCCGTTGCGCCGGCTCCTGCAGCGCGAGGTGGAGACGCCGCTCGCGAGGATGATGCTGGCGGGAGAGGTTCCGGACGGCGCCTCCGTCGACGTCTCGCTCGTCAAGGCGGGCGCGCTGGACTTCCGTCCCCGACCCGGCGGGTTTTCGGATTGAAGGCGCCCCCGCGCCGCTGAATCCTCCGGCATGACCGCCAGCCGCATCCGCTGCGGGGTCGCCGGCACGGGTTCGCTCGGCCAGCACCACGCCCGCATCTACGCCTCCCTGCCCGGGGCCGAGCTCGCGGGCATCTTCGAGCCGGATGACGCCCGGGCGGCCGAGATCTGCGGACGTCACGGCTGCCGGCGGTTCGCCACCCTCGAGGAGATGGCCGAGCGCTGTGACGCCGTGAGCGTCGTCGTGCCCACCAACCATCACGCCGCCGTGGCGCTGCCCCTGCTCGCCAAGGGCGTCCACCTCCTCATCGAGAAGCCCCTCTGCGTGACCATGGAGGAGGCGGCCCGCATCCTCGACGCCGCCGCCAAGGCCGACCGCATCGTGCAGGTCGGGCACATCGAGCACTACAACCCCGTGATGTCCTTCCTGGAGAAGGCCGTCAGCGAGCCCCGTTACATCACCGCCGAGCGCCTGGCGCCGTTCACGCCGCGGGGCACCGAGGTGGGCGTGGTCCTCGACCTGATGATCCATGACATCGGCATCGTGCTCCAGCTGGCGAACTCCCCGGTCGAGCGCATCGATGCCGTCGGCGTCTCGGTGGTCACCCGCACCGAGGACATCGCCAACGCCCGCATCGCCTTCCGCAACGGCTGCGTGGCCAACCTCAGCGCCAGCCGCGTCTCGCTGAAGAAGAACCGGGAGATCCGGGTCTTCCAGACCGGCGGCTACCTCTCCATCGACTTCATGCAGCAGAAGGGGCACACGGTGCGCGTCGATCCCGCCGCGGAGGGCGGTTTCGCCAAGGAGGACCTGCCGATCGAGAAGGGCGAACCCCTCGCCATCGAGCTCGGCTCCTTCGTCGCCTGCGTGCGCGACCGCGCCACGCCCAAGGTCGGCGGCGAGCTGGGCCGCACGGCCCTGGAGGTCGCCCTGCGCATCACCGAGCAGATCCGCGCCGGCATGGCGCGCCGATGAGCGCCTTCCCGGCCATTCCCGCGGAGTTTCCCCGTCCGAGGGCCGGAGGAGTCGACGTGCTGGTCGTGGCCGGAGAGCACTCCGGCGACCAGCATGCGGCGGAGGTGGTGCGCGCCCTCGCCGCCGCGAGGCCCGGTCTGCGCGTGGCCGCCTTCGGCGGGCCCCGCCTGCGCGAAGCGGGCGCGCAGCTGCTCCTCGACATGACCGCCTTCTCGGCCGTCGGACTCGTCGAGGTGGTGTCCGCCTATCCCTTCTACCGGCGGCTCTTCGGGGCCATGCGCGCCTGGACCCTGCGTTGGAGGCCGTCCTTGGTCATCCTCGTCGACTATCCCGGGCTCAACCTCCGTCTCGCGTCCGAACTGCGCGTCGCGGGCCTCTCCCGTCAGGGCGGGGGCGAGACGGCCGTCATCCAGTACGTCAGCCCCCAGCTGTGGGCCTGGAAGCCGCGGCGTCGCTTCCCGATGGCCCGAGATCTTGACGCCGTCGGCACGATCTTTCCGTTCGAAGTCGGCTGCTACGCCGACACGACCCTGCCGGCGACCTTCGTCGGGCATCCGTTCGTGAACGAGGCGCACGTCCCTCCGGTGCGCCACGATCCCGACGGTCCGGTGCTGCTGCTGCCGGGCAGCCGTCCCAAGCCCGTCCGCAAGATCTTCCCCTCCCTGGTCGAGGCGTTCGCCCGATACCGGCGCCACGACCCGAAGCGGCGGGCGCTCGTGCTTCATACCGGCGGCGCGGTGCACGCGGAGCTTTACCGCCTGCTGGCCGAATATGGCGAGGCCGCGAAAGGCGTCGACCTCCGGCCGGTGGGGGAGGGGCAGGCCGGTGGCTGCGCCGCGCTGGTGAGCTCGGGCACGATGTCGCTTTCGGTCGCGCTTGCGGGGATTCCCGGAGCCGTGGTCTACCGTGCGAACGCGCTGACCTGGTTCCTCGGGCGCAACGTCGTCGCGCGCGGCGTCGACCGCCTGGGCATCGCCAACATCCTCCTCGGGCGTGAGGCGTGGCCCGAGTTCCTGCAGTCCGCCTGCGAGCCTGAGGCGCTGGCCGTCCGGCTCCGTGCCTGCGTCGGAGCGCCCGAGCCGCGCGAGCGGGCCCTGCGCGACGCCGCGGAGCTGCGCGAACTGCTCTCAGCCCGCCCCGGTTCCTCCCCCGCCGAGTGGGCCGCCTCCTTCCTGCCATGAGGCGCGTCGCCGTCCTGGGCTGCGGCTACGTCGGGACGCGCGTGCTGCGTCTCCTGCGGGAGCTTGGCGTGGACGCCCTGGGCGTGGTCCGCTCCTCCGCGTCCCGTGACGCCCTCTCGGCCTCCGGCCTGCGGGCCCTCGCGCTCGACCTCGACGTCACCGACTGGTCGGTCTTGCCCCGTGACTTCGATTGCGTGGTCTACGCGGCCAGCGCCGGCGGCGGCGGGCCTGAAGCCTATGCGGCCGCCTATGACGTGCGCGTCCGGCGGTCGGCGGAGTGGGCCCGCGCGATCGGCGCGGAGCGTCTCGTCTTCACCAGCTCCACCGGAGTCTATCGGCAGGACGGCGGCGTCACCGTCGACGAGGATTCGCCGGCCGGCGGCGACCCCGCCTCGGACGCCATCTTGGCGGGCGAGCGCGCGACCGCGGATTCCGGAATTCCTTTCACGCGCGCCTTGCGCTTCGGCGGACTCTACGGCCCCGGCAGGCACTACCTGCTCGACGCTTTCAGACGCGGCGAGACCGTCGTCGGCGGGCGATCCGACCATCTCATCAACTATCTGCATGGCGATGACGCGGCCTCGTCGGTGATCGCGGCCCTCGAGGGCGGGCCGCCCGGTCACCGGACCTACAACGTGACCGACGGCCGGCCTCTGACCAAGGCTGACCTGGCCCGATGGATCGCCTCTCGGCTTGGTCTGCCGCCGCCCGCGTTCGTGCCCGAGGCCGAGGCCGGTCCCCGCATGCGCAAGGGCGGCAGGACCCAGCCGAGCCGCCGCGTCGACTCCTCCCGGATCCTGCGTGAACTGGGCTGGTCTCCTCGGTTCAGTGACGTCCGCGCCGGCCTGGAGGCCTGCCTGGCGGGGGGCGGCGTCACCGGTCCGTAACCCGAGGGTCTCCGTTCCGTAGCGTCGGCGTGACGTGTTCTTCACGTCACGGCCGTCATTCTGACATGGCAATCTGTCAGGATGGGTCCGCTCAAACGCACCATCGATCCATGAACAACATCCTCAAGTCTACGCTGCTGGCGGCCTCCGCCCTGGCGGTCATCCCCGCCGGCGCCCAGGAGCGCAACCCCGCCTTGGACCTTCTCGTCAAGAAGGGCATCATCACCGCCGAGGAGCGCGCGCAGGCCTTGCAGCAGGCCGCGATCGCCAAGCTCAACTCCCCCAAGGAGACCGCCTGGTATGACAGGCTCTCCATCGATGGCTACACCCAGGTGCGCTTCACCGAGCAGCTCAACGACGCCGCCTACCTGACCGGCGGCCTGCCTGCCGACCGTTCCGTCAGCTCGGCTGAATCCTTCGTCATCCGCCGTGGCCGCTTCAAGATCGCCGGAGACGTCGGCCGTGTCTACCTCTACTCCCAGCTCGACTTCGCCGCGAACAACGGCGGCTCGACCTTCGCCCTTCAGGCCCGCGACATCTACGCCGACATCGCCCTCGACGAGTCCAAGGAGCACCGCGTCCGCATCGGCCTCTCCAAGGTCCCCTACGGCTGGGTGAACCTCCAGTCCTCGCAGAACCGTCTCGCGATGGAGCGACCTGAGGCCCTCAATTCGGCGGTCGAAGGCGAACGCGACCAGGGCCTCTACTACATGTACGCCTCCAAGGAGTCCCGTGACCTCTTCAAGTCCCTCGTGAAGGACGGCCTCAAGGGTTCCGGTGACTACGGAGTCTTCACCGTCGGCGGCTTCGGCGGCTCCGGACTCAACCGTGCCGACAACAACGGCGAGCCCCATCTGCTCGCGCGTCTAAGCTATCCTTGGAAGTCCGCCAGCGGCCAGATCTACGAAGCCGGAGTCGGAGCCTACACCGGTCGATTCAAGGTGACCACCGACGGCGTGCGCACGGCCAACACCCTCGCCGCCTACCCCGGCGAGGTCTCCGACGGCTTCAAGGACCGCCGTGCCTTCGCCACCTTCGTGATGTACCCCCAGCCCTTCGGCATCGAGGCCGAGTGGACCACCGGTCAGGGACCCCAGATGGATGACGCCGCGACCATCGTGAATCTCGGCTCGCTCCAGGGAGGCTACATCCTGGCCAACTACCGGATCGTCTCCGGCCTCTCCGAGTACATCCCCTTCATCCGCTGGAACTACTTCGACGGCGCCCGCAAGTTCGCGACCAACGCCCCGAAGATGTGCGTGAACGAGATCGACATCGGCGTCGAGTGGCAGTGGCGCAAGGAGTGCGAGCTCACCCTCATGTACACCATGTCCAACGAGCGGAGCAACAGCAGCACCACGGCGCCGGCGATCATCACCGATTCCCGCCGCCTCGCCCTCCAGCTCCAGTTCAACTACTGATCCGCAGTACGGTCTTCATGGCAGGGGGCCCTCTGGGAGGAGGGCCCCCTTTTTGCTTCCGTGGGCAAACGAAGAGGCCCGCTTGCGCGGGCCTTCTTTCGCGGACCTTGCGGACGTCTCAGATGCCGCGGTAGTTTGAGGACCCGTTGTCCAGGCCGCGGGCGCGTCCCTTGAGGCGGGCGAGTTCCTCTTCCAGCTCCTTGACCCTCGCCTCGGCCTTGGCGGCCCGGGCGTTGGCCTCGCGGAGCGCCGAGGAGGCGGCCTCAAGGTCCGATTCGGCCTTCTTGCGGCGTTCGATGGCGTCACGGAGCTCGGCTCCGTTGCGCAGTCCGGCGAGTTCGGTCGAGAGCGCGTTCACCTGGGCGGCGGCGTCGGCGCGCGCCTTCTCAAGCTCAGCGGCCTTCGTGACCGCCTTGGCGAGGGCGTCCTTGGCGTCCTTGGCGGCCGCCTGGGCGGCTTCGAGGTCCTTCTTGGCGGACTTCATGGCCTCGACCGCGGCGCTGAGCTGCGTCTTCACGTCGGCGGCTTCGGCGGCGGCGGCCTTGAGGGACTTCTCGAGGTCGGCGATGCGGGCGCGGTGCTCGCCGTCGGCCTTGGTCAGCTGGGCATTGCGCACATTGGCGGCGTTGAGCGCGGCCTGGGCCTTGTCCGCGCGTTCGACGGCCTCCGCTTCGCCGTTCCAGGTGACGACGGCGATGCCGGCGAAGGTGGCGGCCACGAGGGAGAGGACGATTTCGGAGGTCTTCATGCGGTGTGGACTGCAGGATGCCCGCCGGCCCCCCTTGGGTCAAGTCCCCGCCCTCAGGACAGCCGGTCCTTGTAGTCCGCGTAGCCGAAGCGCCTTACCACGTGGATCCTGCCGTCCTTGGGGTCGAAGGAGGCGATGGCCGGAAGGGGCACCCCGTTGAAGGTGGTGTTCTTGACGAATGTGTAGTGGGACATGTCCAGGAACACCAGGCGCTGTCCCGGCCGCAGGGGCTCCGCGAACGAGTAGTCGCCGATCACGTCGCCGGCCAGGCAGGTCGAGCTGCCGAGCCGGTAGGTGTGCGGAAGCCGGCCGGGCAGGTCTCCGCCCACGATGTCCGGGCGGTAGGGCATCTCCAGCGTGTCGGGCATGTGGCAGGTCGCGGATACGTCGAGGATGGCGATCTCCATGCCGTTGCGGACCACGTCGAGCACCGTGCCCACCAGCACGCCGGTCCCGATGCCGATGGCTTCGCCCGGCTCCAGGTAGATCTGGATGTGCTCGCCCCACTTCCGGCGGAAGTCCGTGATGACCCTGACCAGCAGGTCGAGGTCGTAGCCCGGTCGCGTGATGTGATGTCCGCCCCCGAAGTTCACCCACTTCATCTTCGGGATGAACTCGCCGAAGCGGGACTCGAAGGCCGCCACCGTGCGTTGGAGCACGTCGGAGCCCTGCTGGCACATCGTGTGGAAGTGGAGGCCCTCGAGGCCGGCCAGATCGTCGGCCGAGCGGATCTCCGAGCGCGGCGTGCCGAGCCGCGATCCGAGCGCGCAGGGATTGTAGAGTTCGACCTCCACTTCCGCGTGCTCCGGATTCACGCGCAGCCCGAAGGAGACCTTGCGGGGGGCGGCGAGCCCGCGTTCGCGGAAGCGCCGCCACTGCGAGGGTGAGTTGAACGACACGTGGTCGGCGACCCGCAGCAGCCGGTCGAACTCATCGTCCTTGAAGGCGGGCGAGTAGGCGTGCACCTCACCGCCGAACTCCTCCCGTCCTAGCAGCGCCTCGTGGATGCCGCTGGCGGTGGTGCCCGCGAGATACTTCGCGACCAGCTTCGCCTCGCTGAACTGGGCGAAGCCCTTGAGGGCGAGCAGCACCTTGGCGCCGGAGCGGTCCATCACCGAGCGCAGCGTCCGCAGGTTGGCCTCCAGCAGCCCGCGATGGAGCACGTGGCAGGGGCTCGGGACCTGCGAGAGGTCGATGCGGGAGAAGGCTTCGGTCAGCGCGTCGGACACGCCGGCAGGGTTGCCCGCGCGACGGAGGGGCGCAAATGAAAAGCCCGCCTCGCGGCGGGCTTCCGGCCGGTCAGACCGGCAGCTCCTTCACGTGCCACGGCAGTCCGCGCACGTTGAGCTCGGCCATGAAGGGATCCGGATCCATCTCCTCCATGTTCCAGACGCCCGGCTTCAGCCACTTGCCGGACGCGATCATGGCGCCCCCGATGGCGGCGGGCACGCCCGTCGTGTAGCTGATGGCCTGGGATTTCACCTCCGCGTAGCAGGCCTGGTGGTCGCAGACGTTGTAGATGAAGACCTTGCGCGGCTTCCCGTCCTTCACGCCCGTGATCTCGCAGCCGATGCAGGTCTTGCCCTTGGTGCGGGGGCCCAGCGAGGCGGGGTCGGGGAGCAGGGCCTTGAGGAACTGGATCGGCACGATCTTGTGGCCCTGGAACTCGATGGGGTCGATGCGCGTCATGCCGACGTTCTCGAGCACGCGCAGGTGCGTGAGGTAGCGTTCCGAGAAGGTCATGAAGAAGCGGATGCGCTTCAGGCCGCGGATGTTCTTGGCCAGCGACTCGAGTTCCTCGTGGTAGAGCAGGTAGCTGTCCTTCGGACCGACCACCGGGTAGTCGTAGACCCACTTCACGGAGAGCGGATCGGTCTCCTTCCATTCGCCCCGCTCCCAGTAGCGGCCGCGCTGGGTGATCTCCCGGATGTTGATCTCCGGATTGAAGTTCGTCGCGAAGGGGTAGCCGTGGTCGCCCGCGTTGGCGTCCATGATGTCGACCGTCTCGATCGAGTCGAAGAGGTGCTTCTGGGCGTGGGCGCAGAAGACGTTGGTCACCCCGGGGTCGAAGCCCGAGCCGAGCAGCGCCATGAGGCCCGCCTTCTCGAAGCGTTCGCGGTAGGCCCACTGCCAGGAGTACTCGAATTTGGCCAGGTTCGGGGGCTCATAGTTGGCGGTGTCGACGTAGTGGATGCCGGCATGGAGGCAGGCGTCCATGAGCGGCAGGTCCTGGTAGGGCAGGGCGACGTTGATGAGGAGGTCCGCCCCGAACGACCTGATGAGCGCGACCGTCGCCTTGACGTCGTCGGCGTCCACGGCGGCCGTACGGATCGTGCGTCCGGTGGCGGCCTTCACGTCGGCGGCCACCGCCTTGCACTTGTTCTCGTTGCGCGAGGCCAGCATGACCTCGGAGAAGAACTCGGGGGCCATCGCGCACTTGTGGGCGACCACGTTGCCGACGCCGCCGGCGCCGATGATGAGGACTTTCTTGCTCATGGGTGGCTCATCATCCCGCCGCCTTCCGCGGGGGAAAGACAAAACCTCGTCCGGAACCGTGACGGCGGGGTGACGGCGCAAGCGCCCTTTCCGGGGCGACGGGCCCCTTTCGGCTGGCGGGATGGACGGGACTCGAACCCGCGACCTCCTACGTGACAGGCAGGCGCTCTAACCAACTGAGCTACCACCCCGGACAGCCGAAAGGACGTTCAGCAAACGCCCTCCCGCCCCGGGGTGTCAAACGGAAAAGCCGTCAGGCCCGGACCTGCCCGTCTCCGCTGACCTCAAACTTCCACGTGGTGAGCTCCCGGATGCCCATCGGGCCCCGTGCGTGCAGCCTTTCGGTGCTGATGCCGACCTCCGCACCGAAGCCGAATTCGCCGCCATCGGTGAAGCGGGTGCTGGCGTTCCAGTAGACGCAGGCGCTGTCCACCTGGGCCAGGAAGGCGCGGGCCGCCTGCGCGTCCTCGGTCAGGATAGCGTCGGAGTGATGCGACCCGTAGGACTCGACGTGGTCCACGGCCTGGGCGAGCCCGTCCACGACCCTGACGTTGAGGATGAGAGCGAGGTGCTCGGTGCGGAAGTCCTCGTCCGTGGCGGCACGGGCGCCCGGCATGAGGGGCAGCGCGCGCGGGCAGGCGCGCACTTCGGTCTTCCGGGCGGACAGCTCGCGGGCGAGCGTCGGGAGCAGCGACGGCGCGACGGCGGCGTCGACGAGCACGGTCTCGGCGGCGTTGCACGCGCTCGGGCGCTGGCACTTGGCGTTGACGATGACGGGGAGCGCCTTGGCGAGGTCGGCGGCGGCGTGCACGTAGACGTGGCAGACGCCGGCGTCATGCTTGATGACGGGCATGCGTGCGGAGGCGCTCACCGCCTCGATCAGGCCGGGACCTCCGCGCGGCACGATCACGTCGACGACGCCGCGGAGGGAGCCGAGCGCGGGCACCGCCTCGCGGTCGGTGAAGGGCAGCAGCGTGACGGCCTCGACGGGCAGGCCCGCCTCGCGGAGACCCGTCGCGAAGGACGACGCCAGGGCGAGGTTGGTGCGGATGGCCTCGCTTCCGCCGCGCAGGACGCAGCCGTTGCCGGACTTGAGGCAGAGCGCGGCGGCGTCGACGGTCACGTTGGGACGCGACTCGAAGATGATGGCCACGAGGCCGATGGGTACGCGCCGCTTGACGATGCGCAGGCCGTTCGGCCGGCTCCATTCCTCGATGACCTCGCCCACGGGGTCGGGCAGGTCGGCGACCTCCTCGCAGGCCTTGGCGATCGCCTCGAGTCGCCCGTGGTCCAGCCGCAGGCGGTCGACCATGGCTTCGGCGAGTCCTTTGGCGCGCGCGGCCGCGAGGTCCTCGGCGTTGGCCGCCAGCACGGCGGCCTCGTCGCGGCGTAGGGCCGCGGCGGCGGCACGGAGGGCGAGGTCGCGCGTGGCGGCCGGGGCGAGCGCGACCGGACGCGCCGCCTTTTTGGCCGCCCGGGCGAGCGCGGAGACCTTGGCGAGCAGCTCGCTCATCGGCGGCGCAGGGAGAACCTCGTGCCGATCCGCCGTCCGGCGGCCAGTTCGAGCAGCACCTTCGGGCGCCGTCCGTTGGCGATGACCGTGTCGACGCCCCCCTCGGCGGCGATCTCGGCCGCCTGCAGCTTGGTCACCATGCCGCCGACGTTGCGTTCAGACCCGGCTCCGCCCGCCAGGGCGCGCACCCGTTCGTCGAGCCGCGTGACCTTGGGCACCAGCGCGCCGGTGCCGTCCGAGCGCGTCATCAGGCCGTCCACGCCTGAGAGGATGATGAGCAGGTCGGCCTGCACGAGCGCGGCGACGTGGGCGGAGAGACGGTCGTTGTCCCCGACCTTGATCTCCTCGTCGGCGATGGCGTCGTTCTCGTTGATGATGGGCACGAAGCGCCGGCGGCGGAGCAGCAGGTCGAGCGTCGCGCGGGCATTGCGCGTGCAGCCGCGGCTGTCCAGGTCCCAGTAGGTGAGAAGCATCTGGGCGGCGAGAAGGCCGTGCCGGCGGAGGCGCCTCCCGTATTCCGACATCAGCTCGGGCTGCCCCACCGTCGCGCAGGCCTGCAGCTCGCGGGCGTCCTTAGGGCGCTTGTCGAGCCCCATCGCCGTCATGCCTGAGGCGACGGCGCCGGACGAGACCAGCACGACCTCGACGCCCTTGCGGGAAAGGGCGGCGACCTGGTCGGCGATGCGTCCGATCTGGGCGCGGTCGACCTTGCCGTCCTTGCGGGTGAGCAGGCCGGAGCCCAGCTTGATGACCCAACGTTTCGCCATGGGGGGCAGACCCTAACTGCCGCCTCCCGCCCTTGTCCAGCGTCAGAGCAGTCCGCCCTGGGCGGGGGGAGGCGTCACGCCGGCCGCCCGCCAGCCCTTTTCCGAGATGACGCGGCCCTGGGGGGTGCGCAGCACGTAGCCCTCCTGCACGAGGAACGGCTCGTGGACCTCCTCCAGCGTGTGCGCGTCCTCGCCGACCGACGCGGCGACGCTGTTCAGCCCGACGGGGCCTCCCTGGTGCTTCTCCGCGATGGCGCGGAGGATGCGCAGGTCCATCTCATCGAGTCCGTCCCGGTCGATCTCCAGCAGCTCGAGCGCGGCGGCCGTGACCGCGGCGTCGGCCTTGCCGCCCGCGCGTTCCAGCGCGAAGTCCCGGGTGAAGCGGAGGAGGTTGTTGACCACCCGCGGCGTGCCGCGCGCGCGGCGTGCGATCTCCGTCGCGCCGCCTTCGTCGAGGTCGAGCCCGAGCAGCGCGGCGTTGCGCCGCACGATCGTCAGCAGCTGGGCGCGGTCGTAGTAGTCGAGGCGCGTCTGGAGCGTGAAGCGGCTGCGCAGCGGGGCGGTGAGCAGACCGGTGCGCGTGGTGGCCCCCACGAGCGTGAAGCGGGGCAGGTCGAGCCGCACGCTCCGAGCGTTCGGCCCCTGGTCGATCATGATGTCGATGCGGAAGTCCTCCATGGCGGAGTAGAGGAACTCCT
>CAZRPB010000029.1:0-20056 GCA_964601955.1 uncultured Klebsiella sp. | reverse complement strand
TGGTCATTGCTCGTGCTTGGCGGCCCGCTGCTGCTGTTCCTCTCGCGCGAGCGGCGTCTCCGCGCCACGCTGCGCTGATCAGAGCTCGCACCCCTGCTGGGTCTCGCGCGTGGGCCGTGCCACCAGTCCGCGGTAGGGCTCGTCGGCATAAGGCCGGCCCGCGTTCTCGCCGCCCAGGCGGCGGTCGCAGCAGGCGAGCAGCTCCTCCATCGTCGCGCACCGACGCATCTCGTGGAGGAAGGCGCCGTCGGCGTCGACGGCCAGCCCCACGAAATTGAGGAACTTCTTGAGCCTGCCCGCGCGCTGCTCGGAGGTCATCGCCCGGTCGCAGCACTCGTCCGCTAGGTCCTGCACGTAGGCACGGACGTCGGCGAGGGTCGGACGGAACGGGTCGCGGCCCGCCTGCAGGTCGCGCCATTGGGCGAAGATCCAGGGGTTCCGGATGGCGTGGCGGCCCATCATCATGCCGTGGGCGCCGGTCTCTCCGAGCAGTCGGGAGGCCTTCGCCGCGCTGGCCACGTCGCCGTTGGCGATGACGGGGCAGGGCAGGGAGCGGACGGCGCGCGCGATGGCGGCGTAGTCGACCTCGGACCAGTAAAGCCCCTTCACCGTGCGTCCATGGACGGTCACGAGATCGACCTTGTGCCGGGCGAGGATGGCCAGCAGTTCGTCGAAGCGTTCGGTCCCGTCGAAGCCGATGCGCATCTTCACCGTGAAGAGTCCGGGGATGGCCTGGCGCAGGGAGCCCACGAGCTCATCGACCTTGGCCGGGTCGCGCAGGAGACCCCCGCCGACGTTCTTGCGGTAGACCTTGGGCGCCGGGCAGCCCATGTTGAGGTCGATGCCCGCCACGGGGAGCTTCAGCAGCTCCTTGACCGTCCGCAGCATGTGGGGCGTGTCCTCGCCGATCAGCTGGGCGAAGACCGGCCGGCCCGTGCCGTGGTTGACCACGGAATCGACGATGTGGCGTTCGGGCGTCGAGCTTTCGTGGACGCGGAAATATTCGGTCACGAACCAGTCGGGCGCCCCGCGCCGCGCGATGACGCGCATGAAGGCGGTCGTGGTCACGTCCTGCATCGGAGCGAGCACCGATGGGCGCGCGCCCGGATCGGCAGGCTGGGGGAGCGCGGCGTTCACGCCTGCTTGCGCAACTTGGCCAGCTGGGCCGACATGTCGTCGCAGGCCTCGACCACCGGGCGGGCGATGAAGACGGGCCGCTTGGCCTTGACCGCCAGCACGAGCGCGTCGCTGGGACGGGCGTCGACCTCGGCCACCTTCCGGGCCACGGGCCCGTCCTGCGCGAGGAGGACGCGCGCGTAGAACACCCCGTCCTTCACGCCGACGATGGCGACGTGCGAGACCGCCGCGTCGAGCCCGAGCAGCAGGTGCAGCATCAGGTCGTGCGAGAGCGGGCGCTCCGAGAGGCGTCCGTCCAACGAGGCCTGCAGGGCTTCCCCCACGGCGGGGTCGACCTGGATCACGACGGTCTTGAGGGGGGTGACGAGGAAGACGGCGGTGCCCCCCTGGACGGGCACCACTTCGATGGCCTGGACCGGCACTGCCTCCTCGGCGTTCATGCCTCACAATGAAGGCCGCAGGAGAGCCTTCGCAAGCCCGCTCCGTGTGAGCCCATCCTCGCTGTGCGCTTGCTGGACGCCGTTTCGGGGGCATCTTGCCTCTCCGTGCACCCCTTCCTCGACGACGCCTTCCTCTTCGACTGGAGCCGACTGCGACCCGAGCACGTCGAGCCCGACATCCGCGAGGCTTTGCGCCGCGCCCAGGCCAACGTCGAGGCATTCAAGGCCCTGCCTGCCGGCCGACTGACCTATGACGACGTGCTGCTGGGGCTCGAACGTTCCACGCGTGAGCTTTCACGCGCCTGGGGGCTGGTGACCCACCTCGATGCGGTCATGAACTCCGAGCCGCTGCGCAAGGCTCACAACGCCCTCCTGCCGGAGGTGACCGCCTTCTTCACTTCACTGACGCTCGACCCCGGGGTCTGGTCCGTCATCCGTGACTATGCCCGCACACCTGAGGCCGCCGCCCTGACCGGCGTGCGACGTCGTTTCCTGGAGGAGACCGTGGCCGACTTCGTCGAAAACGGCGCCGACCTGCCCCCGGAAAGCAAGCAACGGCTGGCCGCGATCAACGCCGACCTCGCCTCACGCACGCAGAAGTATTCCGAGAACGTCCTGGACTCCACCAACGCCTGGGACCTCTTCATCACGGACGAGGCCCGACTGCGCGGGCTGCCTCCCAGCGCCCTAGGCGCCGCCAGGCAGTCGGCTGCCGCCAAGGGCCGCCCGGAGGCCTGGCGCTTCACGTTGCACGCCCCTTCGGTCTTCCCGGTGCTCGAGTATGCCGAGGACGAGGCCCTGCGCCGCGAATGCTGGGAGGCTCTCGGACAGGTCGGGCTCAAGGCCCCTTGGGATAACACCGCCCTGGTGGGGGAGATCCTCGCGCTCCGGCAGGAGAAGGCGCGGCTGCTCGGCAAGGAGCACTTCGCTGACTTCACCACGGCGCGCCGCATGGCCGGCAGCGGCGCCCGCGCGCTCGCTTTCATCGAGGACCTGGGCCGTCGTGTGCGCCCCCGCTTCCGCCAGGAGGCCGATGAGCTGGAGGCCTTCCGGGCGTCCCGCACCGGCGAGGCGAAGCGACACCTGCACCCTTGGGAGTTCGCCCTGTGGTCGGAGCGCATGCGCAAGGAGCTGCACGGCTTCGACGACGAGGCCCTGCGCCCCTGGTTCCCAGTCGACGGCGTCATCGGCGGCATGTTCCGCCTTTTCGGCGAGCTGTTCGGCATCTCGGTCGCCGGACGCGACACCGTGCACGTCGATCCGTCGACGGGCGCGCGCACGGTCGTCCGCGCCACGGAGCCGCGCATCGAGGCCGAGCCCGTCCCCGTATGGCATCCCGAGGTGCGCTTTTACGAGGTGCGGGACGGCGCCCGCCATCTCGGCTCCTTCTACACCGACTGGTTTCCGCGCGAATCGAAGCGCGGTGGAGCGTGGATGAACTTCCTGCGCACCGGCGGACCCCGCCCGGACGGGTCCTTCGTCCCGCACCTGGGCCTGATGTGCGGCAATTTCACGCCGCCCGTCGGCGGAGGACAGGCCCTGCTCACGCATGACGAGGTCACGACGGTGTTCCATGAGTTCGGCCATCTCCTGCACCACGTGCTCAGCGAAGTCGAGGTGGAGTCCCTCTCCGGCGTGCGCGTGGCCTGGGACTTCGTCGAGCTGCCTTCCCAGATCCTGGAGAACTGGTGCTGGGAGCGCGAGGCGCTCGACCTCTTCGCCAGGCATCATCAGACCGGCGCGGCCCTTCCCGCCGACCTCTTCGCCAAGCTCGACGCCGCCTCCAACTTCCGCTCGGCCTCCGCCTGCATGCGTCAGCTCGCCTTCTCCAAGCTCGACCTCGACCTGCATCTCCGCGCGGAGGAGCTCAGGGGCCGGGACCTGGACGACCACTGGAACAAGGATTTCGCCGAGTGGCAGGCGCCCACCACACGCCCTCTCCCCGCGATGGCCCGTCGCTTCAACCACCTCTTCTCCGACGCCACGGGATACGCCGCCGGCTATTATTCCTACAAGTGGGCCGAGGCGCTCGAGGCCGACGCCTTCACCCGGTTCCTGAAGGAGGGCGTGCTCAATCCCAAGACCGGCCGCGAGCTCCGCAGCCACATCCTGGCCAAGGGCAATTCGGAGCCCGCGGCCAAGCTCTTCCGTGACTTCATGGGCCGCGACCTCGACCCCGAGGCCCTGCTGGTGCGGGACGGACTGGCCTGAGGCCGGGGTTTCGACGGCCCGGCCCCTCTTATTCCCCTTGCGCCGAGGGGGTTTTTACTATGCGTAGGACGTTTTCCCATGAATCTGCGCAACATCGCCGTCATTGCCCACGTCGACCATGGCAAGACGACCCTGACCGACCGTCTGCTCTACCAGTCCGGCATGTTCAGGACCGAGGACCTCGACAAGCTCGCCGGCGGCCAGCACGGGCTGATCATGGACTCGGGCGACCTTGAGCGTGAGCGCGGCATCACCATCACCGCCAAGAACTGCGCCATCCGCTGGAAGGACCCGCGCAACGGCGAGGAATTCAAGATCAACCTGATCGACACCCCGGGCCACGCCGACTTCGGCGGCGAGGTCGAGCGCGTGCTCAACATGGCCGACGGCTGCCTCCTCGTGGTCGACTCCTTCGAAGGCCCGATGCCCCAGACCCGCTTCGTGCTCTCGAAGGCCCTGGCCCTCGGCCTCAAGCCCATCGTCGTGGTCAACAAGATCGACAAGCCCTCGGCCCGCCCCGAGGCGGTCGTCAACGAGGTCTTCGACCTCCTCGTCGCGCTCGAGGCGCCCGAGTACGCCCTGGACTTCCCTGTGATCTACGCCTCCGGCCGCGAAGGCTGGGGCACGGCCGACCTCGCCAAGGCCACCGGAGAGGCGCGTCCGAAGGACCTGCTCGAGCTCTTCTACGCCATCGTCGACCACATCCCCGCGCCTTACGCCGAGGGCTCGTCCCGCGGCGCCGCCGCCGGCTTCAAGTCCCGTGAGGAGGCGCTGGCCAACCCGCTCCAGCTGATGGTCACCGCCATCCTTTACAGCGACTATGTGGGACGCATCGCGGTCGGACGCGTCACCGCAGGCAAGATCTCCCCCGGCATGCCGGTCATGCTCGTCGCGCGCGACGGCACCCAGCACAAGCAGCGCGTGCTCGAGGTCGAGGTCTTCGAGGCCCTCGGACGCGTCAAGGCCCAGGAGGTCAGCGCGGGCGACATCTGCGCCGTCATCGGCCTCGACCACGTCGAGATCGGGGCGACCGTCACCGACCTGGAGAATCCCCGCCCCATGCCTCCGGTCAAGGTCGACGAGCCCACCGTGACGATGGCCTTCCGGGTCAATGACTCGCCCTTCGCCGGTCGGGACGGCAAGTTCGTCACCGGCCGCCAGGTGGGCGAGCGTCTGATCAAGGAGCTCGAGAAGAACGTCGCCCTCCGGGTGGAGCGTGAGCCCGGCGCGGACGCCTGGAAGGTGTCCGGCCGCGGCCTGATGCACCTCGGCGTGCTCATCGAGACCATGCGTCGCGAGGGCTTCGAGCTCTCCGTCGGCAAGCCCGAGGTCATCATGAAGACCGTCGACGGCGTGCAGTGCGAGCCGGTCGAGACCCTGGCGGTCGACTGCCCCGAGGAGTCCCAGAGCGACGTCATGTCGCTGGTGCTCGGACGGCGCGGCGAGCTCCGTTCGATGGACGCCAAGGCCGGCACGAGCGGCTGGATCCACATGGAGTTCAAGATCCCGTCCCGCTCCCTATTCGGCCTGCGCACGCTCATGCTCACCACCACCCGCGGCGAGGCGGTGATGTACCACACCCTGCTCGGCTACGAGCCGGTGAAGGGCGAGCCGCCCCGTCGTACCGCGGGCGTGATGATCTCCGGCGAGGCCGGCGCCGTCACCGCCTACTCCCTCGACCGCCTCTACGACCGTGGCGACTTCTTCGTGAAGCCCGCTGACGAGATCTACGAGGGGCAGGTCGTCGGCGAACACTGCAAGGACAACGACCTGGTCATCAACCTGGTGATCAACAAGAAGCTCACCAACGTCCGCGCCGCCGGTTCGGACGACCTCGCCAAGATCAAGCCCGCCCGCCAGATGTCCCTCGAGAACTGCCTCGAATACATCGAGGCTGACGAGCTGGTGGAGGTCACCCCGAACTTCGTCAGGCTCCGCAAGCGCTGGCTGACGGAGAACGAGCGGAAGAAGAACTCCTGAGTCTCAGGACGGCGTGGTGAGACGGTAGCGGTGCGTCCCGTCCGGGAGCATTTCCGCTTCCATGCGCCAGGCGTCCGCGGGCAGCCGTCCCACGGCGCGCTCCGGCCATTCCACGACCAGATTCCACGGGGTCTTGGCCAGGTCCCAGACCATCAGGCCATCGAAGGCCTCCGGGGTCTTCAGCCGGTAGGCGTCTACATGCAGCAGGCGTCGCTTGCCCTCGAGCACGTTGAGGAGCGAGAATGAAGGGCTGGTGACGTCCCCTGCGTAGCCCAGGCCGCGGGCCAGACCGCGGACGAACGTCGTCTTGCCCGCCCCGAGGTCTCCCGAGAGCGCCAGCGCCGTGTCGGCGGGCAGCAGGGACGCGAAGGCCTCGGCGGCGCGCTCGGTCTCCTCGCCCGACCGCGTGACGAGGCCGGCCTTCCAGGAGTCGAGCGAGGCGGTCTGGCCCATGGTCGCAGTCTCAGCCTGCCGGCATCATCCACGCAAACCGCAAACGAAGGACCCGGCCGGGCGGCCGGGTCCGTGGGCGCCTGCGGGCGCGCTCAGGAGACGATGCCGAGGGGCTTGATCGTCTTCCAGCCGCCGCGGGTGAAGTCGGGGCACTGCGCGGGCATGCTGCCGTCCTTCACCGAGCGGACCGAGAGCTCGAGGATCGCCGACCAGTCGGCCGCGTCGTAGACGGTCATGTCGGGCGTGATGCCCTGGCGCACGCAGTCCAGCATCCGGTAGTTGAGGATGAAGTCCATGCCGCCGTGACCGCCGACCTTCTTGGCCAGTTCGCCGACCTTGGTCACCAGCGGGTGGCGGTTGGCCTGCATGAACTTGGTGAGCTTCTCCTTCTCGTACGTCCATTCGTGGCTGTTGCGCTTCTCCTTGGGGTCGAGGAGCGGATGCCTGTTGCCGGCGTCGATGGCGAGGCGCGCTGGGTAGCCGAAGAACGTGGCCTCGGTGCCGCAGAGGCCGTTGATGCGCGAATAGGGGCGGGGGCTGACCACGTCGTGCTGGATCATGATGGTCCGGCCGAGCTGCGTCTTGATGATCGACGTGTTCATGTCGCCGCACACGAACTTCTCGTCCTTGTGCCGGCCCTTGTTCGGCTGCGCCTTGTCCCGGTACTGGGTCAGGTTCAGCTCGGGCGAGGAGACGGAGACCACGAACTTGAAGGCGTCGCCGCGGCCGATGTTCAGGTACTGGGCCACCGGGCCCAGGCCGTGCGTCGGGTACAGGTTGCCGTCCATGAAGGTGTGGTAGTTGCGGCGCCAGTCGCCCTCGCTGCCCAGGGCCCAGAGTACGCCCTTGCCGAGGTCGTGGATGTAGGCGCACTCGGCGTGCTTGAGCTCGCCGAAGAGCCCCTGTCGGGCCATGTGCAGGACGAAGAGCTCCTCCTCGCCGTAGCAGCAGTTCTCCAGGATGGAGCAGTGACGCTGGTATTTCTCCGAGGCGTCGACGAGCTGCCAGCATTCGTCCACGGTCACGGCCGCGGAGACCTCGACGAAGGCGTGCTTGCCCATCTCCATCGCCTTGAGGGCCATGGGGACGTGCCATTCCCAGGGGGTCGAGATGAACACGACGTCGATGTCGTCACGTGCCACCAGCTTCTCCCAGGCGTTCTCGTCGCCGAAGTAGACGGCCGGCTCCTTCC
The DNA here is from genome assembly GCA_964601955.1 of uncultured Klebsiella sp. Classification (GTDB taxonomy): domain Bacteria; phylum Verrucomicrobiota; class Verrucomicrobiia; order Opitutales; family UBA953; genus UBA953. Next base: position 12,643 of record CAZRPB010000029.1, on the reverse strand, counting down.
CGGTCTTCTTCTTCACGTTCTCGGCCGCCCCCTTGGCCCGCTGCTCGACGATGTCGCAGACGGCCACGACCTCGGCGAACGGGATGTTGGCGGCGGAGTTGACGTGACCACGGCCGCGGTTGAGGCCGATGTAGCCGCAGCGCACCTTCTCGAGGGGTTTGGTGGTCAGATCCCAGACGGGCTTGTTGCCGGCCGGGCGGGGTCGCGCGGCACCGATCTCCTGCGTGCCGAGGAGCTTGAGCGCCTTGGGGTCGGGACCGGCTTCGGCGGACGTGGCGTTGAGGCCGAGGCCCGCTGCGGCGACGGCGCCGAACTTCAGGAAGTCACGGCGGTTGGAGGATGCTTTGGGTTTCATGGATGGGTCAGGTGATGAGGGGGAGGGGCGGCAGGGTCTTCCAGCCGCCTCGGGTGAAGTCGGGAATCTCGACCGGCATGCTGCCGGAGGTGACCGAGAGGTGCGACACCTCCAGCAGGCAGGACCAGGCGGCGGCGTCATAGACGGTCATGTCCGGCGTCAGGCCCCTTCGTATGCAGTCAAGGAAGCGGAAGTTCATCAGGTGGTCCATGCCGCCATGTCCTCCGACCTTGCGCGCGTCCTCGCCGGCCAGTTTCACGAGCGGGTGAGGATGGGCCTGCATGAACTTCTTCAGCCTTTCCCCTTCGTAGGTCCAGGCGTGGCTGTTGCGCTTCTCGTTCGGGTCAAGGAGCGGGTGCCGGTTGCCTGAGTCGATGGCAAGGCGGGCGGGGTAGCCGAAGAAGGTGGCTTCGGTGCCGCACAGCGCGTTGATCCGGGAGTAGGGCCGGGGCGAGGTGTTGTCGTGCTGGATCACGATGGACCGCCCGAGCGCCGTCTTGATCAGCGTCGTGTTCATGTCGCCGCAGGTGAACCGTTCGCCGGCCGTCCGGGCCCTGTCCGCGCCCGCCTTCTCACGCAGTTGCGAGAGGCCGATTTCAGGCGAGGAGACCGACACGGCCCGCGTCATGACGTCACCCCTGCCGAGTCCGAGGTAGGTCGCGAGCGGGCCGATGGCGTGGGTCGGGTAGGGGTTGCCGTCGATGATGGTGTGATACTTGCGCCGCCAGTCGCGCTGCGGACGGAAGAAGGTGCTGTCGGGCGCGGTCCCGCGCTGGTCGTGGATGTAGGCTCCCTCGGCGTGCTTGAGGTCGCCGAAGAGGCCCTCGGCCGCCATGCGCCGCACGAAGAGCTCCTCCTCGCCGTAGGCGCAGTTCTCCAGGATCGGGCAGTGCCGTCCGTACTTCTCGGAAGCGTCGACGAGCTCCCAGCACTCCTTCACGGTGACGCCGCAGTTCACTTCGACGAAGGCGTGCTTGCCCAGCGACATCGCGCGAACGGCCATGGGCTTGTGCCATTCCCAAGGCGTGGCGACGTAGACGACGTCGATGTCGTCGCGGGCCACCAGCTTCTCCCAGGCGTCCTCGGAGCCGGTGTAGAGGTCGGGGGACTTGCCCGTCTTCTTCCGGACCGCCTCGGCCTGCGCCTTGGCGACGTCTTCCTTGATGTCGCAGAGGGCCTTCACCTCGACCCACGGCAGGGCGACGCAGGAGTTCACGTGGGACCGGCCCCGGTTCAGGCCGATGATGCCGACGCGCACCTTCTCGACCGGCTCGGTGGTCAGGTCCCACACGGGCCGGCTGCCCGCCGGGCGTGCAGGCACCGCGGTCTGCGGACGCGCGCCGAGCAGGCCGCGCGGGTCGGGCGCAGCTTCCGCGGAGGCCGCGCCCAGCGCGGCGAACGGAGCCATGAGCAGGAAATCACGACGGGAGGGATGGATGGGGCGATCCACGCCCAATTGGTATTTGCCCTCACGTGAAGCGACAAGTCCCAAGCGGTGTCCGAATCCGCCTTTTGTCACCAGACCACGAAGCCCTGCGCCCACTTGATGCCGAACACAGCCAGATTACGCACGATATGTGCCGTAAAGCACGGCGCGAGCGAACGCTCGGGGTTCAGGGGGTTGAATCGGGCCACGTAGAGTCCGAGCGAGGTTACGAAGGCGAAGGCCAGGCTGATGCGTCCCTGCGCGGTCGAAACGTTGAACCCATGGATGAGCGCGAAGACGGCCGATCCGCCGAGCACCACGCCGAGCAGGCCTGGTCCGGTCAGCCAGCTCGGGGCGGCGAATCCGCGGAACACCGTCTCCTCGACCACCGCGGCCGCGATCAGCGAGAGCAGGGAGAGCCCCGTGAGCACCGACTGGGTATCCGATACGCCCGTCCTGATTTCGACCACCGATTCCGCCACCGTGATGAGAAGCATCGCGGACGCCGCCGCGAAGTGGGCCGCGGCTGGCGCTCGCGTCGTGCCCGGCCAGAAGCCCTCCGGCGCCGACGTGGCCGCGCGGCGGAGCCTCTCGCGCGTCCATCCGGCCGTCACCGCCGCCGCCAGCAGGGTGTAGAGCAGGGCGGCGGCCGTGGCGTCCATCGCGGTTCAGCGCACGCCCAGCACCCAGGCGCGGTAGGCGGGCGAAGCGTGGTCGGCGACGAAGGTCAGCCATTGCGGAACCGCGTAAGGGTGGCGCGCATGCGCCCACGCCTCGAGGTCCCGTCCGCGGTCGGCGGCGAACTTGAACGTCACCCGGAACTCCTCCTCGCTCTCAGGCCTGCCTTCCCAGACGTAATGCGAGCGCAGCGGACCCTCGACCTGGGCGCAGGCGGCGAGCCCGGCCGCGACGGCGTCGGCAGCCATCCGGTCCGCCTCCTCGCGCGAGGGGAGGGTGGTGATGGCGACGCCGACCTCAGTCATGTCCCGGATCGGGGTCGGCCAGATACTTCTCGGTGATGATGCTCACGAGGAGGTCGCGGGCCTCCTTGACTGAGTCGACATGCACGTACAGGTCGCGGTCCTCGGGCGAGACCATGCCCCACTGCTGCATGACTTCGAGGTCCATCACGTGCTTCCAGAACGGCGAGCCGAAGAGCAGGATGGGAAATTTTTTCTTCGTCTTGCCGGTCTGGATGAGCGTCAGCATCTCGAACAGCTCGTCGAACGTCCCGAAGCCTCCGGGGAAGGCCACGAGCGCCTTGGCGAGGTAGAGGAACCAGTACTTGCGGACGAAGAAGTAGTGGAACTCGAGGTTGAGGCCCTCGGTGATGAAGGGGTTGTGGCTCTGCTCGAAGGGCAGGGCGATGCCCAGCCCGACCGAACGGCCGCCCGCCTCATGCGCGCCGCGGTTGGCCGCCTCCATGATGCCGGGGCCTCCGCCGGAACAGATGAGGAAGCGCTGCCACTCGGGCAGACCCATCGACCAGCGGGTCATCTCGGCCGCCAGTTCGCGGCATGCCTCGTAATAAGCCGAGCTGCGCAGCGCCAGCTCGGCCACACGGAGACGGGCGGCGCACTCGTTTCCGTCGCAGACGCCCAGCCGGGCGGCCTCCTTGGCGGCGGCCAGCTCGGCTTCCGCCTTCTCCCGCGGCAAGGTGCGGGCGGAACCGAACATGACCACCGTGTTGCGTACGCCGTTCTTCTTGAACCGAAGGTGGGGCTCCATCATCTCCGCCATCACCCGCAGGGTGCGGGCCTGGGGGCTCAGCATGAACTCGCTGTTCAGGTAGGCTTTGGGCGGGGTGGGCCTTTTGCTTCCTTTGAAAGGGTCCATGCCGGCATCTTTGACCCCTGCCGAGCCCTGCCAAGCCGGGAAGCACGGGGCTTGACACCCCCGAAGAGGCTTCGTTGCCTTGTTTTTTCGACTTATGCAGCCCACCTACCGTCCGTCCAAGATCGCCCGCGCCCGCAAGTGCGGCTTCCGCGCCCGCTCCAAGACCCGCGGCGGCCGCAAGGTGCTGGCCAACCGCCGTCGTGTCGGTCGCAAGCGGCTCGCCTGAGGGCCGCATGCGTCTTCCGCGGGAGCGAAGGATCAGGGCTTCGGCCGATTTCCAACGCCTCCGCACCACGGGCTCGCGTATCGACTGCGGGCCCTTCGTTTTGAACGTCGGACCGGGCGCCGTCGGCCGTCCCGCGCGCTTCGCGGTCATCGCCGCCAAGAAGAGCCTGCCCCTCGCGGTCGACCGTAATCGCGTCAAGCGGCTTGCCCGGGAACTGTTCCGAACCGACCCCGCGGCTTTCCCCGACGGGTGGGAGGTGGTGCTCGTCGCGCGCGCCTCGATGCTGCGCCGGCCGCTGGCCGAGCTGCGGCGCGTCTTCGCCCAGGCTGCGTCGCGTACCGTGGGCGGCGCCAAGTCATGAGCCCGTCTTTGCCCGCCCGGGTTGCGCTGGCCCTGGTCACCTTCTACCGGCGCTTCCTCTCCCGACCTCTGCATCTGGTCGTGCCCGGTTCGGGCTGTCGGTTCACGCCCACCTGTTCGGCCTACGCCATGACCTGCCTCGGCAGGTTCGGCTTGATGAAGGGAGGATGGCTCTCCTTGAGACGGATCTGCCGCTGTCATCCCTGGGGCGGCTGCGGTCCTGACGAACCGCCCGAGCACTGAGCCTATTATTAACTTTCCCTCCGGGGCATTGCGGTCATCGTGAAGGTCCGGAATGAGCGGGTTGTTCCATAGGGTGCTGCGTTCGCGTCAGGGCGGCTCCCTGTTGCTGGCGTTGCTCTATCTGGCGCTCTGCACCGTGATGCGGTTCGGCCTGCTGCTCGTCTCCTACGACAAGGCGAGCTGGGGCTGGGCCACGGCCGCCGCCTTTCTCACAGGATTTGCGTTCGACCTGTGCATGGCCTGGCTGCTGACCCTTCCCTACGCCGCATTTTCCGCGCTTTGGCCATCCCGATTCGGGCGTGCCGTGCCCGTGGCCGGATGGATGTTCTGCGCTTTCCTCTTCACCCTCTGGGCGGTCGCCGGGGCGCTCTTCTGGGATGAGTTCGGCGTGCGCTTCAATTTCATCGCCGTCGATTACCTCGTCTACACCACCGAGGTCGTCGCGAACATCAATCAGTCCTACCCTATGCCGGTGATCCTGGCCGGCGTTGTCACGGCGGCCGCGGGCGCCTACTTCCTCTTCCGGCGGCTCGGCTGGACCGCCCGATGGCATGAGGCGGCAGTGTCCGGCGCGCATCGGCGCGTGCCTCAGCTCGCCTTCGTACTCCTGCCCGCGGTTCCGTTCATGGGCGCATGCTGGGACGTGGGAGACGGCGATTCGGGAGGCAGGACGCTGGGGACGCTTGAGAAGGTGACCGCCGGTCTGCGCCATCTCGGGGGCCTTCAGCCCGCATGGGAGAACGCCGTGGACGCCGAACTGGGCAAGAACGGGGAGTTCGCCTTCTTCGCGGCATTCTGGTCCAACCGGCTCGAGTGGGACGTCTTCTACCCTTCACGCGAACACGCGCGTGAGGAGCTGCGCGCGCGCCTGATGACCTCCGGCGTGCCGTTGGAGGGCGATGGGCTCCGGCGCAAGGTCGCCGGGCGCCCGGGTCGACGCCTCAATGTCATCCAGATCACCGTCGAGAGCCTGAGCGCCAAGTATCTCGGCTGCTACGGAGTCAACGACCCCGAGGACAAGGTCGACTACGCGCATCTCGGCCTCACGCCCAACCTTGACCGTATCGCCAAGGAATCCGTCTGGTTCTCGCGGGTCTACGCCGGAGGCACGCGCACGGTGCGCGGCATGGAGGCGCTCGCGCTTTCCATCCCTCCGATTCCCGGGCAGTCCGTGTTGCGTCGGACCGGCTGCGAAGCTCTCAGCACGCTGGGTTCGGTCTTCTCCGCGCACGGGTACGAGAACAGGTTCATCTACGGCGGTGACGGGTTCTTCGACAACATGGACTATTTTTTCCGCAACAACGGCTATGAGGTGGTCGACCGGCCGGTCGCGGAACGGCGCGGGCTGCCGGTCACCTTCGCCAATGCCTGGGGCGCCTGCGATGAGGACGCCTTCGCCTGGTCCATGGCGGAGGCCGACCGTGCGCACGCGGCCGGAGTCCCCTTCCATCATTTCGTGATGACCACGTCCAATCACCGGCCTTTCACCTGGCCGGCGGGTCGTATCAGCACCGGGCTGCATGAGCGCCAGGGGGGTGTCGCATACGCGGATTTTGCGATCGGACGCTTCCTGGAGGCCGCCCGCGCCCGCCCCTGGTTCCGTGACACGGTCTTCGTGGTCGTGGCCGATCACTGCGCCTCCGTGGCCGGCCATCGTGAACTGGAGATCAAGAAATACGAGATTCCCCTGTTCGTCTGGTCACCCGGCAATCTCGAGCCCCGCAAGGTGGACGTGATGATGAGCCAGATCGACATGGCTCCGACCCTGCTCGGCCTCATCGGGCTGCCCTATGAGGCGCGTTTCCTTGGCTCCGACGCGCTCCATCCGGACTACCGTCCCCGGGCTTTCGTAAGCAACTATCAGAAGGTCGCGGTGCTGCGGGGCGACGGGACGCTCACCGTGCTGAAGCCGACGAAGCTGGTCACGCAGTATCAAGCGGATCTCTCAACGGGCGCCCTGAGTCCTCTGACGTCGCGCGATGAGGATGCCGTGAGGGAGGCGGTGGATTACTATCAGGGGGCCAATGAACTCTTCGAGCAGCATCTCCTCGGTGGCATCCGCTGAACGGCCCGGTCTTCTCGTGCCGGCGCTCCTGCTGGCCTCCTCCCTCGTCTTTTTTGGCGTACCGGGGCTGGGCGGAGACCTGCTGGATCTGGAGTTTCAGGGGCTGTTCTTCGGCGCCGACGGCTGGCTTATCTCATGGGACTCGGGTTTCTGGCATGCGCTGCTCTACAAAGGCCCCAAGGCCCTCCTGATCGCATGGCTTGCCTTCGTCCTCTGGTGCGCGATCAAGCCCGACCTCGGCCCGGGTTGGATGGGGCGACGGCGGGCCTTCTACCTGCTCGCCGCCTCCTTCGCGGTCGTGATGGTCTGCACGCAGCTGCGCGCCTTCACCGGACAGACCGTCCCCCATGTCCTGAAGCCATGGAAGCCGGACGGCCTGGAGCACCTGCTTCTTTTCCAAGCCAAGCCGCCCGGCTACCCCAGCGACGCGTTTCCCGCCGGACACGCGAGCGGAGGATTCGCGCTCCTTTCACTTGCCTGGGCCTGGAGCGGCCGGACGGCCTCTCGGCTCGGCCTCGCCGCCGGACTCGGCTTCGGGGGCTTCATGGGGCTTTATCAGATCGCCCGCGGCGAGCACTTCCTGTCGCACACGACGGCCACCGGCCTCATCGCATGGCTGCTTTGCGCCGGTCTTGCCCGACTCATGCGGCCTGCGGTCACTCGCCCGCCCAGTTCGTGAGGTTGTCGGCCCGATACGGGCCCGAGGCCCCGTCCGTGAAGTAGGTGGCCGGCACGATGCCGGACGTGGTCATCGCAGGGGAGCCGAGCGGGTCCCAGTATTCGGCGGCGGCCGGTTCGAGTCCTGAGGCCGGTTCGACGTAGTTCGCCCCGCAGCTGACGATGAGGAAGCCGGAGGTCTTCCAGTTCACGTAAGGTGCGGCGAAGACCCCCGTGCTCGGATTCTGCACGGCGGTTCCGGAGGAGGGCAGGATGCGGTAGCGGTAATCGTAAGGATTGCCCCAGGGATCCATGAAATGCAGCGGCGTGGTGAGGTCGCCCGAGGCGGCGTCATCGTTGGTCGTGACTTCGCCTGAGTTGAGGAACGGCTTGAGTCGCCGGGCGGCGCCGCCGGGCAGCGACGTGTCGTTGAAGTTCACGAGGGTGACGCTCACCCCGCCGGTCGCCACGGGTGACTGCCGCAGAACCTGCCGGCCGCTCAGCTGGTTAAAGAGGGCCCGTCGGAAGCCTGCGCTGTCCGTGGCTCCCGTGCCCGCCGGGGCGCAGGGGTAGTCGCCGTAGCTCTTCTTGTAGGCCTCGGAGGCCATCGCCATGGCCTGGACGCTGCCGCGCGCCACCGCCTTGGAGCGGGCGTTGCTGGCGGCACGGAAGAGTCCGAAGGAAAGGGCGGCGAGGATCAGGATGATCGCGATGACGACCAGGAGCTCGATGAGGGTGAACCCTCGGCGTGTGCGGGTGCGGGCGGACATGGTTCAGATGTGTCTGGAGTCGTTCTCGTCCTTCTTGACGTAGCCGGAGTCCTGCCGCTGGTGGTTGACGGCGTTCTTCTTGAGGTAGGCCTGATGGACGTCGTCCGCGGACATGCCGAGGACCTGGGCGATGGAGATGAGGAAATGGAAGAGGTCGATGACCTCGACCTTCGCGTTCTGCTCGTCGAACTTCTGGTACTTGGCCCACCATTTCCAGGGCACGGAATCGGTCAGCTCGGCCATCTCCTGCTGCATCGCCCGCAGGTAGTTGAGGGTCCACTTGACCTTCTCCTCCTCGGACATGCCCTGGGTGACGACGCCGATGCGGCTGTTCAGCGCCTCCTGCATCTTGAAGATCTCCTCGAGCTTGTCGGACATGCTTCGATGATGGGGGCGCCGCCGCTCCGGGGCAACACCGGATGCGCCCGGTGCGGATTGCGCTTTGCATGCCGCGGGGACTCTGGCTTGCTCCTGACGTGCCCGAAGCGGAATCCGCCAGCCTGAGGAAGCCCGAGGTCCTCGCCCCGGCCGGCGGCTGGGACTGCGTCCGCGCGGCGGTCGAGAACGGCGCCGACGCGGTCTTCTTCGGCGTGGGCCGCTTCAACGCCCGGGTCCGAGCCTCGAACTTCGAGGAGGCCGACCTGCCGGAGCTGATGAAGTTCCTCCACGGCCGGGGTGTCCGCGGCTACGTCACCTTCAACACGCTGATCTTTCCTGAGGAGCTCGCGGAGGCCGCGCGCACGTTGCGCACGATCGTGGCCTCCGGGGTCGACGCGGCCATCGTGCAGGACGCCGGCATCTGCCGGCTCATCCGCCGCATCTCGCCCGACTTCCCCATCCACGCCTCGACGCAGATGACGGTCACGAGCGGAGCGGGCGTGGCCTTCGCCAGGGAGCTCGGGGCCTCGCTCGCGGTGCTCGGCCGCGAGGTCTCGCTGCCCGAGATGCGGGGCATCCGCGAGGAGCAGGCCGCCAAGGGGCTGCCGCTCGACCTCGAGGTCTTCGTGCATGGCGCGCTCTGCGTCGCCTATTCGGGGCAATGCCTGACGAGCGAGTCGCTCGGGGGGCGTTCCGCAAACCGCGGCGAATGCGCCCAGGCCTGCCGTCTGCCGTACGAGCTCGTGGTCGACGGCCGTCCGGTCGACCTGGGCGACCGCGCCTACCTGCTCTCTCCGCAGGACCTCGCTGGGGTCGAGGCCGTCCCCGACCTCATCCGCGCCGGTATCCGTTCGCTCAAGATCGAGGGGCGTCTCAAGTCCCCCGAATACGTCGCGGCCATCACGCGGGCCTACCGTCGCGCGGTCGACGCGGCCTGGGAGGCGCTCACGAAGGGGTCGGACGCCGACGCGGCCGCCGCCAAGGTGCGCCAGGAGGAGGATTACGCGATGCAGATGACTTTCTCGCGCGGACTCCACACGGGCTGGCTCCGCGGCATCGACAACCAGAGTCTGGTCCACGCCCGTTTCGGCAAGAAGCGCGGGGCCTTGGTGGGCCGTGTCACGGAGGTCGCCGCCAACGGGGTGCTGCTGCGACTGGAGGGTCCGGTCAAGCCGGGCGACGGCGTGGTCTTCGACCAGGGCCGTCCGGCGGAGCGCGAGCAGGGCGGCTTCGTCCACGGCGTGGAGCCGGCCCGCGGCGGCCTGTCGTTCCTGCGCTTCGGGCGCGAGGACGTCGACTGGTCCCTGGTCGCCCCGGGCGCGCTGATCTGGAAGACCAAGGATCCCGAACTCGAACGCCGTCTGCGCGATTCTTGGGACCGTGAGCGTCCCAACCACCGCCGTCCGGTCTCGGCCCGCGTGTCGGGACGCGCCGGGGCTCCTTTGCGCGTCGAGTTCCGCGACGACGACGGCCATGTGGCGTCGCGTGAGAGCGCGGCGCCCTGCGCGGTGGCGGAAAAACGCCCGCTGGACGCGGCCGTCCTGCGTGAGCAGCTGGGACGTCTGGGCGACACCGCGCTGGAGCTTCGCGACCTGGAGGCCGATCTCGAAGGCCCGGTCATCGTGCCCGTCAGCGAGCTCAACCGGATGCGACGTGAGCTGGCCGCGGACATCGGGGAGCAGCGTGCCCGGCCGCCCCGCTGGACGCTCCTGCCTTACGATCCGCAGGCCGTCCGGGTCACCGCCGATCCGGCCGCGCCCAACGGGCCCGCCGAGATCGTGGCGGTCATCCGGGAGCCGGCCCAGCTCGAGCCTGCGCTCGAATCGGGCGCCCGGACGGTCTACGCCGAATTCGAGGATCCCAAGAAGTTCCGGGCCGCGATGACCCGCGTGCGCGAGTTCAGCGAGTCCAAGGGGACGCCCGTCGAGTTCTGGGCCATGGGTCCGCGTCTCCGCAAGCAGGGCGAGGAGCGCGTCACCGAGATCGTGCTCTCCTGCGGTGCGGACGGCTATCTGGCCCGCAATCACGAGGACCTGCGCGCGTTCGCCGAGGCCGGCGTCCGCCGCCGCGGCGACTTCTCCCTCAACGTCGCCAACGGACTCACCGCGGAGTGGCTCATGACCCGTCACGGCCTCGAGGGCGTGACCGCCTCCTACGACCTCGACGCCGGACAGCTGGCGGCGCTGCTCGGCTCGGCCCCGCCCGGGTGGTTCGAAGTCACGCTTCACCAGCACATGCCCATGTTCCACATGGAGCACTGCGTGTTCTGCGCCTTCCTCTCCAAGGGCAAGGACTACCGCGACTGCGGCCGCCCCTGTGAGAAGCACCGCGTGACCCTGCGTGACCGCGTCGGCGCCGAGCACCTGCTCCGCGCCGACGCCGGTTGCCGCAACACCCTTTACAATTCCCGGGCCCAGACGGGGGCCGAATACGCCGGCCAGCTGCTGGCCCTGGGCGTCCGCCGCTTCCGCATCGAGTTCGTCGACGAGGACGTTTCCACGGTCGCCCGCACGCTCGCCAAATACCGTGCGCTGCTCGACGGCGACCTCGACGGCACCGCGCTCTGGAACGACCTCAAGGTGCTCAACCAGCTGGGCGTGACACGCGGCACGCTGCGGGTGCGGCCCTGATCAGCCGTCGTCGCGCAGTCGGGGCAGCAGGCCCGTGACGCGCCGCGAATCGGAGGCGTTGCGCACCGCCATCGCGTAGGCCGTCGGATCGCCGACCAGGATCACCTGACGTCGTCCGCGCGTGACGGCGGTGTACACGAGGTTGCGCGCGAGCATGACGCTGTGCTGGCGGAGCAGCGGGACGACGACCGCGGGGAACTCCGAGCCCTGCGACTTGTGGATGCTGACCGCGTAGGCGAGCTGCAGGTCCCCCTGTTCGCCGCGCTCAAGCTCCACGCGCACGCCGTCGAAGTCCACCAGCAGCGTGCCTTCCTCGTCCTGCTCCAGCACCACGCCGAAGTCGCCGTTGAACACGTTGCGGTCGTAGTTGTTGCGCGTCTGGATGACCTTGTCTCCGGGCGAGACGCGTCCCGGCCTCGCGTCGCGTCCGCGCAGGCGGTCCTGCAGGGCCGAATTGAAGGCCTGGATGCCGCCCGTGCCCTTGTGCATGGGAGCGAGCACCTGGATGTCGCGGAGAGGGTCCAGCCTGAGCGCGCGGGGCAGCACCTCGCAGCAGAGCCGGGTGACCGCCGCCACGCAGGCCTCCGGTTCGTCCGCCCGGACGAAGTGGATGTCCTGCGTGAAGTCGAGCGAGGCAGGATCGGTCACGGGCGAGGGCGGCGCGGCCTCTCCGTGGAGGATGCCGTGGGCCACGGTGACGATGCCGCTGCGCGCACCCTGGCGGAACACCGAGTCGAGGCGCGTGACCGCGGCGGCCTTGGAGTCGATGAGGTCGCCGAGCACGTTGCCGGCGCCCACCGACGGCAGCTGGTTGACGTCGCCGACCAGCAGGAGGTGGGCCTGCGCCGGCACGGCGCGCAGCAGCGCCGCGGCCAGCTTGGTGTCCAGCATGCTGGATTCGTCGATGATGACGAAGTCGGCCGACAGCGGGCTGTCCGCGTTGACCGTGAATCCGCCCGCCGCGGGGTCGAACTTGAGCAGCCGGTGCACCGTGGCGGCCGCCTGGCGGGTGGCCTCCGACATGCGCTTGGCGGCGCGGCCGGTCGGCGCTCCCAGCACCAGCCTGACGCGTTTCGCGGCGAGGATGTCGCAGAGGGCGCGGAGGATGGTCGTCTTGCCCGTGCCCGGACCGCCGGTCAGCACGGAGACCTTCGACCCCAGGGCCATCTTCACGCCCTCGGCCTGCGCGGGCGAGAAGGCGAAGCCGGCCCGTGCCTGCGCCCATTCGACCGCCCGGTCGGCCTGGATGGGCGGCAATGCGGAGCCGGCGGCCAGGATGCGACGGACGGACTGGGCGACCGACTTCTCGGCTGACTCCTGGGTGCGGAGCTGCACGAGCCGCGTGCCCCGGGCGTCCAGCACGCCCACCGCCGACTCCGCGATGAGCCGTCGCAGGCGCTCGTGCACGATCGTCCGGTCCACCTCGAGCAGCTCGGTCGCCTTCTCGAGCAGGCCCTCTTCGGGAAACGCGCTGTGACCTTCGCCTTCGAGCTCCTCGAGCGCGTGCAGGATGCCCGCGTCGACCCGCTGCGGTCCCGCCGTGGGCAGTCCGAGGTTGCGGGCGATCTTGTCCGCGGTCCTGAAGCCGACGCCGTCGACTTCGCGGCAGACCCGGTAGGGCTCGGTCGTCAGGACCTTCTTGGCGTCCTGCCCGTAGGCCTTGACGATGCGCAGGCAGAGCGCGTTGGTCACGCCGT
>CAZRPB010000028.1:6188-20547 GCA_964601955.1 uncultured Klebsiella sp. | reverse complement strand
TTGCCCCGCACGTCGGAGAAGTTCACCCCGCCCTTCTCGATGACCGCGCCGCCCGAGATGACACGCGTACGGCCTCCGCCGCCCTCGGAACGGGACCACTCGTCAGTGAAATAGCGGGCCTTGCCATCGACCTCTTCCAGCAGTCCGCACAGGCGGTCCTGCAGGCCCAGGAGGTAGTTTCGGACGGAATCGGTGTCCATGGGGCCATGCTCTCACCGGACCGGACCCTGGTCAACGGACGGATTGGACCGCAGGGCGATTCCATGCCCGCTAATCCCCCCTATGCGTCACGCTCCTCCCGCCTTGAAGCGGAGCCGCTTACCTCGCACGTTGGGACGGTGCCGGGACTCCAATTCAAGATCCTGCTGGCCCTCTGCCTCGGCGGAGCCTTCGCGGTGCTGCTGCCTTGGATGGCCTGGCGCCGGCTGCTGTCCCTGCGTCGGGCTCACGGCGGCGCGCTCCTCGTGCGGGGCGTGAGCGGGGCGCAGGCCGCGCGCATCGTGCTGCTGCGCGGCGAAGTGCCCCAGGTGGACGTCGATGAGACCTCCCTGGCAGTGAACGATTTCTACTCGGCACACGAACCGGCCGTCAAACTGTCGCCGGAGACATATCACGGACGGACGCTGTTCGACGTCGCCCGCGCGGCGCGTCTCGCGGGGCACGCGCTGCAGCACCGAGACCGGAAGCTAGGCGGGCTGTCCGCATGGGACTCCTTCATGATCCTCTGGGGCAACGCCTGGCCGGTGCTGTTCGTGCTCCTGGCGCTGGGCGGACGCGGACGCATCCTCTGGGCCTCCGCGGGCTTCGGGGTCCTCGCCATGGTCCTGGCCTTCGCGCACCTGCTCAAGCACGCGCACGTCAAGGACGCCGCGCGACGCGGACGCGCAGAACTGGAGAGCGCGAAGCTGCTCGACGGGCATCCGCCGGAGGAGGTCGAGGCCGCCTTCACGGCCGCCTGCATGGAGCACCTCGCCCTGCCCTATTCCCGTACGTGGTGGAAACTGCTGATGTTCCGCTGAAGCGGACGCAATAAGCGCCCGCGAGTCGTCTGGCGTGTTGCCATCGGTCGCGTCCCGGGAGAGAACGGAGTCATGAGCGAGCGCGCGACCTTCCCGGGCCGGACGGCCTACCTGTTCATCGGCGTCCCCGCCTCGCTCCTGGCCACCTCGCTGGTCACGGCGCGCCTGACGCCCGCCCTCAGCAAGGTGCTGGCGCGCAGCTGGTCGGAGAACGCCGGATCCTACGAGATGACCCTGCTGATCGGCTGCGCGCTCGCCCTGGCCGTCTCACTCGTCATGGCGACGCTCCGGGCCGGCCGCCTCGGCTGGTCGCTCGCGCCTCTCTGGGGCGCGCTTTCCTGCGTGCCCATCCTCGGGGCGGGCGTCGCCTTCTGGCTCGGCGCCGCCTCGGACGAGGACGAAGGCGATGGCGTCTGGAGGCTGGCGGGACGTCTGGCCGTGCCGGCCGCGATCTGCTGGCTGTGCGTCGCAGCCTTCAGCTGGGGTACGGCGTGGTTGGTCAGTGAGTACAATCGCCACCGGCCCGACGGGGGATCGGTCGCCGGATACCTCATCTTCAGCGCCGTCATCCTGACGCCGCTCGCCACGGGATTCGTGGCGGGGTTCATATCACGGCGGGCGGGGCGGAGCAGCGGACACTCCGTCGGCGCGGCGATCTGCACCTTGGCCGCCGTCATGACGATGCTCGGCTTCGCGGCGATGGAAGGCGTGGCCTGCATGCTGATGGCGGCCTTGCCGGCGCTCATCCTCGGCGCCCTGGGTGCGATCGTCGGACACCTTGTGGCGGGACGCACGTCGCTGTCGGAAGGACGGATGCAGTCGGCGGCCTGGCTCGTGTTGCTCGCGATGGCTGGCGGAGAACGCCTCGCCCCGCCCTCACCCCTTGAGGACGAGGTCAGCTCCGTCGTGATCGTCGACGCCACGCCGGCCGAGGTCTGGACCCAGCTCAAGGACATCCGCGGCCTGCCCGAGCCCAAGGAAACGCTTTTCGTCCTCGGCGTGGCCCATCCGCTCGAGACCTATGTCGAAGGCGAAGGCGGGGTCGGCGCCCGCCGGGTCTGCCGCCTGAGCACGGGAGACATGCCCGAACTCATCACGGTCTGGAAGCCGGGCGAAGAACTGCGCTTCAAGGTCCTGGAGACGCCCGCGCCGATGAAGGAGGCTGCGCTGCTCGGCCGGGAGATCGACGCCCCTCACCTGCATGGCAGCTACGCGAGCCTGGAGGGCGGCTTCCGGCTCGAAGCCCTGCCCGACGGACGCACGCGTCTCACCGGCACCAGCCGATACCTGCTCAACCTCGCGCCGGCCACCTACTGGAATCTCTGGACTCGAGAGATCGTCGCGCAGGTGCAGCTGCGCGTGATGAACCACGTCAAGGCCCGCGCCGAGGCCCGCTGAGCGTTCAGACGCGCCTCACGCCGTCGACCAGACGCGCGATGCCCAGGGGGTTCGACTCCTTGAGCTCATCCGGCAGCGACGCGTCGGCGAACCCCTGGTAGCAGACCAGGCGGGTGAAGCGATAGATGGCGTTGGAGCCGACCGAGGTCGTGCGTCCGTCGGACAACGAAGGATAAGGTCCGCCATGGACGATGGCGTGCGAGACCTCGACGCCCGTGGGGAAGCCGTTGAGGATGACGCGCCCGGCCAGTTCGCTCAGACGCGCGAGCAGCGCTTGTTGCTGCGGCAGTTCGGCGTCCGAGGCGTGCAGGGTGGCGGTGAGGCTGCCTTCCATCGAGGCCAGGGCGCGGTGCAGCTGGGCGAGGTCGTCGCAGACCACGATGAGCGAACAGGGCCCGAACACCTCCTCGTGCAGGGCGGTGTCGGCGATGAAGTCGGAGGCCGGGACCTGCAGGAGGACGGCTTGGGCGCCGCAGGACCGTTCGCTGGAAGGCCCGGTCGCCAGCACGCGCACGTCCTTGCGCGCGGATCGGGCGGCGACGGCCGAAGCGTAGGCGCGACGGATGCCCGGGGTGAGCATGACGCCCTCCGGCGCGGCGGCGAAGAGCGAGGCGAGCTTGGCGGTGAAGGCCTCCGCGGCGGCGGAACGCACGAGCAGCAGCACGCCCGGCTGCGTGCAGAACTGTCCCACGCCCAAGGTGCAGGAGCCGACCATGCCGGCGGCGATGGCTTCGCCGCGTGAGGCCAGCGCGCCCTCCAGGAGGACGACGGGATTGACGCTGCTCATCTCGGCGTAGACCGGGATGGGCGAGGGCCGGGCGGCGGCGAGGTCCATCAGGGCGCGGCCTCCCGCGCGAGAGCCGGTGAACCCGACCCCGCGTAGCGCGGGGTGCTTCACGAGTCGCTGACCGACGTCGCGTCCGTCGCCCTGCACCATCGAGAACGTGCCCTCGGGCAGGCCGGCTTCGCGGACGGCGGAGACGACCAGTCCGGCCATGATCTCAGCCGTGCCCGGATGCGCCTGATGCGCGACCACGACGACGGGGCAGCCCGCGGCGAAGGCGGAGGCGGTGTCGCCGCCGGCCACGGAGTAGGCGAAGGGGAAGTTGCTGGCGCAGAAGACCGCGACAGGGCCGAGCGGGCGGCACATTGAACGATGGTCCGGCTTGGGCACGGGCTTGCGCTCGGGATCCGCGTGCTCGATGCGCGCGTCGACCCAGTCGCCCTTCTCGACGAGCACGGCGAAGAGGCGAAGCTGTCCGACCGTCCGGCCGATCTCCCCCTGGCATCGTGCTTCGGGCAGCGCGGTCTCGCGCATGGCACGGGCGGCGAGGGTCGGCGTGGCGGCGGCGATGCGGTCGGCGAGCGCACGGAGGAACACGGCCTTGGCCTTGCCGGAGAGAGCGGCCAGGACCGGGGCGGCGGCCGCGGCCAGTTCAGCCGCACGGTCGACCTCATCGGCGTGAGCCGTGTGGAATGACTCGGGCAGCTCGGAACCGGCGGCGGGATCGAAGGCCCGCCAGGTCCGGCCGCCGACGCGGCCGCGGGTGAAGCCGATGAAGGAGAGCCCGGTGATCGGTGCGTCGCTGGACATGGACCCACTATTGGCGGGGTTTGCGGCCCTGAGTCGAGGCAAAGGGCCACAGGACGGAACTTCCCCCTTTTCGGGAGGTTTAAAACCCGTAGAAAAGACTCACCCCATGGCCTCAAGCCGCTCCTTCATCATCCTAGCCGTCGGACTGTGCGTCCTGACGGGCATCGGCGTCAGCCGCTACGCGACGCCGGTGAAGGAGGCCGTGGCCGAGGCGGCCGCCGCCCAGAAGAAGGCCCCAAAGCGGACTTCCGCGGTTCAGCCGGGCGGAGAAATCAAGGCCCGCAGCACCAGCGGGCTGGTACTTAACTCGAAGGAGAACGTCCGTCCGGACTTCGACCGCAACAAGGAGATGGTGAAGGAGAAGTCCTCCGCCGCCAAGGCCGCGCTCGAGGAGAAGTTCGCGAGCTTCAACGACAACAGCCGCAAGATGGTCGAGGAGATCTCCGGCGGCGACCGCGACAAGATGCGGGCCGCGTTCGGCGCCGCCCTGCAGGACGAGAAGTTCAAGGAGATGTTCCGCCGGAGGCACGAGCTGGAGGGGCAGTGGAAGACGGCGACCGACGGCGAAAAGGAGGGCATCATGCGGGAGATGGAGCAGATCCGCACGGCCGGCCTCGCCCGGCTCAAGGAGGAGATGGGGCGCATCAACGGCGCGCCGCAGGGCGAAGCCCTGCCCCCCGGCGTGCGCGTGCAGTCGGTCACGCTGCCGGCCAACCAGAACGGGGCGGCGCCCGTCGCGCCCGCACCGGCTCCCGCGCCGGCACAGCCGGTCATCATCCAGTGAAACCCTGACGTGGCCTCGTCCCGCGTCTGGCCCACGGCCCTGCTGACCGCGATTGTCGCGGCCGGACTGACTTGGGCGCTGATGCGGGAATACCCTGAGAAGGACGCGTCCGCTGGTCATGCGGTCTCCGCTCCGGGCCGCCCGCTCAAGACCGGGCCGGAGGTGAAGGGCACGAAACCCCGCAGCGCGGCCGACCTGAAGCTGGATCCGAGGGACAACGTGATCTCCGCCCCGGCCGAGCTGCGCAAGGCGATGGTGGTGCAGGAGGGCGTGCGGGTGATCAACGAGCTCAAGGCGGCGAACCCGGCGACCTTCGACGCGGCCGCCAAGCGCTGGATCGAGACGCCTCGGGTCAAGGAGCTCATCAAGGAGTGGCAGGCGCTCGAGGCCGGATGGAAGGACGCCACCGAGGAGGCCCGTGAGGCGAGGCTTCCGGACGCCAAGGCGATGTGGGACGAGGCGATGACGTTGCTCCGCGCCGAAGTGGCGAGGGCGGCGCCTGAGCCCGTCGTCACGCGCTGAGCGCCCCGCGGAATTCCGTCAGCACGTCACAGATGCGGGCGAAGCCCGCGTGACGGAGACCGGTCGACTCATCCATGTAGAGGTCGCGTCGCACCTCCACCATGATCGCGCTCACGCGCGCGTCACGCCCGAGGAAGGCCGAAGGGACCATCGCCCCGCTGAACGGCACGTTGACGCCGACCTTGAAGCCGCGCGCGCGGAAGAATGCGACGGCTCCGTTGAGCAGCGCCGCCGGCGTGTGTCCGGGCTCGGCGCCCAGGCCGATCTCGGGCGGATCGCCGAAGTCCGTCTGCGTCGGCAGCGCGCGCGAGGGGAACGAATGCGCGTCCAGGACCAGGCATCGCCCGAACCGCTCCAGCCTGAGTCGCGCGGCCTCATCGAGCCGACGGTGATGCGGACGGTAATGGGCCTCGAGCAGGGCCGCCCTCCTTTCCGGCGACAGTGAACGCAGGACCAGGCCGTCGGTCGTGCGCACGTAGGTCGCCCCCATGCCGACCTTGGCGCAGGGCTCGCGGGCATCGTCCTCGTAACGTTCCACGTCCACCACCAGCCGGGAGACCCGGGCGGCGACCACGTCCTCCGGATCGGCCCCCTGTGAGTAAAGTTCATCCGTGAACCAGTCCGTCAGCCTGAGCCTCTCCCGGTCCAGAATCTCCTCCGAAACGAGAAAATCCCCCTTTTCCGAAGCGGGAATGAGGTTCGAGGCATGCGGAATATGAAGCAGAGGCGGGGGCACACCTCCACCCTGCCCCCCATGGCGGAGGGTGCCAGCCGCCGAAGCGTCATAAATCAAATAAGAGATTTGAAACTCCCCGGGCCTTCGGGGGTTATTAGGGTGCATCCCCATACACACATGAAGCACCTCCTCACCATCCTCGCGCTCGTCCTCACGGTCGGCGTCGCCACCGCCCAGGACAAGAAGCCTGAAGGCCAGCCCCCTGCCAAGAAGGAAGGCAAGGGCGACAAGAAGGGCCCGGTCCGCCCCGAAGGCGTGGACGAAGCCACCTGGAAGAAGTTCACGGACGCCATGAAGGCCGCCCAGTCCGACGACGCCGTCAAGGCCGCCAAGGCCAAGCTCGCCGAGGCCAAGTCTGAAGACGAGAAGAAGGAAGCCGGCAAGGCCCTCCGCGAAGCCACCAAGGCCGCGGTCCTCAAGGCCGACGCCTCCCTCGCCGAAGTCTTCGCCAAGCTCGAAGCGGCCGGCAAGGGCAAGGGCGGCAAGGGCGGAGAAAAGAAGAAGAAGAAGGAGTAATCCTTCCTTCAGCCTCGAACGAACCCCGGAGACCCCGGGGTTCTTTTTTGCCCAGATCGGTCCGGAACCGGGGCCGGGATGGGAGCCCCGGAAGATTTCCAGGCTGGCAAAAGGGCCGCTTCGGGCAGTTTGCGCCGTGATTCGAAATGTTACGGACGTGTGACCGAGGGGAAACATCTCCGCGATGCCGCTGAGGCGTATTGCGTCAGCCCCGCCGGCATTGTCGAAACCTGACAGCCCAAGGTCCGCCTCGGGCTTTTCACCCATACCAAAATCCAAATGTTACGATTGTCACCTTCACGCAACATCTCGGCGCTCACGCTGCTGTTCGCCGGCCTCATGTCGCCGCTCGGCGCCGCGCCGGACGCGAAGACGCTCCAGGCCGAGGCCGTGAAGGAGCGGAGCCTGAAGGATCGCTACGAGAACCTCGGCCTGCTGCACAAGGACGCGAATCACCCGTGGCTGCAGGAGTTCTGGGTGCTGGGACGCTACCACGGACACCATCATGACACCGAGGGCAGCCACGGGGACGACGCCGGCTACGAGAGCCGCCGCGTCCGTCTCGGCTTCCAGGCCACGATGTTCAAGGACCTCACCCTCCACGCGCAGGCGATCAGCGGCAGCGACTTCGAGCCCGGCTACAACGGCTTCACCGAGCTCTGGGCCCGCTGGCATTTCACCGACGCCGTGAACCTCACCGTCGGCCAGCAGAAGCACCGCTTCACCCACGACCGCAACGTCTCCAGCCGCTACATGAGCTTCATGGAGCGCTCGATGTTCACCAACATGATGGGGCTGGACTACACCCCGGCCGTCACCCTCTCGGGCCGGATCGAGAAGCTCGACTACTACGCGGGCGTCTTCTCCAACGCCACGGGCCGTGACATGGGCTCGGCGTTCACCGAGCTGCACTCCGGCTCCTCGTTCCTCGCGGCCGGCACCTACGACCTCGGCAAGTTCCTCGGAGCCGACACGGCGCAGTTCTACGGCAGCTACCTGCACACCGAGCTCGGATCGGGCGCCACCAACCTGACGCGCTTTGACAGCGCGGTCTCCGGAGCGCTCATCCTGACCGAGGGGTCCGCCGCCCTGGTCACGGAGCTCACCGCCGGCTTCGGCGGGCAGCGCGGCGACGCGGTCGGCCTCAACGTCCAGCCCAGCTACTTCCTGACCGACACCCTCGAGGTCGTGGGCAGGTACCAGCTGGCCACGTCCAGCCATGCGAACGGCCTGCGCGCCCAGCGTCGCTACGAGAGCCCGGCCGGCATGCTGGACGGCGACTCCTATCAGGCCGTCACCCTCGGGCTCAACAGATACGTCGCCGGCCACCGCCTGAAACTGATGACCAGCGTCGAATACGCCAAGATGGACGACCGGGACGTCTTCACGTTCTTCGCAGGTTTCCGCATGTTCTTCGGCCCCCATTCCAACGCGCCCTTCCCTGGCAACAAGATGCTCAAAGGGCGCTGGTGAGGCTCAAAAGGGCTCTTTTGGGTGAACTTTGGCCTCGGGGCGGTGTTCTCAGAAAGAACCCATGAAGTCCCTTCTCCTCGCCGCCATCACCCTCTGCGTCGCCGCCCTGGTCGCCGCGGAAGACAAGCCTGTCGAATCCCGAAAAGAAAATCCGGCGGCCACGAAGAAGAGGGCCGGCAAAAAGGTGACCGGCAAGGCGGCGCCCTTCGTTCCGGAGAAAGTCGAGGGCGTCTCGGAGGAGCAGCTCGCCAAGATCCGCGAACAGCTGCCCAAGGCCTACATGAGCGCCGGAGCGGCCGCGGCCCGGAAGCGTCTCGCCGAGCTGAAAGAGCAGTCTGAGTTCGCCTCGGCCTCGGAGAAGAAGGACATGAAGGCCGACTTCGAGAACGCCACCTACGACATGCGCAAGGCGCTCAAGGAGGCCATGATCGCCGCGGACCCCGCCATCGAGAAAGGCGCGATCGACCGGGTCTTCGCCGAAATCGAGAACATCAACCGCGAACGCGCGGAAGCCGCCAAGGCCGCCAAGGGCAAAGACGCGCCGAAGGGCAAGACTCCCCCGAAACCGTTTCCCTTCGGCGAAAAGAAGCCCGAGGAAAAGAAGTGACCGAAATCTCACCCGCATAACACCATGTCGTTCCGCGAAATCCTCCCCCTGATCATGGCCGCCGCCCTGGGCAGCGCGGCCACCTACATCGCCGTGCGCCCTGCCGCGCCCGCCGAGACGAAGTCAGCCAAGATCGAGGCGCGCGAACCTAGCGCCCCCGTCAAGACCTTCGCGGCTGCCCCCCTTGAGCAGCCTGCGGCCCCGGCCCCAGAGGCCCCCAAGGGCGAAGCCCCGAAAGGTCAGTTCGGCGGCCGCTTCAAGGGCGGACAGAATTTCCTGCCCGACGTCGAAGGCGTTTCACCTGAAGTGATGGCCAAGTTCCGTGCGGCCTCGATGAAGGCCTTCCAGGATGAAAAAGTGCGCGAAGTGTTCGGCAAGATGGGCGAGCTTCGCAAGCGCGGGGAGTACGCCTCCGAAAATGAGAAGCGAGACCTTGCGCAGGAATTCCAGGCCATCGCCGGAGACCTCCGTGAGGCGATGAAGAACGCCGTCAAGGAGGCCGATGACTCCATCCCCGACAAGGACATCGACGCCATCCTCGACGCCCAGGCGGAACGCATGCGCCAGCGCGCCGAGCAGGCCAAGAAGAAATGAGTTGGGGGCAGGCTGACCGCCTGATCGGTCAGCCGCTGCATCCGGGGGCACGTGGGCACAGGCGCACCTGTTGCCTCTAGGCCGCCCTACCTCTGCCCTGTGCCCCCGTTTCACCGCGCCCACGCGCCCCCTCTCCATTTCACCATTTCACCTTTGCACCCGAACTGCCCACGCCCCTGACCCTGCCCCTGTCCCTGCCCCTGTCCCTCGAAGTACCCACATCTGGCTGGAACTCCCCCGCCCTTCGGCCATCTAATCGGGGCATGATCCCCCGTCTGCTCGGCCTCGTCGGCCTGTCCCTCCTCTTCACCGCCTCCGCCCTCCGTGCCGAGACGGTCTTCATCGAAGCCGAATCCCTCGCCCAGCACGGCGGCTGGAAGCTAGACACCCACTTCACCCACATCGTCGGGTCGCCCTACCTTCTGGCCCATGGCCTGGGACGTCCGGTGGCCGACGCCGCAGGTTCCTTCCGAGCCCCCGTCGCCGGGGAATATCGCGTGTGGGTGCGCACCAAGGACTGGGTCGGCCCATGGAAGGCCCCCGGCGCCCCCGGCCGCTTCCAGGTCGTCATCAACGGACGCGCGCTCGAGCCCGAGTTCGGCACCAAGGGCGCCGACTGGCACTGGCAGGACGGCGGTAAGATCTCCCTCACCGCAGGGGAGCACAGGCTGGCGCTGCATGACCTGACGGGCTTCGACGGTCGCGTCGATGCGATCGTGCTGACCACGGAGTCCGCCACCCCGCCCGACCAGGCGCAGGCACTCGAGAAGTATCGCCACGGCTTCATCAATCCCCACGGCCCGGAGGACGCGGGTGAATTCGACCTGGTGGTCGTCGGTGGCGGCTACGGCGGCCTCGGCGCCACCCTCTCCGCGGCCCGCCAGTCGCTTCGCGTGGCCCTCATCCAGGACCGCCCCGTGCTCGGCGGCAACGGCAGCTCCGAAGTCGGCGTCTGGGCCATGGGCGGCACGATGCGCGGCAAGTTCCCGCACCTCGGCGAGATGATCGAGGAGATCGCGGACCGCGCCCCGGACAGCCCCGGACGCGTCGATTCCTTCGCCGACGACCTCAAGGAGCGCGTCGTGCGCGCCGAGAAGACCGTCTCGCTCTTCCTCAACCACTACGCCACCGGCGTGACGATGAAGGAGGGTCGCATCGCCTCGGTGACCGCCATCGACACCCGCACGGGTCGCCAGCGGGTCTTCCGCGGCAAGTTCTTCGCCGACACAACCGGCCACGGCCACCTCGGCGCGGCGGCCGGCGCGGACCTCGAGATCGAGCCCAAGGGACGCATGGGCATGTCGAACATGTGGTTCTACCAGGACGAGGCGACGCCCCAGTCGTGGCCGGCCACGCCCTGGGCGCTGCCCCTCGAGATGGGGGACTTCCCCACCCTGCAGCGCTCGAAGTCGTTCCTGGAGGACAAGCCCTTCTACAAGGCCGAGTGGTTCTGGGAATCCGGCTTCGACAAGGATCCGATCAAGGACCTGGAGCTGATCCGCGACTGGAACCTTCGCGCGATGTACGGCGCCTTCTCCGCGCTCAAGACCGGCAAGGACAAGGACCGCTACGCCAACGCCGCCCTCAAGTGGGCCTCGCACGTCGGCGGCCCGCGCGAATCCCGCCTGCTGCGCGGCGACATCGTGCTGACCGGCCCCGACATCGTGGCCAAGCGCGAGTTCCCCGACGGCACGGTGCCCACCACCTGGGACATCGACCTTCACTACCCGCGCGAGCAGTACGCCGCCAAGTTCCCGGACAATCCCTTCATCTCCCGCGCGGCCTTCGGCGCCCGCGGAGCCGAGGGCAAGGCCGCGGTCGACCGCCGCAACGGCTACCCGCTGCCCTACCGCCTGTTCTACTCCCGCAACATCCCGAATCTCTTCATGGCCGGAAGGCACATCTCCGTCACCCACGAGGCCCTCGGCACGGTGCGCGTGATGCGCACCATCGGCATGATGGGCGAAGTGGTCGGCAAGGCGGCCTATCTGGCCGTGCGCGAAGGCACCACGCCCCGCGGCGTCTACGAGAAGCACCTCGCCGAGCTGCTGCAGCTCCTCGAGCAGCCCGGACGCATGCGCCGCGACTCCCTCGCCGGGTCGCTGCGCCTCGACGGCTCGATCGCCGACTTCAAGGCGCTGCCGGTCGGCCGCATGAACCGCGACCTGCACGGCGGCGGCGCGCCCGAGAAGATGGGCGAGCATGAGCTGGCCCTGCTCAAGAAGCTTCCCGGCGTGGTGGCCGACGACTCCGACGCCAAGTTCACGGGCAAGTGGACCAAGGGCGAAGGCCTGCCCCACTACGGCATCGGCTACCACTACGCCGGCAAGGGCGCCAACACCGCCCGATTCACGCTCAACGTGCCCAAGGCGGGGCGCTACGAGCTCCGGGTGCACTTCACGGGCCATGAGAACCGCTCCCCCAACGCGCTCATCATCCTCGAGCGCGCCGGCGCCAAGCCGGTCGAGAAGCGCATCGACCAGACGCGCGGCGAACTGGAGAAGCCCACGGTCATCGGCGCCTACGACTTCACCGCAGGGGAGCACGCGGTCGTGCTCTCCACCGCGGGCGTGAAGGGCAACGTGCACGCCGACCTGGTGCAGCTGGTTCCGGTGAACTGAACGATGGCCTCGGGCGCCCAGGCCTGGCTCGCCCGCCTCTGGAGGCCGCTCGCGCTCGGCGCGGCGGCCTTCCTGCTTCACGCCTCGGATCCCGCGGCGGGCGACCCGCCCGCGCTCTCCCTCGCCCAGGCCCGGGCCTTCTTCCCCGACGCCTCCCGGCTCAAGGCCGCCCCTGACCGCTCGTTGCTCGCGCTCGACGCCTTCGGCAACCGGGTCGGGCGCCTGGTCACGACCTCGCCCGAGGCCGACGGCATCGTGGGCTACTCCGGCCCGACCAACGTGCTCGTGGCGCTCGACAACGACGACCGCGTGGTCGGCATCCGCATCCTCTCGAGCGAGGACACGGCGGCGCACGTCGCGCAACTGAAGTCCGACCCGGCCTTCGCCGCCTCGTTCACGGGCTGGACGCCGCGCACGCGCCCCGCCCCGAAGCTCGAAGGGATCGCCGGTTCGACGCTCACGGCCTACGCGGTCGCGGAATCGATCCAGCAGCGGCTTTCCGGCACCTACGCCTCGCTGCGCTTCCCCACGCCCCTGTCGCTCGAGGAGGCGCGCTCCGCGGGCTTCACGGACGCGGCCGCGCTCGAGAGCGGCTCCCCACGTCTGGGCTGGCATCGCGTGAAGGACGGCGGCGGCGCCACGCTCGGCTTCCTCGTGCGCACCTCGCCCTCGGGCGACGAGGCCACGGGCTACGCGGGGCCGACGGACACGCTCGTGGCGGTCGCGCCGGACGCCCGCACGATCCGCAAGGTGCTCATCCGCTCGACCTACGACACCGCGGACTACGTGCGTCGGGTGAAGGAAGACCCGGCCTACCTCGCCACGCTCGCGAAATGGGACGTCGAACAGTGGGCGACGCTCGACTTCAACAAGGCAGGTCTGGAAGGCGTGGCGGGCGCGACGATGACGAGCTTCGCGGTGGCCGAAGGGTTGCGCCGCAGGTTCGTCGACGACCGACGCGCCGCCGCCGCGGCCAAGGAGGAACGTGTGACCTGGGTGCGTCGCGCCGCCGCCGGCCTGCTGCTGCTCGGGGCGCTGGCGATGGCGTTCACGCGGCTGAGCGGAAAACCTTGGCTCCGGACGGCCTGGCAGGTCGCTCTCGTCGGAGGCACGGGACTCTGGCTCGGCCAGCTGGTGTCGCTGGGGCTGTTCTCGGGCTGGGCCAGGCACGGCCTGCCTTGGAAAGCCGCCCCCGAACTAGTCGTCCTGGGGGCCATCGCCCTCCTGGTCCCTTGGGCGGCCAGGAAGCAGATCTATTGCCACCACATCTGCCCCCACGGGGCCGCTCAGGAGCTTCTGGGGCGCTTCAGGGGCCTCCACAGGCCCCTGAGCGGCCCGACCCACGCCTGGCTGTCCAAAGTGCCCTCCTGGAGCCTCGGAGCGGCCTTTCTGACCGCCCTGGCCCTGCCCGCCTTCGACCTCAACCGGGTGGAGCCCTTCGACGCCTGGATTCTCGGGGTTTCGGCGGCCATCCCGCTCGGTCTGGCGGTCGTCGGACTGGTCGCCTCGCTCTTCATCCCCCAGGCCTATTGCAAATATGGCTGCCCGACCGGCGCCCTCCTGAAGTTCGTCCGCACGACGGCCTCGGACGAGGGCTTCACGCGGCGCGACGGGGTCGCCTTGGCGCTCCTGACCTTGGGCGGGGCGCTGGTCTGGGCGCGCCCCGCGGCCGCCCCGGCCGAACCCCCGCCCCCGCCCGTCACGGAGATCCATGGCGCCGCGTTCGGCACGACGTGGACGGTCAAGGTGCGGGGCGACGGCTTCGACGTCGACATCCTCAAGCGCGAGCTGGAAGCGGAGGCGGGACGGGTGGAGTTCTCGCTCTCCCACTGGCGCGACTCCTCCGGCACTTACGATTTCAACACGCGGGACACGCTCCGGCCGTTCGGAGTCACGGATGAGCTGATGCAGCTGGTGCTGCTGGGCCGGCGGCTCGGCGAGGCCACCGGCGGCGACTATGACCTCACCGTGGCGCCGCTGCTCGACCTCTGGGGCTACGGACCTTCAGGCAAGCGTGCCACGGCCCCGACCGACGCGGAGATCGCGACGGTCCTGCCCGCGGTCGGCTGGGCCAACCTCGTCACGGACCCCAAGGCGCTCACGCTCGCGAAGAAGCACCCGCGCACGGCCCTGGACCTGGGCTCGCTGCTCCAGGGCCACGCGGCGGACCGACTTGCGCAGATCCTCAAGGCGGAGGGCCACGACGAGTTCCTCATCGAAGTCGGAGGCGAACTTCTGGCCGCAGGCAGCTGGCGGGTGGGCGTCGAGGACCCGATGAATCCGGGACGTAAGCTCGACACGCCCGAACTCAAGGACCGCGCGCTGGCGGTGTCAGGACTCTATCGCGCCCGTCGCAAGCTCGAGGGACGCGAAGTCGGGCACATCCTCTCGCCGCGTACCGGCAGGCCCGTCACGCCCACCCTGGAGATGGCGGCCGTGTATGCGTCCAACTGCGTCCTTGCGGACGGCTGGTCGACCGCGCTCATGGCCGCCGG
>CAZRPB010000028.1:0-6088 GCA_964601955.1 uncultured Klebsiella sp. | reverse complement strand
TAATCTTCTTCACGAAGGTCAGCTGGGGGGCGTGCTTGCTGGTGTTCCATCCGCCGGGTTCGGCGGTGTAGTGCGCGGCGACGAAGGTGTCGTCGATGATGCGGAACACGTAGCACTCGCAGGGATAGCGGGGGCCGGGGAACGGCTGGCCCTCCTTGGCGTCAGGCTTGAATGCGCCGGCGGAGAAGCAGTCGAAGCGAGGGCCCGAGCCGCCCCAGTCGGCATAGTCCTTGTCCTCGGGGAACTTCAGACGGGTGATGTCGTGCGTGTGGCCATGGAGCAGCGCGATGACGTTGTGCCCCTTGATGGCCTCGTAGAACGCCTTGCGCTTGGGCTGGTCCCACCAGGTGCTGCGGGCGGAGAAGTCGAGGTGCTTGGCGATGATGACCGGCTCGTGCGCGGGGATCTTGGCCAGACGCGCCTTCAGGAACGTCAGGCTGGATTCCGGATTCCACATCGAGGTCTCCTTGGCGCCCTCCTTGGCGCCGTCACCGGCGTAGAGGTTGACGTTGATGAAGTGCACGCCCTGCCAGGTCCAGGCCGCATGGAAGCCGTCCTCGGACAGGGTGGACACCAGCCCGGCCTTGAGCATCTCACGGTTGCGTTCCCGCAGGCCCTTGCGCACGGGGCCGTCCCGTCCGCCGTCATGGTTGCCCGCGAGGGCGAAGAGCGGATACTTGGCGGGCGTCGTGCCCTGCCAGGGGAACATGCGGTCGAAGTCCTTCCACTCGGCGGCGTTGCCGACCTCGGTGAGGTCGCCGGCGACGATCATGCCCATCGGGCGGGGCACCGGGCCCCTGCCCTTCATCGCTTCGGCCACGGGACCTTCGGCAGGCCAGGGCGTGCCCGGCACCTGCGCAAGGACCTCCAGCGTCTTCGCGACGTGCGCGTTGAACTGGTCGGAGCCGAAAGCCGGCACGGTCTTGCGGTAGTTCATCCCCACGTGCGTGTCGGACACGAGGTAGAACGTCAGGTCGCGCGTCTGGGCGAGGAGCGAGGCGGCGGCCAGAAGCAGGGCCGAGGCCGATGTCAGGATGCGGTGGATCATGGAAAAAGGTCAGGCCTTGCGCAAGAGGGGCGAGCCGTCCTCGACGGTGAAGGTCGCGCGCGTGAGCAGCGGCGCGCCCGGCTTGGTCACGAACTCCACGGCCCGGTAGTCGGTGCGCCAGGACTTCGGCGTGACCTCGCAGACGAGGTAGCCGCGCTCGGTGCTGTGGAACT
Source organism: uncultured Klebsiella sp. (assembly GCA_964601955.1). Taxonomy (GTDB): domain Bacteria; phylum Verrucomicrobiota; class Verrucomicrobiia; order Opitutales; family UBA953; genus UBA953. The sequence goes on along the minus strand of CAZRPB010000028.1, from coordinate 4,867 downwards.
TGACGAAGGGGTTCTCACGGTAGGTGTCCGCCAAGGTCTTGGGCGCGAGCGTGCCGTTGCCGCCGGAGGTGATCGAGGTGCCCACGAACTCCGTGCCGACCGAGCCCTGCTCGGGACGCTCGAAGTCGAGCACGAGCTCGTTGGCCCAGTTGGCGTGGATGTCACCGGTGAGCACGACCGGATTCCGCACCTTGGCGTCGCGGAAATGACGCAGGAGATTGCGCCGTTCGAACTCGTAGCCCGGCCACTGGTCCATCTGGAAGGCCTCCTCCGGACCGGCCTTGCGGTCGACGTGCCCGACCATGACCTGCTGGGCCAGCACGTTCCACCGCGAGGGCGACCCCTGCAGGCCGCGGAAGAGCCAGTCGCGCTGCTCCTTGCCGAGCAGCGTGCCTTTCGGGTCGAGCTGGACGGGGTCGTTCGGGTGATGCCCGTCGCCCATCGGCTGGTCGGTGCGGTACTGCCGGGTGTCCAGGACGAAGAAGTCGGCGAGCCGTCCGAAGGGGATGCGTCGGTAGAGCGCCATGTCCGGACCCTTGGGCAGGGCGGCGCGGCGCAGCGGCATGTGCTCGTAGTAGGCCTGGTAGGCGGCCGCGCGACGTCGCAGGAAGGATTCACGGTCGACGCCCTTCTCTTCCGAGATGTCGCCGGCGCAGTTGTTGTCGAACTCGTGGTCGTCCCAGGTGAGGATCCACGGCACGCGCGCGTGCATCTCGGCCAAGGCGGCGTCGCCGCGGTACTGGGCGTATCGCACGCGGTAGTCGCCGAGCGTCATGATCTCGCCGCCGAGATGCTTGCGCACGCCCTTGTCCTGACCCTTGTACTCGTAGATGTAGTCCCCGAGGAAGACGACCGCGTCGAGCTCCTCCTTGGCCATGTGGACGTAGGCGGTGAAGAGCCCCTGCTCGAAGTGCTGGCAGGAGGCCACGGAGAAGCGCAGACGCGAGACGTCCGCCTCGCGCTTCGGGAAGGTGCGCGAGCGGCCGGTCGGGCTGGATTCGCCGCCGACCGTGAAGCGGTAGAAATACCAGCGGTCGGGCGCTAGCCCCTCGACCTCGACGTGCACCGCGTGGCCCCATTCCGGCGTCGCCACATGGACGCCCTTGCGGAGGACTTTTTCGAACTTCTCGTCCTCGGCCACCTGCCACGACACCTCGACCGGCTCGGGCGGCATCCCGCCGTCGGGCTGGAAGGGCCGGGGCGCGAGACGCGTCCAGATCACGAAGCCGTCCGGCGCAGGATCTCCCGAGGCCACGCCCAGCGAGAACGGGTAGGCGTCGAACTTCGCTCCGAGCAGCGGGCGGCCGAAGGCGCGTTGCGTCGAGAGGGCGGCGACGGACAGCCAGGCCGCGCCGGACGTCACGAAGGCGCGACGGTCGAACCGGGCCGACCCGGGGACGGGGTGCAAGGGCGGGGTCATGGAAAACACCCTACCCTTTCCTCCCGGTCAGGAAAGGGAGAATTGCTCAGACCTTGCCGGCCTGCTTGCGGCGGCGGCGGACGGCCGCAGCGGCCAGGGCCAGGGCGCCCATGGCGAAGCCGTAGGTCGAGGGCTCGGGCACGGCGGTCAGGGTCAGGGTTCCGTTGCTGGCGGTGTCGTAGCTGAGGGACCAGAGGGCCGCGTTGGAGGCGGTGCCTTCGGAGTAGAGGAACTGGCTGACGTCGATCTCGAAGATGTCGTTGATGTTCGTGATGCCGCTCGGGAGGATGATGTCTCCCGAATAGGTTCCGAAGGTGAACGAACGGATGGTCTCGGAGCTGAAGTTCGCGGGGATCGTGCCGGCGACGGAAGTCGTCATGGAGATCACCTTGATCGTGATCTTCTGGTTCAATCCGGTGCCGGCGCCGCTGAGGTCGAGATTGACGGCGTCGAAGGAGTCGTAACCGGTGCCGGCGATGTCCATGGCGTCCCGCACTTCGAAATCGTAGTTGGACCCGGACCCGAGCGTAAGGGTCGTGGTGGTGAGAAGCCCCGGGGAATTGCCCGGAGCGAGGGTGCCTCCGGAACCGACCGCCACGGTGGCCACGGTACCGCTTCCGCCAAGCACCGAGCCAGAACCGACGGTCACCTGGCCGATCTCGCCGTTGACCACCAAGCGGCCGCTGCTGAGGGACACGGTCAGCGAGGGGGCTTCCAGGGCGGCCGCGAGGGTCAAGGTGCCATTGCCGACCTTCTCAAGGCTCGCGCCGGCACCCATGGACGGAGCGGCGTTGAAGACGACGGGGGTGGATCCCTCCAGCTGCAGCTTGGCCGTGGCGCCCGCCGGGACGGAGATGCGCGAGGCGATGTCATCGGTGTTGCCGCTCGCCCAGGCCAGCGTGGCACCGTTGGACACCTCGATGGTGGAGGTGGAGAAGTCGTTGCCGGCGCCCAGGGCCCCCGACTCGAACTTCAGGGTGCCTCCGGCGACATCCAGACGGAAATCTCCCGCGAAGCGGTTGGCGGGGCCGGCGATGACCCACTGGCCCGTGCCGTCGATGGTGACGTTCTTGAGGCCGGGGCTGCCGGAGGCGAGGACGGCCTCGAAGCGGTTTTCGGCGGCGTTGTTGGCGACCAGCTTGAATTCCGCGTTCGCGTTGGTGAGGTTGATCTTGGCGTCGCTGGTGAAGACGAGCGCTCCGGCTCCCGACCCGGCTGCGATGCCTGCGCCATCGCCGCCGACGGTGAAGGAACGGGCGGTGCTGGCGCCGCCGCTGCCCGTGAACTCAAGCACGGGGATGACGCCAGATGCGCCCGCGAGGACGAGCTTGGAGGGGTCCGCGAGATCGGTGATGCCCAGCGGGCTGGCGGTGGTGCCGTTGCCCAGGTCGCTCACGGCGATGGTGCCGGCGGAGACATTGGTGGGGGCGGTGAAGGTGTTGGAGCCCGTGAGGACGAGCGTGCCGGAGTCGGTCTTCTCGAGTGGCTGGTTTCCGGTGAGCACCACGTCGAGCACGCCGGTGGTCGGGACGCTGGTGGTCGGCAGCGAGCCGCCAGTGAGGGTCGCGCCCGTGGCCAGGGTGATGGCGTTGGAGATGGTGACGCCGTTGAGGTCCAACGTGCCTCCGGCCCCGACCGAGACGGCACTCGTGCCGAGGGCGCCGGCAATGCCGACCTTCAGCGTGCCGCCCGAGATCGTCGTCGCACCGGAGTAAGTGTTGGCGACGGAGAGCAGCAGCGTGCCCGCGCCGTCCTTGGTCAGCGTGCCGGTGCCGAGCGTGAGACCGGTGGTGTCGACGGTGACGTTGCCGGCGCCGCCGAAGGTGATGCCGAGGTCGGATCCGGTGATGCCGCCGCTCAGGGTCAGCGTGCCAGCGTCGGAGTTGATGCGGGAAGCGGAGGCGAGGGTCACCGCGCCGGCCAGGACGTTGTCACCGGAGAAGTTGCGCAGGGCGCCTGCGGAAGAGACGCCCGATCCGTTGAGCGTGACGGCCTCCGAGGCGACCGTGATGCCGCCCAGGAGCCGGAGCTCGGCGCCGGAGGTGACCGACGTCGCTCCTGCAGAGCCACCGAGGCCGGAGGCGTGGCTGACGGCCAGCACGCCGGCCGAGACCGTGGTCGCTCCGGAATAGGTGCTGGCGGCGGAGAGCGTGAGCGTGCCGGCGCCGGTCTTGGTGAGGGCGCCGGAGCCCGCGATGCTGCCGCCGAACGAGCCGGCGGAGGCGGTCAGGTCGGCCGAACCGAGGCTGAGCGAGCCGCCGTTGAGGTTGGTGACGGTCAGCGCTCCGCCGTCGACGGTGACCGTGCCGGCGGAGAGCGTGCCGATGCTGGCGTTGCTGGCGAAGCGGGTCTTGCCCGAGCCGGCCAGGCTCGTGAGGGTCACGGTGCCGGAACCGCCGCTGAAGAGCAGCGCGTCATCGGTCGTGTTCGCGTTGGAGACGGCACCCAGCGTGATGCCCGTGCCGGAGAAGGTCGCCGAGCCGGTCGCGTCGAGCGTCAGTCCCGCCGTGGCGTTGAGGTTGACGGCGGAGAGGACGGCGCCGTTGACCGTCACGCCGGAGGTGCCGGCGAGGGCGCCGGAATCGACCGTCAGCGTGCCCGCCGAGACCGTGGTCGCGCCGGTGAAGTCGTTGGCGCCGGAGAGCGTCAGGTTGCCAGCGCCGGACTTGATGAAGGCGCCCGAGCCAGAGATCACGTTGGCGAACGTCAGCGCGTCGGAGCGGCTGATCTCCAGCGTGCCCGAGTTGGCGATGGCGCCCGCTCCGACCGAGCCCGTCGTAGAGCCCGAGCCGATCTGCAGCTTGCCGGCCGAAATCGTGATGGCCCCGCCGAAGGTGTTCGCGCCGGAAAGGGTCAGGGTCTCGGATCCGGACTTGGTGAGCGTGCCAGTGGCGCCGGAGATGACGCCTCCGTGCGTACCCGCCGAGACCGAGAGGGCCGTCGAGGAGCCAAGGGCGATGTCACCGCCGTTGAGGGTGGTCACCGCGGCCGTGGCGCCGTTGGCGTTGAGCGTGCCGGCGGTGAGGGTCGTGACCGTGGCGACGCCGCCCACGGTCAGCGTGCCGCCGTTGAACGTCGTCACGGAGGCGGCGCCCGTGATTGTGCTGGTGCCTCCGGTGACGGAAGACGAGGTGAGCGAGCCCAGGCTGTTCGTACCGGCAGTGATCGCCCCGTTGAGCAGACCGGAGACCGTCACCGAGCTGCCGACCGAGCCGGTCATGGAGCCGACGGAAACCGCCCCGGCCCCATCGAGCACGTCGCCGGTGAGCAGGCCTGACAGGGTCACCGCGCCGCCCGAGACATTGCCCGTGAGCGAGGCTGCGCTGACGGTGCCTCCGCTGACGGGTGCGCCCAGGGCGCCGACCACCGTCACCGTGCCGGCGGAGATGCCGCCCGTGACGTCGGCGTCGCTGCCGAAGCGGGTCGAGCCCGCGCCGGCCAGCGAGG
>CAZRPB010000027.1:0-20726 GCA_964601955.1 uncultured Klebsiella sp. | reverse complement strand
AGGAGGTCGCGCGGTCGAGGAGGATGGCGAGGTAGTACTCGTCGTCGCGGCCGTCGGGGCGCTTGCCGAGGTTGGCGGCCTCCGTGAAGTAGATCGTCTGGACCTTGCGGCCCTCGGGACCCGTCTGGGCCGTGACGAGCGTGTTGCCCAGCATGGCCTTCGCGTGCTCCAGCGCCTTCTCACGGGTCGGGGCGAACTTGACCCCGCCCTTGAAGCCGTCGGTGAAGATCCCCTTGCCGCGTCCGCCCGCGTGGATCTGGGACTTCACCATCAGCCCGCCCTTGGCGTCCAGCTGGCCGACGGCCGATTCGAAGTCGGATGCCTTTTGCACGGCGACCCCCTTGGGCACGGCCACTCCGAACTTCTCGAACAGGGCCTTCGCCTGGTATTCGTGGATGTTCATGGTCAGCCCTTGAGCTCCGAAATCTTGGCGTCGAGGTGCTTCTCGATGTCGGCGACGTGCCGGTCGGTGTGCGTCTGCACCTCCTTCTCGGCCCGCTTCAGGTCGTCGTCGGTCACCAGCTTGTCCTTGTGGCCCTTCTTGATGGCCTCGAGGCAGTCGCGGCGGGCGTTGCGGACGCGCACCTTGCCTTCTTCGGCCATGCGTGTGGCCACCTTGGTGAGCTCAAGCCGGCGCTCGCCGGAGAGTTCGGGGATGGGGCAGCGCAGGAAGCCGCCCTGCGGGACGGGATTGATGCCGAGGTTCGCGGCCTGGATCGCCTTGCGGATGTCGTCCATCACCCCCTTGTCGAAGGGCGTGATCACGATCGAGCGGGCGTCGGGCGTGGTGATCGCGGCCATGTCCTTGAGCCGCTGGGTCATGCCGTAGGCCTCCACGTGCACCTGGATGTTCTCGACCATGGTGGGCGAGGCCTTGCCGGTGTGCAGCGTGCCGAACTCGTGCAGCGTGTGGTCGACGGCCTTCTTCATGCCGTTGGCGCCGTCGTTGATGGTCTTCTTGATGTCCATGGGGCTTGGGTGGTTTGAATGGGTCGTTCAGCCGACCAGCGTGCCGACCTTCTGGCCGAGCACGGCCTTCAGGACGGCGCCCTTCTCGGCCATCGAGAGGACGATGATCGGAAGATGGTTGGCTTCGCAGAGTGAGAACGCCTCGGCGTCCATGACGCCGAGCCGCTTGCGCAGCGCCTCCTCGTGGGAGACCCGGTCGAAACGTCGGGCGTCACGGTGCTTCATCGGGTCCTTGTCGTAGACCCCGTCGACCTTGGTGGCCTTGAGGATGGCGTCGGCGCCGATCTCATTGGCGCGCAGCGCGGCGGCGTAGTCGGTGGTGCAGTAGGGGTTGCCCGTGCCGGCGACGAAGATGACGATGCGTCCGCGCTCGAGGTGGCGCGTGGCGCGACGCTGGATGAAGGGTTCGGCGATGCGGTCCATCGGGATGGCGGTCATCACGCGGACCTCCAGTCCCGCCTTCTCGAGTCGGTCCATCAGGGCGAGGCCGTTGATGACGGTCGCGAGCATGCCCATGTTGTCTCCCGTGGTGCGGTCGGTGCCGTTGGTGCGGGCGCCCGCGAGTCCGCGGAAGATGTTGCCTCCGCCCACGACCACCGCGACCTGGGCGCCGATCTTCTGCAAGGAGCGGAGCTCGTCGGCCAGCCGGTCGAGCACCTGGGAGTCGATGGGCTCTCCGGTCGCGTCATTGCGGAGGGCCTCGCCGCTGATCTTGAGCACGATGCGCGGATACTTCGGCTTCTTTGCGGCGGCGGGCATGGTGGCAAAAGAGACGGCGGCGGCGGGGGAGTCAACCACGCCTTGGTCTCGCTTGACTAGGCGGCGGCGGAGCGTGTTCATACGCCCTGCGCAGACCCGTGGTGTAACGGTAGCACAGGAGATTTTGGTTCTCCTTGTCGGGGTTCGAATCCCTGCGGGTCTACGCGCCGTGCGCCGCGCCAAACGAAGGACCCCGGCGGGGCCGGGGTCCGTGCTGCGGAAAATCGTCCCCGCCCTCAGGCGCGGCCGAGGTATTCCTTGTTCTCGGTGCTGACCTTGATCATCTCGCCCTCCTTGATGAAGAGGGGGACGTTCACGGAAAGGCCGTTCTCGCAGGTGACCGTCTTCTGGACGTTGCCGGCGGTGTCTCCCTTCACGGCGGGAGGGGCCTCGAGGACCTTGACGGTCACGGAAGGAGGGAGGTCGACGGTCACGGGGCGTTCTTCGACGAAGAGGACCTGGTAGGACGTGCCGGGGATGAGGAAGTCCTTGGACTCTTCCAGCGAGGTCTCGGACACGTAGAACTCCTCGAACGTGTTGGGGTCGGTGAAGACGTAGTTGCCGTCCGCCTGGTAGGAGAGCTCGAGCTGCTTGATGGAATTGTCGAAGACCTCGAAGCTGACGTTGATGCCGCAGCGGACGGGGATCTTGGACCCGGTCTTGATCGAGCGCAGCTCCATCTGGCAGTAGGAGGCGTTGTTCGGGGGGGTGCGGACCAGGCACTCGAGCACGATGCAGAGCTCGCCGTTGTAGCTCATGATGTTCTTCTTCTTGATCCGGTTGACGGGCAGGCTGGGCATGGGAGTAGGGAAGGGTCAGCCAAGCCGTCCGGCTTGGCTCGGTCAAGCAGGACTTGCCCGGTCAGGCCCTTCCCGGGAGCCCGGGGCGGCCCGCCCTCACTCGAGCGAGAAAAGGACCCCGCCCACGCGGGTGATCCGGATCAGGGCTCCCGACTGGCCGGCGGCGGTGGCCGCGGCGTTGGCCTCGTTGGCGCCTTCGGCGGTCGTGCCGTCGGCCGAGACGGAGACCGGAATGCCCGTGTAGAGGCAGGTGAGCTTGGAGTAGAACTTCATCAGCTCCGCCTTGGAGCTCACGACCATTTCGACGGTCTTGGCGTGGGTCGTGTTGGGGTAGGTCTTCACCACGACGCCCGCGGTCGTCTCCGTGGCCACGTTGTTCACCTTGGACTCGATGGCTGAGAGCGGGCCGGGGATGGCCAGCCTCGTGGCCGCGGCCGGATCGAGTCCGCGGTTGACGGAGTTCGCCGCGCTGGCGCGGTTCGCCCGGTCGGCGACGTCCGCGGTGCCGGGCGGGCGCGAGGCGTAGAGACGCAGCTGCTGGTTCGAGCCTCGCAGGTCGATGACGACTTCCGCGACGATGAGCGGCCCCGTGGTGTACTCCTGGAAGGACACGGAAAGGATCGAGTCGGCCTGACCGTAGAAGCTCAGGTCGGTGCCCTCCACCTGGATGCCGAAGATCGCCTGGTTGGGGATCCTCTTCGTGTGCATCTTGAAGGCGCGGGCCTCGGGCGTGAGTCCCAGAAGCATGGCGCAGGCGGCGAGGAAGGCGGTCTTGTTCATGGCGTTAATTCTTTACGCAGGGCGGGGGGTAGGCAAGATTCCTCCTCGATGCTGAGCTGCGCCAACCTAACCGTGAGGGCGGGCGCCGACGGCCCGGTGATCTTGGACGGCGCGACGGCCAAGTTCCTTCCCAAGGGGCTCAATGCCGTGATCGGCCCCTCGGGGTGCGGGAAAACGACCCTGATGAAGGCCATTCTGGGCATCCTGCCTTCGGAGGGGGAGGCCAGCCTCGCCGGACGTCCCATCACCTGCACCGAGGACCTGGTGGGCAAGGTCGGCTTCGCTCCGCAGTTCACGGCCGCGCAGGCGCAGCTGACCGTCAACGAGTCCTTGGACTACGCCCTGCGCCTCGCCGTGCCTTCGGCCGCGGAGCGCAAGCGCCGCCTGGAGTCGGTGCTCAAGGTCACCGGCCTGGCGCCCCATCGGGACAAGCGCGTCTCCTCCCTTTCGGGCGGGCAGTTGCGGCGGCTCTCGCTTGGCATCGAGCTGACGCTCGATCCGCCCTGCATGGTCTGCGACGAGGTAACGTCCGGTCTCGATCCGCAGTCGGAGGACCAGATCCTGGCGTTGCTCCGCCAGCTCTCCGATGACGGTGGCAAGAGTTTCGTCTGCATCATCCATAACCTCGGCAAACTCTCGCAGTTCGACTGGGTCACCGTGGTCTACCAGGGAGACGTGGTCTTCCAAGGTTCTCCTTCCGACCTGCTCGGCTACTTCGGAATCCCCGACGGCCTGCGTCTGTATGAAGTGCTGAACGCCGGCACGCTCGACCATTGGCGCGAGCGCTGGGCGGCGCATCAGTCGGCGAATCCCGACGCCTACGACGCCGCGGTTTCGTCGGCCGGCGGCTCCCGGGAGGCTCCGGAACTTCCCGAGCCCGAAGTGCCCGGCGGCACGTCCCAGTTCGTCACGCTCCTGGCCCGCCGGCTCCGGCTCTTCTTCAGGGACACCGGCTACCTCGGACTGACTTTGGCCATCACCTTCGGATTTCCGCTGCTGGTCATCATCTTCAACCTGGACGGAGCGTGGGAGGTGAGGAAGATCCCGATGGACCGCAACACGGCCTCGATGGAGGCCATCCAGCAGGCCGTGGCCGTGCAGGTCTCCAATGCGCAGGTGGCCGGACTCGCCGCCGGGCTGGTGATGTTCCAGGTGATCCTCCTCACCCTGATGGGGGCGAACAACGGCGGCCGCGAGATCTCCGCCGAGCGCGTGCTCTATGAGAAGGAGCGCATGACCGGTCTCAGGCCGTGGGCGTACGCATTTTCCAAGGTGACCTTCGTCTCGTTGGTCGCGCTGATGCAGGGGCTCTGGATGTGCCTCTTCGTGAAGCTCATCTGCCGATTTCCCGGACCGTGGTTCGAGCAGGGCGCCGTGCTTGCCGCGAGCTGCGTCTCGATGTCCGTGGTATGCCTCGGCTTCTCGGCCATGCTGGCTTCGCCCGAGAAGTCGTCGCTGCTCTCCATCTACCTGGTCGGCTTCCAGTTGCCGCTGTCCGGGGTCGTGCTGGCCCTGCCCGAAGCCCTCACTTGGCTCTGCAGGCCTTTCATCAACGCCTACTGGGGCTGGTCCGGCTACATGAAGGCCATGGGGGGGCATCCGCTCTGGGACGCGTACACCGCCAGTCTGCCCAACCAGAACGCCTACGTAGCCGACACGGCCCTGGGTCTCATGGTGCTGCTGGCCCAAGGACTGGCGGGGGTGTGCCTCGTGGTGGTCGGTTGTCAGCAAAAGCGCTGGAACTGAGGCGGAATCCCGCTAGCATGTTCGGTGCGGGTCCTATCGCATGTCCAAAATCAACCCTCTCTTCTTCGCGTTGGGCATCCCTGTCCTGGTCATCGTCGTCCTGCTCGCCATCGTGCTGCCCAGGCTGGCTGGCGGCGGTCAGTTCGGCGACCTGTCGCCTTTTTCACCCGAGGCCTACCGGAAGGACTGGGCCACCCTCCAGGGCAACGCCTACCGTCTGGACTGCAAGATTGAGCAGCAGCTGGCTTACGTCGAGGGCAAGGGCAGGGTGCTGGCCGTGAAGCCCACCGACGACTCCCGCGGCGGCGGACGCATCCCCATCTTCGTCCCTGCCGGCTCCGGCGACTCCTTCGAGGTCGGCCAGCGTTTCCGCTGCCGCGTCCGCGTAAGCCAGGATCTCCTCGTCGTCGAGGGGCTCGAACGTTTCTGAATCCCATGCGAACCCTGCTCCTTGCCTTCGGTTGGTGCGCCTCCTTCGCCCTGGGCTTCGCCCAGGCCCCTCCTCCCGGGGCTGCGGTCACTGGCCCCGGCGGAGGCGATTACAAGAGCTCCACCGTCGAGGGCGGCGCCGACCGGCTCTTCGACGTCAACAGCGACTCGGTCGACATGGAGAACGGATCCATGCAGTGGAAGGGGAAGACCTTCGCGCTGGGCAACTCCCGCGCCATGCGCGCCCGCTTCGAACGCTACCTCGCCGCGCCGGCCCTGGGCGGCGACGCGGCGCGCTATGACGAGATCCTCAAGCGCATCCAGAAGCTCCTGTCTCCGGGCGTGATCAACGACGCCAACAACATCGCCAACCAGCAGGAGGCCTTCAACCTGCTCTTCCAGGCGGCCGAGTTCGAGGTCGACGCCAACAATTGCCTCACCATCGCGGCCCAGGTGCGCAAGGTCTGGCAGATGAAGTATGACTTCCGCGGGCTTGAGGTGAGCAAGAACCAGCTGGAGGTCATTCGCAAGGTCCAGGAGGGCGTGGTCATCAACCGGGCCGAGAAGCTCGAGATGGCCAACGACGAGCGGTCCGGAGCCACCACGAACGACGGCAAGGCGGTCAACCTCGGCAAGACCGTGAGCGGCACCACGGAACTCCAGTTCCGCACCAAGGACGAGGCCCGTACGCAGGCCCAGATCCTGGCGAGGGACGCCGAGATGGTCGCCCTCGGTCTCAAGGCCCAGCTGGAGTTCCAGTCCCAGATGGTCGGGTTCATGCTGGCCCGGCGCTACCGTCACTGCCTCATCTCCTCGGCCTTCTACCGCGTGCTCTTCAAGAGCGGCAACCAGAGCATCAGGGTCGGCGCCAAGGAGGTGAAGGAGTTCTTCCCCGTCTCCGACTTCGTCCCCACGCTGGAGTCGCTCGACACCCTGGCCCGTGAGGCCATCAACGACGTCGCCGTGGGCATGCAGACGGTGGAGGAGCACACCAAGGCCGGCGAATACTACGCCGCCTTCGAGCGTCTCCAGGAGACCTACTTCCTCGGCGAGTTCGAGCCCCCGGTCACGACCTACCCTCAGCAGCGCAAGCGCGAGATGCTCGAGCTCTGGCGGGACCTGCGTGAGCTTCAGCGTCTCGGGGACGAGCGTGACCTGGCCAACGTCGAGGGCTACGTGAACAAGGTCAAGGGGCGTGCCAGGGACTTCCCCGGTCAGGCCGTCCTCTCCAAGGTCAACAACGCCATCAACGCCTCCAACATGTCGATCCTGGCCGCCAAGCAGGCCGCCCTCTCCGGCGACACCGCCAAGGTCGAGGCCGCCCTCGAGCGCGCGACCAAGATCTGGCCGCAGAACCCCGCGGTGAAGGCCTTCGCCGACCAGGTCGTCAGCCGGCAGGACAAGCTCGCCATGATGGTGCCCGAGTTCGACCGCATGGTCGCCGAGGCCCGTTGGCGCGACCTCTACAACAAGAAGCTGGAGTTCGCCCTGGCGCTCGCCCAGGACAAGGAGCGTTCGGACAAGCTGCGCCAGATCGTGAACCGGGTCGGGGAGCTTGACGCCAACATCCAGAAGGCCGCCGTGCTGGCCTCGCAGGGAAATCCCTACCTCGCCTGGGACGTCATCATCGAGGTCTCCCGCACCGAAGGCGACGACCTGGTGCTGGCCAAGACGCGCTCGGACATCGCGCCGCTGGTCGCCGACTACGCACGTCTGATCGGTCTTGCTGAGAAACTCGAGAAGGAGGGTGCCCAGGCGGCGGCACTTTCCGCCTGGCTCTCCGCGCAGGACCTCAACCCCGCCTCGGTCGCCTGCGCCGCCTCGGTCAAGCGCCTCGCGTCCGACGTGGCTTCCGCCGCGCCGGTCAAGTCGGCCTCGCCGACGCCCGCCCCTCCTCCTTCCGCCGAGGAGGAGGTGCCGGTGCCCCGCAAGGCCAAGGGGGCCTGAGCGTCAGCTGATGGTGAGCGGGCGGTCCTCCAGGGGGTCGAAGACGCTCACCCTCAGGTCGCCGCGCGATTCGCGCACCTCGCGCATCGCCTCCTCGACGAGGACCGTGCGGTTGCACTCCTTGCTCAGGTGACCGAGGCAGAGCTCCGTCGCCCGCCACTCCCTCAGTCCCGTGAGCAGGTCGCGCGCCGCGTGGTTGGAGAGGTGACCGTGGCGCCCGCGGATGCGCTGCTTGAGGTGCGGCGGCCGCTTCGAAAGGTCCAGCATCTCGTCATCGTAGTTGGATTCCAGCACGAGCACGTCCGCCAGCGCCGCATGGTGACGAACGACGTCGGTGACGTGTCCGAGGTCCGTGAGCCAGGTGACTCGGCGCGCCGCGGCTCCGTCCTCCGCCGGGCAGTCCACCGCGAAGCCCACGGGGTCCGCGGCGTCGTGCGGTATCGGGATGGACGTGATCGTGAGGCCGCGGTAGTCGAACGAGGCGCCCGTCTCGAAGAGCTGCCAGTCCGGCCGCACCTTGAGCGTGGACTGGATGCGGCGCGCCGTCTCCCGATTGGCGAATACCTTGAGGGCGGGGTGCCTCCGCAGAAGGGCGGCCAGTCCCACGCAGTGGTCCGTGTGCTCGTGCGTGATGAGCACTGCGTCGATGGCGGCCGCGGCGAGACCGAGCGATTGGAGCGACGCTTCGAGGCGGGGGCCCTGGAAGCCGGCGTCCAGCATCACCCTGGCGCCGCCCGCCTCGATCACCGAGCAGTTGCCGGAGCTGCTCGTGCCGAGGATGTGGAAGGCGAACGCCATTCTGAAGGCGGATGGAAGCCGTCCGTGGGCGGCCTTCAAGCCGCATCGGCTTTTCCGCTTGTGGGGTCCGGAGGGCGCGGGATGATGGCTCCGACATGCCTTCACTGCCCCGAGTCATCAGCATCATCATGGGGGGCGGACGCGGTTCCCGCCTCTATCCCTTGACCAAGGACCGTTGCAAGCCTGCCGTCCCGCTGGCCGGCAACTACCGCCTGGTCGACATCCCGATCAGCAACTGCCTCAACTCGGGCTTCAACCAGATCTTCGTCCTGACGCAGTTCAACACCGCCTCGCTTCACAAGCACATCCAGCAGACCTACAAGTTCGACGGCTTCGGCCGGGGCTTCGTCGACATCCTCGCGGCCGAACAGACGGGCGACAAGGAGTCCTGGTATCAGGGGACCGCCGACGCGGTGCGTCAGAATCTGCATCACTACGACCTGAAGGATGACGACCTGGTGCTCATCCTCTCCGGCGACCAGCTGTACCGTCTCGATTTCGAGGAGCTCGCGAGACAGCACGTCGAATCCGCGGCCGACGTCACCATCGCCGCCAAGGCGCTGCCTTCCGACCAGGTCTCCGCCCTCGGGGTGATGCGCGTCAACCCGGAGCTCCGCATCGTCGAGTTTGCGGAGAAGCCCAAGGACCCCGCCGTCATCTCGTCGCTCATCCTCACCGGTCCGGCACGGGCGCGTCTCTCCGACCAGTCCGACCGCGGATACTGCCTGGCTTCGATGGGCATCTACATGTTCTCCGGCCGCGTCATGCGCGAGGCCCTCGCCGACCCCGCGCAGACGGACTTTGGCAAGGAGGTCATCCCGGGGCTGCTTTCCACCAAGCGGATGATGGCCTACGTGTTCGACGGCTACTGGGAGGACATCGGCACGGTCGGCTCCTTCTGGGAGTGCAACCTTTCGCTCACCGATCCGGTGCCGCCCTTCGACTTCTTCGACGGTCACAACCCTGTCTACACCCATCCGCGGTTCCTTCCGCCCGCCAAGCTCAACGGGGCCCGTTCCGCCCGCGTGCTCATGGCTGACGGCGCCATCGTCGATGACTCCGAACTCAGCCGCTGCGTCATCGGCGTGCGCTCCGTGGTACGCGCCGGTTCCCGCCTGGAAAACGTGGTCATGATGGGCGCCGACTTTTTCGAGCGTCCCAACGACTTGGCGCGCAATCACGGCCTGGGCCGCCCGGACCTCGGCGTCGGCCCCGGCTGCCTCATCCGCAACGCCATCATCGACAAGAACGCGCGCATCGGCGCCAACTGCCGGCTCGCGCCCACCGGCCTTCCGGAGAAATGGGAGAATGAGGCCCTCTTCGTCCGCGACGGCGTGATCGTCGTCAAGAAGGGCGCCGTCGTGGCCCCCGGAACGGTGGTCGGCGAATGAAGGGGTTCGGCTTCACTTACTGGTTCACCTGGGCCCTGCTCCTCGTCGCGGCCGCGCTGACGGGCGTGGCCTCGGTCAAGGACGCTTTCTTCGGGGGTCTGGTCGCGGCCATCCCCGCCGCCGCCCTGCGGCCGGTCTATGTCCGCATCGGCGCACGGTTCGCCCCCGTCTTCGGCGCCGCGGTCGGATCAGTCTGGGCTTCGCTGATGTTTCTCAAGGTGCGCTGGTTCGGTACGCCGGACGACCTTGCGGCGGCCTCGTGGATGCTGGGGACTGACATCGCGGTGCATGCCGCCGCTTTCGCCGGCGCGGCTCTTTTCACCGCATTGCTGTCGCGGGGGACGGGCCTGGCCGTCGGAGCCGGCCTGACGCTGTCCGCAGCCATGTCCGCCATTCCCTACGGCGTCATCGCCGCCATCGACCATCAGGTGGCCGGTCCCGTCGAGGTCCTCCTCCTGGCTTCCGCGGATGTCCCGGCCGCCGAGGCGCCGGCTCCGTTGGCCGGCGCCACCGCCGTGGTGCTTTCCCCGGACGAGACTTCCTTGCTGAAGGAGCTGTACTTGGTGACGGAGGGTCCCGGCGGCGCGGTCGTGCAGGATGACCTCGGCCGACGATACTGGCCCCTCTGGCGGAAACGTCTGACCTATCCCGGCAATCCCGGCGGTCCTGTGCGGCGTCTCATCCTCCTCGTGCCCGCGCTTCCGCCCGGCGCCCTGACGTGGCAGATACCCGGCGGTTCTGACCCCGCAGGCCGCACCGTCGTGCACCTGGGTCCCGATGGCGCGCTGAGGACGCATCCGGTGTCATCCTCACGTCAGTCCGTCCGACTTGACGTGGCCCAGGGTCCCGGCGGGCTCTCCTTCGACGTGGTCAGGATCTCCCCGGTCGGAGACATGTACGTCACACTGGGCACCGGACCTCTGCCCTCCGCCTTTCCCACGCCCGTCGAGGAAGCCCCCGGGGAGGGACGGCCCCGTCCCAAGTTCGACGTAGGTCGCTAGCGGTTCAGTGTGTCGAGCTGAGGAAGTCGCGGTGCAGGCGGGCGTAGTGCCCGTCCAGCGCTAGCAGTTCTGCGTGCGTGCCGCGTTCCGCCAGCCTCCCGTCTGCCAGCACCAGCACCTGGTCGGCCTTGCGGATCGTGCTGAGGCGGTGGGCCACGACGAAGCAGGTCCGGCCGCGCATCAGACGCGCCAGCGCCACCTGGAGCCTTGATTCCGTGATCGTGTCGACCGCGCTGGTGGCCTCGTCCAGCACCAGGATGCGGGGGTCGGCGGCCAGCGCTCGGGCGAACGCCACCAACTGCTGCTGGCCCAGCGAGAGTCCGCGGCCCTTTTCCGACACCTGCGTGTGGATGCCGTCCGGCAGCGACTCGATGAGGTCGAGGCAGTCCAGGTCTCGGAACGCCTGCCGCACGTCCTCGTCTGTGGCCTCGGGGCGGACCGAGCGGACGTTCTCCGCGACCGTTCCGGCGAAGAGGAAGTTCTGCTGGAAGACGAATCCTGTCTGGGTGCGCAGGGAGCGTTGGGTGACCTCCGTCAGGTCCAGTCCGTCGACCAGCACCACGCCCGAGTCGGGCAGCTGGAACTTGGCCAGCAGTCCGATGACCGTGGACTTGCCTGATCCCGTGTGGCCGACCAGCGCGACGACCTGTCCCGGTTCGGCCCGGAACGAAAGCCCGTGCAGCACCGGCCGTCCCGGCTGGTAGGAGAAAGTGACGTCCCTGAACTCCACCTCGCCCCGGAGACGGGGGCAGGGCCGGGCTCCGGGCGCGTCCTCCCACGCCGGGGGCGTGTCGAGCGTGCGGAAGTAGCGCTCGGCTCCCGCCATGGCGAGCGTCGCCTCGGACAGCTGGGTCCCGATGATGGTGATCGGCGCGAAGAACAGGTCGGCCAGGAAGAAGAACGTCACCAGGTCGAAGAGCTGCGTGCCTCCGCCCGTCAGGATGGCGTACCCGCCCACGCCGACGAGCGCGGCCAGGAAAGCGTGGGCGTTGAATTCGAGCAGCGGGAGGTAGAGCGCGCTGAGGCTGGCCGTCGCGACGACGTTGCCGGCGAGCGTGCGCACCAGCCGGGTGAAGATGCCGGCGTTCGTCTCCTCGCGGGCGAACCCCTGCGTGACGCGGATGCCCTGCACCGTCTCGGCCAGGGCGGAGGTCACGCGCGAGAAGCTCTCCTGCTGGACCCGCGAGGCGTGCAGGATCCGCCCGCGGAAGAAGGCGTGCACGCCCAGCAGGCAGGGCACGATGGCGAGCAGCACCAGGAACAGGCGGGGGTCCGCCATCAGCATGAGCGCCGCCGCGCATAGCATCTGGCCCGCTGAGACGACCGTGATGAAGAAGTTGTTCTGGATCCCGTTGCGCATCGCCTCGATGTCGGAGATCATGCGGCTGATCAGGCTGCCGTGCCGGCGGGTGTGGAAGAAGGACAGCGGCTGGGTCAGCAGGTGCCGCATCAGCCGGTCCCTCAGGTCCCGCAGCACCGACTCGCCGATCTGATGGGCGAGCCGGATGCGCCAGTAGAGGCCGACGTCCGCGACGATGACCGCCGTGATGAAGGCCGCCGACCAGGCCAGGGTGCCCGTCAGGTCGCCCGCCGCGAGCGGACCCCGGATGATGGCGCCCACCCCCCAGGCGAGGCAGGGGAGGGCGGCGGCGCGGAAGGCGCACAGCAGGAGCAGGGCGTTGCGCTGCGCGGCATGCGGCGCGGTGAAGGCGAGCAGCCGGGTGACGGTCGACCAGCGCAGCGGCATCCGGTCCGGCTCCTCCTCGTCGGGCCGGACCCGCCGCACCGCGATCTCGAGGTCGCGCCTCATGCCGCCGCTCCTTCCGACTGGACGAGGATCGAACGCCGGTAATGCCCGTCCTGAGCCATCAGCTGCTCGTGCGTGCCGGCCTGGACCAGCCGGCCGCGTTCAAGCACGAGGATGAGGTCGGCGCGCCGGAGGGTGCTCAGGCGGTGGGCCACGATGAAGGTCGTACGACCGACCATGGCCGACTCCATCGCCTCGAGGATCTCCCGCTCGGTCTCCGGGTCGATGGCGGACGTCGGGTCGTCCAGCAGGAGCACCGTCGGCTCCAGCAGCAGCGCCCGGGCGATGGCGAGACGCTGGCGCTGTCCGCCCGAGAGGTTCACCCCGCCCTCGCCGAGATGGGTCTCATAGCCTTCGGGCAGCGCGCTGATGAAGCCGTGCGCGCCGGCGATGCGGGCTGCACGCTCGATGCGGTCCTGTCCGGCGTCGGGGTGGCCGAACGCGATGTTCGCCGCCACCGTGTTCGAGAAGAGGAAGTTGTCCTGGAACACCATGCCCACCTGACGTCGCAGCTCCTCCAGGGGCAGCGTGCGCAGGTCGCGGCCGTCGAGCGTGACCCGGCCGGTCGTCGGGTCGTAGAACCGCGGGATGAGCGAGAGCAGCGCGGTCTTGCCCGAGCCGGTGGCTCCGGCCACGGCGATGCGGCTGCCGGGTTCGGCGGTGAAGCTGACGCCGCGCAGCGCCGTCGCGTTCTCCCGGTATTCGAATGTCACGTCCTCGAAGGCCACGCGGCCGAGGAAACGGCCCGGTGAGGCGGCCCCGGGCGCCGTGGACACGCCGGGGTCGGTGTCGAGGATCTCGAAGATGCGCTTGGCCCCGGCCAGCGAGACCTGCGCGTTGTCCACCACGGCCGCCAGGGTGGTGACCTGCGTGGCGAACTGCTGCAGCAGTCCCGCGAAGGCGACCAGCCCCGCTCCGAGCGGGATCTCGCCGCGCATCACGAGCCATCCGCCGAAGCAGAGCAGGATGGCCATGGAGAGGCGGTTGAGGCCGTCGATGACCGGCCAGAACAGCGCGACCTCGCCGAACACCTTCCGCTTCTGCAGCCGGATGTCCTCGGTCCAGCGTCCGAACCGTTCCGCCACCCGGTCCTCCATCGAGAAGCCCTTCACCACCTGCACCCCCTGCACGTTCTCGGAGAAGCCCAGCACCATGCGGTCCATCAGCTCGCGGTTCTCCTCGTAGGCCGGCCTGACCTTGCGTGAGAAGCGGACGGCGAACCAGGCCTGGACCGGCAGCGTCGCGAGGCAGGCCAGCGTCAGGCGCCAGTCCGTGCGCAGCATGTAGGCGGAGCAGGCCGCCAGCGTGAGGCCGATGACGGCCAGCTGGAGCACCACGCCCTCGATGAAGAGCCGGACGGAGTGGGCGTCCGAGGTGACGCGGTTGATGATCGATCCGCTGGCGTTCGAGTCGAAGAACCGGAAGCTGAGCTGCTGGAGCTTCGCGAAGACCTGGGCGCGCAGGTTCACGACGATCCGTCCGTGCAGGAAACGCACGGACACCAGCCCGAACGCGAACGACAGCGCGGCGCGCGTCGCAGCGGCGGCGACGATGCCTCCGGCCAGCCACGCCGTGGCCGCCCCCGGCGTCGCTCCGTGCGGCACGAAGAAGGGGAGGGCGGGGGCCGGAGCCGTCGGGTCGGCGCAGTGCCGCAGGTGGTCCACCGCCACGCCCGCCAGCGCGAAGACCGCCACCGTCAGCAGCACCGCGGCCAGCTGGAGGGCGAGGAGCGCCAGGCAGTCGGCCCGGTAGGACCAGGCGATGACGAGGAGCCTCCGGAGGGTGGCGTCGCCTCCCTGCGGCTGGTCCTTGGGCCCGTTCATGCCACGTCGCGGCCGCTCAGCGGATCATCGTGCCCTCGCGGGAGGCCTTCTTGCGGAACTCGGCCCGGATGGCCGCGGTGAGCGGACCGGGCTTGCCGTCTCCGATCTGACGCGCGTCCACTTCGGTGACGGGGATGACCTCGGCGGCGGTGCCGGTGAGGAAGCACTCGTCGGCGTTCCAGACGTCGTAGCGGGTGACGTTGGTCTCGACCACGGGGATCCTGAGCGTCGCGGCGATCTCAAGCGCGACCTGGCGGGTGATGCCCACGAGCGCGCCGGAGTGGGGCGCGGGCGTGATGAGGCGCCCCTTGCTGATGAGGAAGACGTTGTCCCCGGTGCACTCGGCCACGTAGCCCTGGTCGTTGAGCATGAGGCACTCGTGATAGCCGTGCTGCTGGGCCTCGATCTTGGCCAGGATGTTGTTCAGGTAGTTGAGCGACTTGATCATCGGCGGCAGCGCGGCCGGGCTGATGCGCCGGGTCGGGGCGGTGATGATCTTCATGCCCGAGGCGTAGAGCTCCTCGGGGTAGAGCTTGATGGTGTCGGCGATGCAGACCACGGAGGGCTTGGCGCAGTTCTTGGGCGACAGGCCGAGGTCGCCGACGCCGCGGGAGATCACGAGGCGGATGTAGCCGTCGGTCAGGCCGTTGCGTCGGCAGGATTCGCAGACGATGTCGGAGATCTCCTTGCGGCTCCAGGGCAGGGTGAGGCAGATGGCCTTGGCGGACATCTCGAGGCGCTCGAGGTGCTCCTCGAGCCGAAAGACGCACCCTTGGTAGAGGCGGATTCCCTCGAAGATCCCGTCGCCGTAGAGGTAGCCGTGGTCGAACACGGACACCTTGGCCTCGGCCTTCGGGTGGAACTTGCCGTCGATGTAGACTTCCATGGGCGTGAAAGGGAACTGACACTGCCTCGGTTTGACCGCTTTTCCAGCCTGAAACCCCGTATCCGCCGGGTTATCGAGCGTAAGTCCGCAAATAGGGGGCGCTGGAACCAAGTTTGTTGAACGGTGTCGCCAAATCACCTAACCCCTCCGCATGCGATCGCCCCGTCGTGCATTCATCCGTCAGGCCGCCCTGGCCGCCGGCTTCACCATCGTGCCCCGTCACGTGCTCGGCCGCGGGTTCATCCCGCCGAGCGAGACGCTCAACCACGTCATCGTGGGCTGCGGCGGCATCTCCAAGATGCACAGCTCGCCGCGCATGACCGGCGCGCACCGGATCGTCGCGGTCTGCGACGTCGATTCCAAGCGCGCCCAGGCCAAGCACGACGAGGTCAGCAAGGCCGGCGGCGGCACGCCGGTCATCGCCAAGGATTTCCGTGACGTCATCGCGCTGCCCGACGCCGACGTGGTCCACGTCTGCACGCCGCCTCACTGGCACGGCGTGATCGCCGCGGCCGCCGCGCGCCGCGGCAAGGCCGTCTGGTGCGAGAAGCCCCTCACGCGCACGATCGGCGAGGGGCTGGCCCTCCGCCGCGTCGTGGAGCAGACCGGCGTGCCCTTCAGGGTGAACACCTGGTTCAGGCTCAACCGCACCAACTACTACGGCGTGGGACCGGCCCGGGAGATCCGCCGCGTCGTCGCGAGCGGGGTGCTCGGCGGCCCGCTCACCGTGCGCCTCGCTCCGGTCGGCGGCATCCAGTGGAAGGTCAACCTCTGGACCGGCCGGCCCGACCTGAAGCCCGAGCCGGTGCCGTCGCATCTCGACTGGGACCTCTACTGCGGACCTTCGCCGCTGATCCCCTATCACCCGCACCGTGCCCACGGCTCCTTCCGGGGCTACTGGAACTTCGACCAGGGCGGACTCGGCGACATGGGGCAGCACTTCCTCGACCCGGTGCAGTACTTCCTGGGCAAGGACCGTGAGCACCCCGTCACCGTCGAGTGCGACGCGCCGCCCCAGGATCCCGTGGCCTGCGGCGTCTGGAAGACCGTCACGCTGACCTACAAGGACGGCACGCGCATCATCCTCGAATCGGAGCTCGCCGAGCGCCGTCCGGACAGCCCGTTCCTCGAGGGCCCGAACGGAAAGCTCTTCGCCGGCATGCGCTGCGACCGGCCTGAACTGCTCCGCAAGGCGGCCGAATATCCGCTCCCCGAGTTCCAGGAGGACGACTTCGACCTCTGCGCCCGCGAGAAGCGTCCCTTCGGCTACGGCGTCTCGGAGGCCTTCTTCAGCTCCACCTTGGTCAATCTCGCCGCGCTCTCGGTCCGTCTCGGACGCAAGCTCACCTTCAAGTCCGACGGCGGCGGCTTCGTGGGCGACGATCAGGCCAACCGTCTGCACACCCCCGCGTTCCGCGGCACATGGTCGATCTGAGGCCAGCTCCGGCCCGCCGGGAATTCCGCGCGCTCGCGGCGACCGCCCTCGTCGTCGCGGCGCTGAGCTTCTTCGGCTGCAAGGACGTGCCCACCTGGTGCCTCGAGGTCCTTCCGGTGTTCCTCATCGCCCCGCTGGCCTGGGCGGTCGCCTCGCCGCCCTCGCGTTTGTTGGGACGCGCGATGTTCCTGCATGCCCTCGTCCTCGTCGTCGGGGCCCATTGGACCTACGCGGAAGTGCCCGCCGGACGCGTCGTCGCCCAATGGTTCGGCCAGGAGAGGAATCCTTATGACCGTCTCGGCCATCTGATGCAGGGATTCACCCCCGCGGTCTTCGCCAAGGAGTGGCTGCTCAGGACGGAATCCGTGCGTCCCCTCGCGCTGGCCTCGGCGGTTGCGGTCTGCTTCGCGCTGGCCTTCAGCGCCCTGTACGAACTTTTCGAGTGGCTCGTCGCCGTCCTCCTGGGGCAGTCCTCGGACGCCTTCCTCGGCACGCAGGGCTTCGTCTGGGACACGCAGGCCGACATGCTCTGCGCCCTCATCGGCGCCCTCGGCGGCACGATCCTCCTCGCCCGCGCGCACGCGTCCTCGCTCGGCCGCATCCGCGACGAACTCCCCCAAGTTTCCTGACATGAACATCCCTCAGCTGCTCCTCCTGCTCACCTTCCTCGCCGCCGGCTGCACCGCGGCTCCCGGCCCGGATGAGCCTCCTTTCAGCCGCTTGGCCGATCCGGCCACGCGGGTGGCCGCCCAGCAGGAGATTTTCGACCGTTCGCGCGCCCATGCCAAGGCCGACGACGCCTCCAAGGCCTGGTTCGCCGCCGTGAAGGCGGCGCGCGAGCGTCAGGAGAATCCCGAGGTGCTCGCCGCCCTGGACGCGGTCCTGGCCATGGATCCCGCGGTACGCCCGGCTTCCATCCACGGCAAGGTGCCGCGGAACTACCCTGCGCCTGAAGGGACCACGCCGGAGACCAGGCTCGCGGAGACGGAGCGACTGCTGGACCTGAGGAAGGCCGAGAAGGAGCTTCCGCTCAAGTCAGCCGACCTGGCGGCCCTGGCCAAGTCGGAGGACTTCGCGACCGCGCAGCGGGCCTCGCGGCTGCTGCGTCGCGTGAACAGCAAGGAAGCCGCGCCCATCCTTTGGGACAGGCTCTCCCGGGTCACCCAGCGGTCCCAGGCCCAGGAGATCGAGGACGAGATCCTGCGGCTGCCCGCTTCGACCGCCGCCCGCACCGCTCCATCCGCGCCCGCGGGCACGTCGCTCGCCGCCAAGGCCGTCTGGCTGCGCGTCATCGCCTGCCGTCCCGGCGTCAAGGCCGACAAGTCCGCCGTGCTGCCCCTGCTCAAAGGTCCGGCCAACGAGGTGAGCGAGGCCGCCTGGGACGCCGTCCCCCGCCTGTTCACCAAGAAGGACCTGCCTCAGCTGGAGGAAGCCGCGCAGGGTCTCTCGGAGCGTCTGGCCCCCCGCGCCAAGGCCGCCTTGGAGCCGTTGCGCTGAGCCGCTTGCGGCTTGCGGAGGCGGTCGGCCGACGTTGCCTTGTTGGTCATGACGTCCGAAGCGCCGAGGCCTCCCTCGCCCAACCTGCTTCTGGCGGGCTTCATGGGCACGGGGAAATCCGCGCTCGGCCGTCAGCTCGCCAAGCGGTGGCGCAGGCCCTTCGTCGACACCGACGAGGTCGTGGAGCGTCTTGCTGGCATGACGATCCCGGAGATCTTCGAGAAGCACGGCGAGGCCCGCTTCCGCGAGCTTGAGCGCGAGGTCGTCACCGGCCATCTGCCCGCCTCGGGCGCCGTGATCGCCTGCGGAGGCGGGCTGGTCATCCCCGAGGGCATGGCCGAGCTCGTGAGGTCGAAGGGCGTGGTCATCTGCCTCTTCGCCTCGGTCGAGACCATCCTGCGTCGCACCGCCGGCAACAGCCGACGGCCCTTGCTCAAGGCCGAGGATCTCGAGACGAGGATCCGCCAGCTGATGCGCGAACGCGAGCAGGCCTACCTGCGGGCCGGCGTCGCCGTGTACACGGACGGGCGCTCCCTGCAGCAGCTCTGCGACATCGTCACCCGTGTCTACGACCGCGAGGCGAGGGCCCTCATGGGGCGTCGCCAGGAGGGCTGACCCACGCGTCGCCTGCGGGCTTTTCCCGGCCCCATTCCCGGAGCGCGCGCAGGAATTCCTCCCGTCGCACCGCGAAGGCGCCGAGCGAGGCCAGATGCCGGGTGGGCACCTGGCAGTCGATGAGACGGTATCCCGCCGCGGCGAGCCGGTCCACCAGATGGGCGAAGGCGACCTTTGAGGCGTCGGTCACGCGGTGGAACATGGATTCACCGTGGAAGACCCTCCCGACGGTCACGCCGTACAGGCCGCCGACGAGCCTGCCGTCACGTCTGACCTCGACGCTGTGGGCCGAGCCCTCCCGGTGCAGCGCGCAGTAGGCCGCGACCATGTCCTCCGTGATCCAGGTGCCCGTCTGGCCGGGCCGGGGCTGTTCTGCGCAGGCGCGCATGACGCCCTCGAAGTCCCGGTCGCAGGAGACCTCCCAGGCGGGGTCGCGCAGGGTCTTGCGCAGGCTGTCCGAGATGCGTGCGTCCTCCGGGCGCAGCACGAACCTGGGGTCGGGGCACCACCACTGCACCGGCTCTCCTTCCGAATACCAGGGAAAGACGCCCGCGCGGTAGGCGCCCAGCAGGGAGGCGGGCGTCAGTTCGCCCCCGGAGGCGACCGGGGCCCGCGCGGGACCTCGCGCAGGGTCTCCTCTCGTCCACTCGGCCATCGCCGCATTCAAGCGGCGCGGTGAGTCCGGGCAAGGTCAGTCCTTCGTGATGTTGTAGACCGAGGGGATGGAGATGCCGAGTTCCGCGGCGATCTCGCGGACCGGGGCTCCCTTCGTCCGCATCGCCTTCGCGCGGTTGCGCATGGAGTCGGAAATCTGAGCCCGGGCCCGGTTGGGGCGCGACAGGATCTTGATGAGCCTGCGGGCGAGCTCATGCTTGGAGAGGGCGGACACCTCCCGCTCGATGAGCGAGCGGCGTTCGGTGTGCTCATCCTCCCAGCTGCGGACGGCGAGGTCGCGGGCCTTGGAGAGGGCCGCACGAACGTAGGCGTCCTTGGAGCTGAATGCGGAGGGATCAAGGTCGATTTTCATGGATGAAATTCTGTGTTCTCTGAGGCTCACGTTGGAAGGGCTTTCTGTCGTTAAGACAGGGGCTTTAACGGGCTCGTTCCCTATTTTATTATTTTCTGAGGGAAGTCAACCCGGGGCGCCGTCCGGGCCCTCTCAGCGGCTCCATTCCAGCATGCGGCGCAGCGGAATCTCCGCCCGGGACCTGATTTCCTCCGGGAGCGTGATTTCCGGTGAGCCGTTGAGCAGGCAGTCCCTGACCTTCTGAAGGGTGTTCATCTTCATGAACTTGCACTCGTTGCAGGAGCAGCGGTCGGTCGGCGCGGCGACGAACGTCTTGCCCGGAACTTCGCGGCGGAGCCGGTGAATCATCCCCGCCTCGGTGGTCACGATGATCGTGTCCGCCCGCTGCTCCTTGCACCAGGCCACCATCAGTTCCGTCGAGCAGACCATGTCCGCCATGTCACGCACGGCCTCGGTGCATTCCGGATGCGCCACGACGGGCGCTCCGGGGTGGGCGGCCTTGGCCCGCAGCAGCGCGCCGGGGGTGAATTGCACGTGCGCGTAGCAGTTGCCCGGCCAGAGCCGCATCGCGCGTCCCGTGCGAGCGGAGACCCAGCGTCCGAGGTTCTGGTCCGGAACGAAGAGGATGGGCCGGTCCGCGGGCACGCGGCTGACGATCTTGGAGGCGTTGCCGCTCGTGCAGATCACGTCGGAGAGCGCCTTCACGGCGGCGCTGCAGTTGATGTAGGCCACGACGTAGAGCGAAGGGTCGGCGGCCTTGGCGGCGGCCAGCTTGTCCGCCGGGCAGGAGTCGGCTAGCGAGCAGCCCGCTTCCATGTCCGGCAACAGCACCTTGCGCTCCGGATTCACGATCTTGGCCGTCTCGGCCATGAAGTGCACGCCGCAGAAGACGATCGTGGGGTTTTCGGTCTCCGCGGCGCGGTAGGCCAGGCCCAGCGAGTCGCCCACGTAATCGGCCACGGCCTGGATGTCCTCGCACTGGTAGTTGTGCGCGAGGATGACGGCGCGCTTCTCGC
>CAZRPB010000026.1:1063-21762 GCA_964601955.1 uncultured Klebsiella sp. | reverse complement strand
ACGCGGCGGGCGCTGGGCTCGCCGGTGACGACGCACTTGCCGGGCTCGTCCTTCGCGTCGAGCGGGATGCAGCGGATGGTGACCTTGAGCTCCTCCTTGAGGCGCTTCTCGACGGCCTTGCTGCCGTTCCAGTGGCACAGGGCGAAGCCGCCATGAATCTCGGGACGCTCGGGGTTCTGCGGCGTGAAGTAGGCCTTGAGCTCCTCCCAGGTGTCGATCGTGCGGGTATTCGCGGCGCGGTGGGCCTTGGCGCGGGCCAGGAGGTTGTCCTGGATGGCCTGCAGGCGCTGGCCGATGGTCGCGACGAATTCGGCGCGCGGGACACCGGCCTTCTCGCCGGTGTCGCGGCGGGCGACGAAGACCGCGCCGGCGGCGAAGTCGCGCGGGCCGACCTCGACGCGCAGCGGGACGCCCTTCTTGATCCAGCCCCAGGCCTTGTCGCCGCCGCGGATGTCGCGGTTGTCGACGGTCACGACGATCTTGCGGTCGTGGAAGCGCTGGGTGGCGAGCTCCTTCTGGAGCGACTGGCAATAGGCGAGGATGTCGGCCTTGGTGGCGTCGTCCTTGTAGATCGGGCAGATCACCACGTGCTGCGGGGCGAGGCGGGGCGGAGCCACGAAGCCGTCGTCGTCGGAGTGCGTCATGATCATGCCGCCGATGAGGCGGGTGGACACGCCCCACGAGGTCGTGTGCGCATACTGCTGGGTGCCCTTCTCGTCCTGGAACTGGATGTTGCAGGACTTCGAGAAGTTCTGGCCGAGGTAGTGCGAGGTGCCGGCCTGGAGGGCCTTGCGGTCCTGCATCATCGACTCGATGCAGAGCGTGTCGACGGCGCCGGGGAAACGCTCGCCTTCGGTCTTGCGACCCTTGATGACCGGCATCGCCATGTAGTTCTCGGCGAAGTCGGCGTAGACCTCGAGCATCTTGTTGGTCTCCTCGATCGCCTCGGCCTCGGTGGCGTGGACGGTGTGGCCTTCCTGCCAGAGGAACTCGGCGGTGCGCAGGAAGAGGCGGGTGCGCATCTCCCAGCGGACGACGTTGGCCCACTGGTTGATGAGGATGGGCAGGTCGCGGTAGGACTGCACCCACTTGGCGTAGGTCTCGCCGATGATGGTCTCCGAAGTGGGGCGGACGATGAGGGGCTCCTCGAGCTCGCCGCCAGGGACGAGCTTGCCGTCAGGTCCGGCCTCGAGGCGCGAATGGGTGACGACGGCGCACTCCTTGGCGAAGCCGTCGACGTGCGCGGCCTCCTTCTGGATGTAGCTGACGGGGATGAAGAGGGGGAAGTACGCGTTGACGTGGCCGGTCTCCTTGAAGAGGGCGTCGAGGTCGCGCTGGATGTTCTCCCACAGGGCGTAGCCCCAGGGCTTGATGACCATGCAGCCGCGCACGGGGCTGTTCTCGGCGAGCTCGGCGGCCCGGATGACCTGGAGGTACCACTCGGGGTAGTCCTCGGCCCGGGTCGGGGTGATGGCGGACTTCGGCTTGGCTCCGGGCTGCGACATAGGGGGCAGACTAAAGACGCAAGGCACCCTGTCGGGCAAGGACGGGATGAGGCCGATCAGGGCCCGCGGCGGACCTTCCAGAAACGGGGGCGACCGGAAAGGTCGGGCAGGCCCGCCGCCTCGGCATAGCCGAGCTCGGCGGAAAGCGAGGCCAGGGCCGCATGATGGTCCACGCCGGTCTCGAGGATCACCCAGCCTCCGGGCCCGAGGAACTCGACGGCCCCAGTCAGGATGCGCCGCAGGTCGGCGAGCCCTGCCTCCGGCGCGACGAGCGCCGACCTGGGGTCGTGCTCACGCACCTCAGGCTCGGCCGAGGCCAGTTCCGCCTCGGTGAGGTAGGGTGGGTTGGAGACAATCAGGTCGTAGCGATCACGCACCTCCGAGAACCAGTCGGAAAACCCGAAGTCGACGCGGACGGCGAGACCGCAGGCCTCGGCGTTCTCCCGGGCGAGCGCGAGCGCGTCCTCAGAGCGGTCGACGGCGGCCACCTTCCAGGCCGGGCGCTCGGAGGCCAGCGCGAGGGCGATGGCGCCGGCGCCCGTGCCGAGGTCCAGGACGCGCACGGCCCGGTCGGCCGGGAAGAGGGCCAGGGCGAGGTCGACGAGCTCTTCGGTCTCGGGCCGCGGGATCAGGGCGCGGCGGTCGCAACGCAACGAGAGCGAGCGGAATTCGGTCCGCCCCGCAAGATGCTGCAACGGCTCACGGTTGCCCCGGCGCACGATGAGTCCGCGCAGACGGGCCTCCTCCTCGGCGGTGAGCGGACGTTCGAACTGCAGGTAAAGGTCGAGGCGCTTCAGACCGAGCGCGGCGGCGAAGACGTGCTCGGCCTCGAGGCGCGGCCGCTCCAGGCCCTTGCGGGCGAGGAAGTCCGCGGACTTGCGGAGGGCCTCGAGCAGCGTCTGCACGGTCAGCGGGCGGCGGCGCGCGTGAGCCGGTCGTTGAAGGCGGCGCCGAGGCCGTCCGGAGGCGCGAGCTCGGCGTGGATGAGCGCGAGTCCGCGCGCGTCGAGCCGACGGAGGAGGTCGAAGAGGTTGCGCGCGGCCTCCTCGACGGAGCCGTCCTCGGAGAGATGGAAGACGGCGGGGCCCGCGAAGCCGGCACGCCGGCCGAGGAACACCACGGCCTCTCCGGGTCCGACGGGGCCCGGGTCGCCGCCGGCGGCAAACAGCCGCAGGCGCGTGCCCGGGCTGTAGTGACGTTCGAGCATCCCGGGGGCGGCCTGTGCTGCCGACGGATCGGCGGCACGGCCGACGACCGAGACTTCGCCGAGCAGAGTCCTGAGTCGCTCCAATGGCACGGGACCGGGGCGGAGCAGACGCGCCACGCCGGGGACGGAGAGGTCGACGATGGTGGACTCGACGCCGTGCTCGCAAGGTCCGCCGTCAACGATCCAAGGGCAGCGTAAGCCGAGCGAGTCGCGCACGTGGGACGCCCGCGTGGGGCTGACGTAACCGAAGGGATTGGCGCTGGGGGCGGCGAGCGCCAGCCCGGAGAGACGGAGGACCTCGCGGAACACGGGATGGGCGGGGATGCGGACGGCGACCGTTTCCTGTCCGGCGGTGATCACGTCGGGCACCGACTTGCGTCGGCGCAACACGACGGTGAGCGGACCCGGCCAGAGGGGCGCGAGGGCGGCGAGCCGCGGATCCGGCTCGGCCACGCGGGCGAGCGCATCCAGGTCCGGCACGTGGACGATGAGCGGGTCGATCAACGGGCGGCCCTTGATGGCGAAGACCTTGGCCGCCGCCTCAGGATTGAGCGCATCGGCCGCCAGGCCGTACACCGTCTCGGTCGGCAGGGCCACGCACTCCCCGACACGCAGCAGGGACGCGGCGCGGGCCAGGCCCTCGGGCGTGGCGGGAAGCGGACTGGGGAAGGAGTCGGTCAAGACGCGAAGAATGGCGGTGCTGTGCGCGAAGGTCGCTCCCATCTATCCCTGCCCACGGAGCCGGGGCAACCTCCCATCCTGCCACGTACGGACAGAAAAAAGGCCGCCCTGGGGGCGGCCTGGGGACGTCATGCGGCCCGGGTCACTTCATCGTGACCATGTTGCGCGCGCGCTTGATGGCCTTGGCGATGTGACGCTGCTGCTTGGCGGTGAGGCCGGTGAGCTTGCGGGGCAGGATCTTGCCGGTCTCGGTGACGTAGCGGGTCAGGGCTTCCGGCTCGGTGAAATCATAGTCGAGCGGATTGCGGGAGCGCTTGAGCTTGCCTTCAGTGGTCATGGGAGGGTCGGAAGTAAGGCCGGCGGGGCTTTGGGCAAGGCAGAAGTGACCCGAAGGCGGGGTTAATGGCGTTTTTCCAAAGAAAATGCCTCCTTCAGGCCTTCGAAAGGCCCATCAGGAACTCCTTGTTGCCCTCGCCGCCCTCGATGGGCGAGGGAATCACGCCGAGCAACGTGGCGCCCGGAAGCGAGCGCCCGGCCTCGCTGAGGGCGCCGACCACCCGGGCGTGGATGGCGGGGTCGCGGATGACCCCCCTGCCCTTGTCGGCCTCCGCCTTGGTGGCCTCGAACTGGGGCTTGATGAGCGCGATGAGCCGGCCGCCGGGGGCCGTGCGTGACCAGGCCGCCGGGAGGACGTGCGTGAGCGAGATGAAGGAGAGGTCCATCACCACGACGCCGTAGCGCTCATGGGGCAGCTTCGCCGCGGGCAGGTCGCGCGCGTTGAACTTCTCGAAGCTCGTGACCCGGGCGTCGGAACGCAGCTTGGCGTGCAGCTGGCCCGTGCCCACGTCGACGCAGGTGACCGAGGCGGCGCCGCGCTGCAGCAGACAGTCGGTGAAGCCGCCGGTCGAGGCGCCCACGTCCAGGCCGTGCAGGCCTTCGACGGAGATTCCGAAATGATCGAGCGCGCCTTCGAGCTTCTCGCCTCCGCGCGAGACGAAGCGCGGCGGACGCTCCACCGTGAGCAGGGCGTCATCGGGGAGCGACTGCGAGGACTTCTGGATCACGCTGTCGGGACCGGAACGAACCTTGCCCGCGAGGATGAGCGCCTGGGCGGCGGCGCGCGAAGGGGCGAGCCCCAGCCTGACGAGGAGCTCGTCGGCGCGGATCCTGCCCGGCTTGGCGGCCATCTCAGTCGAGGAAGCCGGTGAGCGGCGAGGTCGGCCGCGCGACGTCGGAACCTGCGCCGAGACCGGCGAGCCGCGCGGCGCGGCCCGCCTCGACCGCGAGACGGAACGCGCGCGCCATCGCGACCGGGTCACCGGCGGAGGCGATGCCGGTGTTGACGAGCACCGCGTCGGCCCCGAGCTCCATCGCCTCCGCGGCGTGGGAGGGCGCGCCCAGGCCGGCGTCGACGACGACCGGCACCCGCGCCTGCTCCACGATGATGCGCACGAAGTCGCGCGTCAGCAGCCCGCGGTTGGTGCCGATGGGCGCGCCGAGCGGCATGACCGCGACCGCGCCGGCCTCCTCGAGCCGCTTGGCCAGCACCGGATCCGCATGGACGTAGGGCATGACCTTGAATCCGCGGCGGACGAGCTCCCCGCAGGCCGCGAGGGTCTCGACCGGGTCGGGCATGAGGTACTTCGGGTCGGGATGGATCTCGAGCTTGAGCCAGTCCGTGCCCAGGGCCTCCCGCGCCAGCTCGGCGGCGAAGACCGCCTCGTCGGCGGTGCGCACCCCGGAGGTGTTGGGCAGGACGAGGTGGCGGGCCGGATCGACGCCTGAAAGGATGCCGTCGTCCTTGTCCCCGAAGCGCACGCGCTTGACCGCCATGGTCACGATCTCGGCGCCCGAAGCGTCGAGCACCGCCCGGAGCTCCTTCGCCGAGGCGTACTTGCCCGTGCCCGTCAGCAGACGGGAGGAGAACGTGCGGTCGGCGATGCGCAGGGCGTCCATCGACGCCCACAATCCCGCCCCGGGCCGGGATGTCCAGCCCGGGAGCGCCAAACTCAGCCGACGGCGGCCACGAGCCGGCGGGCGGCGGCCTCCGGATCGGCGGCCGAAGCGATGGCGGCGCTCACCGCCACGCCATGGGCCCCGAGACCGAGCAGCCGGGGCGCGTCATCCGAGACGACGCCGCCGACCACATAAGCCGGGAGGCCGGCGGCGGCGATCAGCGAGCGGAGCGACTCCTCGGAGTGAGGCGCGGCATGACCGGGCTTGCTGGAAGTGGCGCGCAGCGGGCCGACGCCGACGTAGTCGACGCGTGCGCCGCGCAGGCGGTCAAGATGCGCGGGGAAGTTGAGCGTGACCCCCACGAGCGCGTCCTCGCCCAGCAGCGCGCGGGCCTCTTCCGGCGAAGCGTCCGCGGCGCCGAGATGCACGCCGTCGGCGCCGGCGACGGCGGCGACGCGGGGCGAGTCATTGACGATGAACGTGGCGCCGGCCGCGCGGCAGAGCGCCCCGACCTCCCGGGCGAGACGCGCCCATTCGTCCTCCCCGAGCCCCTTCGCGCGGAGCTGGATCCAGCGCACCCCGCCGGCGAGCGCGAGCCTCGCCTGCGCGACGTGCCCGCAGGGCGCGCCGTCGAGCGTGAGGAACTGCAGGCGCGGGAGCACGGCTCAGCGGGCGCGCCGGAGACGCCGCGCCTCGCGTCCGCACCAGGCCCGCTCCAGCTCGAGGAAGGCGCGCACCGGGTCCTCCTGCCGCCAGACCGAGCCGATGAAGCCGATGCCGTCGAACCCCAGTTCACGAGCCTTCTCGGCCGTGCGCGGCGTGATGCCGCCGAGGGCGTAGGCGGGGCAGCCTCCCTCCGACTTCCAGCGCTGCACGATCACCTGGTACTCACGGGTCGTGCGGCGCGGACGATGGTCGCGCTTGGAGACCGACTCGAACACCGGCGCGAGGAACACGTAGCGGCAGGCGCGGTCGGCCTGACGGAGCTCGTCGTAGGAATGGCACTTGGCGGAGAGCACGCCCTCCTTCGGCCAGCGCCGGGGCGCCCGCTGTCCGGGCCGCAGCTGGTAGCCGCCGAGCCCGCGGGCCAGCACCAGCTCGGAATGGTCCTCCAGCACGATGCGGGAATGGAAGGCCTCCGGAACCGCCTTGATGAACCTCTCATAATCCTGCGGATGCCAGTCGCGGCGGGCCTGGACGTGGAGCCGGGCCAGCCCCGCGTCGAGGAGCCTGCGGACCGACTTCAGGTCCCAGCTGCCGTCGTTCGGCGTGAAGAGCACGAGGTTCGCGGGAGCGGGATCCTCCGGCTCGGCCACGAACAGTCCCTTGATGAAGCGCAGCATGGTTCAGCCTCCCTGCGCGGCGCGGATGACGATGACCGAACTGCCTTCGGAGAGCGCCCGTTCGGACCAACGGGAACGGGGCACGACCTGTCCGTCGACCGCGGCCGCCACCGCGGCCTGGTCGGCCACGCCCAGCTCACGCAGAAGGCCCTCCAGCGTGCGGGAGGCGGTGTCCTTGGGCTCGTCGTTGACGGTCACTCGCATCAGTTGCCGCAAGGTGGGCGCGCGGCGCGGCCATGGCAAGCGGAGGTTTGGGGTTGCGGACGAAGCCCCCCGCCCTTCCCTCTCCGGCATGCGAATCACCGGCCTTCTCGCCTTCTGCGCGGCCCTGCTCGCCGCCGGCTGCTCCGACCGTTCCTCCGAGCCCGCCGCGGAAGTCCCGGCCGCCCGGCCCGCCTCTCCCATGAAAGAAACACCCTCCGAGGCGCCCCGCGCCATCATCCGCACCTCCGTCGGCGACATGACCGTCGAATTCTGGCCCGACGTCGCCCCCCGCACGGTCGAGAACTTCCTCAAGCTCTCACGCGAGGGATTCTATGAAGGCACCTGCTTCCACCGCATCATCAAGGGCTTCATGATCCAGGGCGGCTGCCCGAACTCCAAGGTCGGCGCCCGCGGCGTCGCCGGCACCGGCGGCCCCGGCTACCAGATCAAGGCCGAGTTCAATAATCGCGCCCACGTCCGCGGCGTGCTCTCCATGGCCCGCTCGTCCGACCCGGACAGCGCCGGCAGCCAGTTCTTCATCTGCCACGGCGCGGCCCCCTTCCTGAACAACAAGTACACCGCCTTCGGCAAGCTGGTCGAGGGGGCGGACGTCTTGGACAAGATCGCGGCCATCGCCTGCGTGGGGCCCGAGGAATCCACCCCCACCGAGCGGGTCGACATCCTCAAAGTCGAGGTCGTCGGCGGGGCCAAGTGAGCCCTTAGCCCTTTACACGAAGCCACGCCGGACCCATCTTCACCTCCCTCACCCCACACCCATGCGCCTACTCGCACTCGCCGCCCTCCCTGTCCTGACCGCCTCCGCCCACGCCCTGACGCTCGACGTCCAAGGCGGCTTCGGCAAGGCCTCCAACTTCGACAACTCGGGTACCTACGCCGCCTCCCTCGGCGGATCCATCACCGAGGACCTCTCGCTCGGCGTCACCTACCTCTACTCCAATCTGGACACTGAGGGCAACGCGGTCTTCGGCAACGTCAACTCGAGCCTCCAGACCTACACCCTGGACCTGACCTACGACCTCGTCCGCGGCGGCCTCGGAACCTTCGTCGGAGTCGGCGCCGGCCAGGCCAAGCTCGCCGGCTCGGACATCGACAGCACCCAGAACGGAATCGAAGAGTTCTGCGCCGCCGCCTTCGTCGGCATCCGCTTCGAAGTCGCCCAGAACGTGGACTTCACCCTGACCGCCCGCTACACCCGGGTCTTCAGCGTCTTTGAAAACGCCAACGGCGCCTCCAGCGAACAGGACATCAGCCACTGGTCCGGTCTCGCCGGCCTGCGCTTCAAGTTCTGAGCGCGAAGACGTTCCGCCAAGCCGAAGGCCGCCCGACGGGCGGCCTTCTTCTTTGCGCGACCGACGCCGGCGCTCAGCGGGCGAGGAAGCCGGTCTCCTTCATCCAGACCCCCAGCAGGTCCGTCCAGCGCTGGGCGGCCTCGCAGCGGTCCGAAGCGCCCCAGCCGTGGCCGCCCTTGGCCCAGACGTGCACTTCCACGCTGCCGCCGAGCGACTTGAGATGGGCGGCCAGGGCGGCCGAGCCTTCGGAAGGATACTTGTCATCGGCGCTGTGCGCGAAGAACGCGGGCACGGGCTTGCCGGAACCCGGGGCCGGCACCACGCCCTCGGGCCCCTTGCGCAGCACGCTGTCGGGCTTGTCCTGCTCGAAGAGGTAGGCGGGGTAGACCATCACGGCGAAATCCGGCCGCGCGGCTCCGGCCTCCGCCGGAGCATAGGCCACGCGGGCGGCGAGGTTGCCGCCGGCGGAGAAGCCGAGGATGCCGACCTTGGCGGGGTCGGCGTTCCATTCCTTGGCGCGGGCGCGGACGATCTCGAGCGCACGACGCGCGTCCATCACCGGCACGACCCAGGGCTTGTCCGGGCTGCGGCGGGGCACGCGGTACTTGAGCACGACCGCGGCCGCGCCGAAGGCGTTGAGACGCTGCGCGACCGCGACCCCCTCGTGCTCCTCGGCGAGGATGCCGTAGCCGCCGCCGGGACAGACGATGACGAGCGGCGCGCCGGGCCTGGCCGCCGGCCAGGGGATCATCTCGGGCGCGAAGACGTCGGTGCGCCGTCCGTCCTTGACCGTGCCGCGCGGATCGGCGCCGGGCTTCATGACGAGCGTCTCGGCGGGCGGCGCCCCCTCCCAGACAGGCACGGGCTCAAGCGGCGCCGCCATGAGGGGAAGCGAGAGAAGGAGGGCGAGGAGCGTGGGGTTCATGGAGATCATTCATGGCGCAGGGCCTCGATCGGGTCGAGCCTGGCCGCACGCAGCGCGGGATAGACCCCGGCCACGAGGCCGATGACCACGGAGAAACCGAGCCCCATGGCCATGATCTGCGGGTCGAGCATCGACGCCGCGCTGGTGGGCACCGCCGCGGAAAGCACGAAGTTCATGACCGAGACGATGCCCATCGAGACGCCTAGCCCGAGGACCCCGCCCACGAAGGACACCACCGCGGCCTCGGCGAGGAACTGCAGGAAGAGGTCGGAGCCGCGGGCGCCGACCGCCTTGCGCACGCCGATCTCGCGGATGCGCTCGTTGATCGAGGCGAGCATCACGTTCATGATGCCGATGCCGCCCACGAAGAGCGAGATGCCGGCCACGCCGCCCAGGGAGAGCTTGAAGGCGGACTCGGTCCTACGGAAGTCCTCCAGCGTCTGCTCGTTGGTCGTGATGCCGAAGTCGCGCAGGCCCTTGTGGGAGATGAGCAGCGCGCGCTCCGTCTGGTCCACCGCGTCTTGCAGCTGCGTCGGGTCGCCCACCCGGAGCCCGAGCCCGCTCAGCCGGTCGCTGCCGAGGAACTTGGTCAAGGCGGTGGTCACGGGGATGTAGGCTCCGTAATTGCGGTAGCGCCAGGAGCTGCCCGAACCGCGCGATCGGGCCGAACTGATCTGGAAGCCCGAGCCCTCGATGTTGTTGAGGACGCCCACGACCGTGTAGGCGCGGCCACGGAGCTTGATCACCCGGCCCACCGGATCCTCGTTGGGCGGGAAGAGGTCGGCGACGACCGCCGCGCCGAGGACCACGACGTCGGTCATGTTGTGCACGTCGAGGTCGCTGATGAAGCGCCCCTGATGGGGCTCGACCCAGCGCTTGGCGACCGGGAGGTAGTCGGCGGCGACGCCGGTGACGTAGGTCAGCGTCTCCCGGCTGTCATTGGCCAGCTTCTCAAAGCCGACGCGCGCCTCCGGCGAGATGTTGGCGACGAGGGGCACGGTGGACCGGATGCGCGCCACGTCGCGCATGGTCAGGCCCTCCGAGAGCTCGGACAGGTGCTCCTGCTCGCGGGGCAGCGGCTCGCGGGAGACCGTGACCTTCTCGATGCCGCCCATGGCGTCCACGAACTGGCGGAAGTTGCCCACCATGCCCTGGACCACGGTGACCATCGCGACCAGGGACGCCACGCCCAGGATGATGCCGGACATGGAGAGGAGCGAGCGCACCTTGTTGGCGCGCAGCTCGCGCAGGCCGTTGACCACGGCCGGACGGAGACGGTCGAGGAGCCTCATCGGCGACGGTCCTCCTGCACGCGTCCTGAGCGCATGGAGATGACGCGGTGGGCGCGCTCGGCCACCGAGAGGTCGTGCGTGACCAGCACGACGGTGATGCCCTCGGCGATGAGCGAGCCGAGCAGGTCGAGCACGCGGTCGACGTTGCGTACGTCGAGGTTGCCGGTCGGCTCGTCCGCGAAGATGATGGCCGGACGGCCGACGATGGCGCGCGCCACGGCCACGCGCTGGCGTTCGCCGCCGGAGAGCTGACCGGGCCGGTGGTCGAGCCGGTGGCCCATGCCGACGCGCTCCAGCGCGACGCGCGCGGCCTCGGCGTTGCGTGCCGGATCGGAGTCCTCGCGGTAGGTGAGGGGCAGCGCGACGTTCTCCAGCACGGTCAGCCGCGGCAGAAGGTTGAAGGCCTGGAAGACGAAGCCCACGCGGTTGGACCGGTACCAGGCGCGGCGGTCGGGATCGAGTCCGGCGACCTCCTGGCCTTCGAAGAGGATGCTGCCGGAACTGGGCCGGTCCATGAATCCGAGGATGTGCATGAGCGTCGACTTGCCGGAGCCGGACGGGCCCAGGATGGCGACGAACTCCCCCTTCTCGAAGTCGAGGTCCACGCCGTCGAGCGCGTGGACGTCCTCATCGCCCATGCGGTAGGTCTTGCG
Organism: uncultured Klebsiella sp.; assembly: GCA_964601955.1. Taxonomy (GTDB): domain Bacteria; phylum Verrucomicrobiota; class Verrucomicrobiia; order Opitutales; family UBA953; genus UBA953. The sequence continues at coordinate 10,686 of CAZRPB010000026.1, read as the reverse complement.
GAGGCCGCGGATGGAGATGAGCGACCCCATCTCACCGGGCGGGCGCGGCGGGACGCACCAGGCTGACCACGGCGCCGGGGGCGACCCCTTCCCGCACCTGGGTCCAGGAGGCGTCGCTGAGTCCGAGCGTGACGACCCTGCGATCCCAGCCGCCGTCGGCGTCCCTGACGTAGAGCACGCGGTCGGGGCCCTCGATGAAGACGGCGGAGACGGGCACGGCGACGCACTGCTTCTCGCGGGCGACGAGCACGGAGACGTTGGCGCTGATGCCCGGCCGCACGCCGTCGCCGGCGGGGAACGAGACCTGCGTGGGGAAGACCCGGAGGTCCGGCACCTTGGTGTCCGCGGTGCCGAAGGGGGTCATGAAGCTGATCTCGCCCCTCTTGCGCAGGTTGGGGATGGAGTCGAAGGTCACCGTGGCCTCGCGACCGAGCGCGACGCGCGTGGCGGCGAACTCGTTGAGATTGACGTCGACCCGGAGCACGGAGGTGTCGGAGACCGTCATGAGGAGCGTGCCGCTGTTGATGGACTGGGCGCCGATGACGATCTGGCCCGCGAGCACGTTGCAGTCGGAGACCTGCCCGTCGTGCGGGGCGCGGATGACGGTGCGCCGCACGTTCTCCACGGCCTTGTCGAGCCGCGCCTGCTGGATGTCGCGCTGCAGCTTGGCGACGTCGAAGGCGGTGCGGTGGTCCAGCACCTCGCGTTCGGAGACGAAGCCCTTCTTGATCAGGACCTCGACGCGGCGGAGGTCGCGTTCCAGCCGCTCAAGGGTCAGCGTCTGCAGCTGGACGCCGCGACGGGCCTCCTCCTCGTCGGCGTTGGCGAGCACGGGGTCGAGCTCCACCAGGACCTGGTCCTTCTTCACCATGTCTCCGGTCTGCACGTGCAGCTTGAGGATGGGCCCGCTCACCTGGGCGCGGATCGCGCTGTAGGTCACGGCGCGGACGAAGCCCGAGGCCTCGACGGTCTCCTGGATGTCGCGGCGCTCGGCACGGGCCTCGGCGGAGGCGGCGGAAGGCCCCGGAACTTTGGGCGGACGGGAGAAATGGACCCAGGCGGGGAAGCCGAGGCCGGCGAGGACGGCCACGATCAGGGCGATCTTGAGTTTCTTGTTCATCGATTGTCTTCGGCGGGCGGAAGGGGGTCGGCCCGGCCGCCGTCGGCCAGGCGAAGCTCGACGTCGTCGAGGCTGAAGCCGTGGCGGGGCAGGATGGAACCGTCGAGGCGGGCCGTACGCGCCGAGGCCAGGCGGGCGTCGAGCCGCGCTTGCACCCAGGCGAGCTGGGCCGAATCAAGGAGCGCCTGCGACTGGATGACGCGGAGAAGGTCGGACTGGCCGACGCGGTAACGCTCCCGTTCGCCTTCGTAGGACTGGCGCTGGAGACGGAGCGCGGTGTCGGCGGCCTCCACGCGCGCCCGGGAGGACTCAAGGTCGCGCCAGGTGGCGCGTGCGTCGAAGATGAGCGCCTGCCGGACGTCCGCCAGGCGCAGCTCGGCCTGCCGGCGGGCCCGCTCGGCGAGCCGGCGGTTCGCCTCGGCTTCCCGGAGACCGAGCGGCATCGAGAAGGTGAGCGAGACGGCGTTGCCCCAGCCCTTCTCACGCCGCCAGACGTCATAGGCGTCGCCGAAGCCCGCGACGGGATCCGCGGCGGTGGAGCCGGAGAGATTCAGGCGGAGGTCCGGGTTGTCGTCCTGCCGGGCCCGGTCGACGAGGACATCGGCTGACTCGACGTTGGAAAGCGCGATCGCCACGCCGAAGTCGAAGTCGGAGACCTGCGCGATCCACGGGCGGAACTCGGGCGGCGGCGGCACGGGCGCCTCGGGTAGCGGCTGGACGAGCAGGGCTCGGTCGACCTCCTCGGCGGCGCCGCGGCCCAGGAGGCGGCGGAGACGCATCTCGGCGGCGTCCACGGACTGCCGTGCGGTGAGCACCGCGACCTTCTGGCTGGCGACGTCGGCCTCGGCCTGCAGCTGCTCGAGCACGTTGGCGTCCCCGAGCTCACGCTTGAGCTTCACTTGGTCGAGCAGCGACTCGGCGGAGCGCAGGCTGGTCTCACGGAGCGCGATGAGCGTGCGCGCCGCGGAGAGGCTCCAGTAGGCCGATTCGGCGTCGCGGATGAGGTCGAGCGCCGAGGAACGCAGCGCGAGCCGGCTCCGCCAGGCGGACTGCCGGGCGGTGATGAGCGGGGCCAGGTTGACCGACCGCCATCCGCCCGCGAGCAGGGGCTGGGAGTAGGCGACGGTGGTCGAGAGGTCATAGGCGCTGGCCACGCCCACGCCGCCGGTGCGGCTCCAGCCACGGTTGGCCTGGGCTCCCAGGGTCAAGGATCCTCCCCAGTCGAAACGGCGGGAGGCGGACAGGGCGGCGTCGGCGGTCCGGACGGTCGTGACGGCAAGGGGCGCCCTGGAACCGGCCGTGGTCGCGGTCCAGCCGAGCACGGTGTCGAAGGCGGAATCCGCCGCCTGCACGGAATCGATCGAGCGGAGCGCCGTCAGCCGGTCGACCGCCACGCCGAAATTGTTGGCCAAGGCTCGGTCGACCGCCTCCGACAGCGTCAGCGCCGGATCCGAGGCCGGGACGGTCGACGCCGCGCCAGGGCCCTGCAGCCCCGCACCGGAAAGGGCGGCGGCCGCGACGAGGAACGCGGGCAGCAAAGGGCGCATGCGGGGTAATACCCTCATTGCCCCCATTTGTTCCCCTTGTAAAGCAAAGCGGCGCGCCCCGGAGGACGCGCCGCTGGTCAGACCGCGGGAACGGTCACTTAACGATCTCGACGAGCTCGACCTCGAACTCGAGGACGGACTTGCCGGGAATCGGACCCTGACCTTGGTCGCCGTAGGCGAGTTCGGACGGGCAGTAGAGGACGATCTTGCCGCCCTTGCCGATGAGCTGGACGCCCTCGGTCCACGCGGCGATGACGCCGCTGAGGGGGAACTCCGTGGGCTCGTTGTTACGATTCTTGGTCGAGTCGAAGACCTTCCCGTCGACCAGCTTGCCCTCGTAGCGGCACTTCACGGTGCTGTTCTTGGTGGGCTTGGGGTCGGCGCCGGCCTCGACGATGCGGTAGCGCAGGCCGGAGGCGGTCTTGGTCACGGCCTTGTCGGCGTCGACCTTGGCGAGGAAGTCCGCGTTCTGCTTGGACCAGCGGGCGGACTTGCCCTGCACGCGCTCGGTGAAGAGACGGTCGGCGCCTTCGCCGATCTCGTCGGGATTGAACTTGGGCGCCTCGCCGCGGATGGCGGCGCGCACGCCGGCCAGGAAGAGGTCGAGCTCGGCGTCGGTCAGCTCGAGCTGATTGGCGATGGAGGGCATCTGGGAGCGGCTGGCCACGGAGTAGCCGAGCATGTTCCAAGCCTGCTTCTGCTGGTCGGGGGTGAGGGTCTTCACGGGTGCGGGAGGAGGGGTCGCGGGCTGCGCGGCGGCAGGCTTGGCCTCGTCGGCGGCCTGGAGGGACGCGACGGCGAGGGCCAACGCGGCGAGGTGGGGGAGTCTCATGGGGATGGGTAAGAGGTTGAACCTACCCGATTCAGGCCCTGGGGGGAAGCACCTTCGCATGCTCCTGGAGGGAACTGACCGTCAGGGCCTTCTGCCGGAGGGAACGGATGCCCAGGACGGCGGCTCGGGCGGCGTTCATGGTCGAGGCCATGTAGACCCCGCGGAGCACGGCCTCGGCGCGCATGGCGTTCTCATCCTTGCGGGGCAGCATGCCGGCGGCCGTGTTCACGATCATGTGCAGCTGGCCGTTCTTGAGGAGGTCGAGCGCGTTGGGACGGGCGCCCTCCGAGATCTTGCCCAGCTTGTTGACCTTCACCCCGGCGGCCTCGATGGCCGCGGCGGTGCCGCTGGTCGAGTGCACGGTGAAGCCGAGGGCGGCAAGGTCGCGGGCGACCTCGACCGCGGCGGCCTTGTCGCGGTCCTTGACCGAGAGGAAGACGTGTCCGCCGACCGGGAGCGCGGGCTGCGCGGCCATCTGCGCCTTGGCGTAAGCCATGCCCAGGTCGTCATCGATGCCCATCACCTCGCCGGTGGAGCGCATCTCGGGCGACAGCGCGACCGGCGCGCCGGGGAACCGGCTGAAGGGGAAGACCGACTCCTTGACGGCCCAGAAGGGCGGCCGGATTTCGCGCGTGAAGCCGAGGTCCTTGAGCTTGGCGCCGAGCATGCAGAGCGAGGCGAGCTTGGCCAGCGGCACGCCGATGGCCTTGGAGACGAACGGGACCGTGCGTGAGGCACGCGGATTCACCTCCAGCATGTAGACCGTGCCGTCCTTGATGGCGAACTGCACGTTCATAAGGCCGACCACGCCGAGCCGCTTCGCGAGCGCGTGGGTGATGCGGCGGACCTCGTCGACCAGCGCGGCGGACAGGGTGTGCGGCGGCAGGACCATGCCGGCGTCGCCGGAGTGGACGCCGGCGTGCTCGACGTGCTCGAGCATGCCGCCGACCACGGTGGTCTCGCCGTCGGAGATGGCGTCGACGTCGAGCTCGATGGCGTCCTCGAGGAACTTGTCGAGGAGGACGGGCTTGCCCGGGGCGACGTCGAAGGCCTCGCGGACGACGGACTTCAGCTCATCCATGCCGTGCACGATGAACATGCCGCGACCGCCGAGCACGAAGGAGGGACGCAGCAGGACGGGGAAGCCGATCTCCTCGGCCGCGCGGTAGGCCTCCTCGGCGGAGAGCGCGGTGCGGTTGTCAGGCTGGCGGATGCCCAGCTCGATGAGGATGTCCTTGAAGAGCTGGCGGTCCTCGGCGAGCGCGATGCTCGCGGGCGAGGTGCCGACGACCTTCACACCGGCCGCCTCGAGATCGGCGGCGAGGTTGAGGGGCGTCTGCCCGCCGAACTGCACGATGGCGCCCACGCAGTCCTCCGTCTGATAGATCTCGAGGATGTCCTCGAGCGTCAGGGGCTCGAAGTAGAGCCGGTCGGAGGTGTCGTAGTCGGTGGAGACGGTCTCAGGATTGGAATTCACCATCACCGTCTCGTAGCCGGCGGCGCGCAGGGCGTAGGAGGCGTGGACGCAGCAGTAGTCGAACTCGATGCCCTGGCCGATGCGGTTCGGGCCGCCGCCGAGGATCATGACCTTCTTCTTCGTGGAAGGACGCACCTCGGACTCGTCGCCGTACGAGGAGTAGTAGTAGGGCGTGAAGGATTCGAACTCGGCGGCGCAGGTGTCGACCAGACGGAAGGTCGTTCGGATTCCGGCCTTGAGCCGGCGGACGCGCACCTCGGCGGCGGAGAGGCCGGTCGCGAACGCGATCTGCCGGTCGGCGAAGCCCGCCTCCTTGGCTCGGCGGAGCAGGTCGCCGTCGACCGCGGCTCCGGCGGCACGGAGGGCGAGCTCGAGGTCCACGATGTCACGCAGCTGGCGCAGGAACCAGGGATCCACCTTGCAGAGCGAGAAGATCTCGGCGTCGGACAGCCCGGCCAGCATGGCGTGACGGATGTAAAACGGACGCTCGGGATTGGGACGGGCGAGGCGCGCGCGGATCTCGGTCAGGTCGGTCACGGGCTCGGTGCCGTGCTTGCCGCCGCAGCCGAAGCCCCAGGCTCCGATCTCGAGGGACCGGAGCGCCTTCTGGAAGGACTCCTTGAAGGTGCGACCGATGGCCATGGCCTCGCCGACGGACTTCATGGCGGACGTCAGGGTGGTGTCGGCGCCGACGAACTTCTCGAAGGTGAAGCGGGGGATCTTGGTGACGACGTAGTCGATGCTCGGCTCGAAGCAGGCCGGGGTCGACTTCGTGATGTCGTTCTTGAGCTCGTCGAGCGAGTAGCCGACGGCGAGCTTGGCGGCGATCTTCGCGATGGGGAAGCCGGTGGCCTTGGAGGCGAGGGCGGACGAGCGCGACACGCGCGGGTTCATCTCGATGACGATCATGCGGCCGTTGGCCGGATTGACCGAGAACTGGATGTTGGAGCCGCCCGTCTCGACGCCGACGGCGCGGATGACCGCGAACGAGGCGTCGCGCATCAGCTGGTACTCGCGGTCGGTCAGGGTCATCGCGGGCGCCACGGTGATGGAGTCGCCGGTGTGGACGCCCATGGGGTCGAAGTTCTCGATCGAGCAGACGATCACGCACTGGTCCTTGTGGTCGCGCATCACCTCCATCTCGTACTCCTTCCAGCCGAGGAGGCATTCCTCGATGAGGACCTCGTGCACGGGCGAGGCGTCGAGCCCGTTCTGGACCATGCGCTCGTACTCCTCGCGGTTGTAGGCGATGCCGCCGCCGGTGCCGCCGAGGGTGTAGGAGGGACGGATGATGAGGGGGAATTCGCCGCCGACGACGGCCACGGTCTCGCGCGCCTCGTCGAGCGACTTCACGACGCGCGAGCGGGGCACGTCGAGGCCGATCTCCAGCATGAGCTTCTTGAACTTCTCGCGGTCCTCGCCGCGCTCGATCGCCTCCTCCTTGGCGCCGATGAGCTCGACGCCGTGCCTGGCCAGCACGCCGGTGCGGGCGAGCTTGAGCGAGAGGTTGAGCGCGGTCTGGCCGCCGAGGGTGGGCAGCAGCGCGTCGGGCTTCTCCTTGGCGATGATGCGCTCGACCGAGTCGACGGTGAGCGGCTCGACGTAGGTGACGTCCGCGGTCTCGGGATCCGTCATGATGGTCGCCGGATTGGAGTTCACCAGGATCACGCGGTAACCCTCCTCGCGGAGCGCCTTGCACGCCTGGGTCCCGGAGTAGTCGAACTCGCAGGCCTGCCCGATGATGATGGGCCCGGAACCGATGATGAGGATGGATCGAAGGTCGGTCCGCTTGGGCATGTTGAGGGCGAGAGTCAGCCGCCCGCGGAAGGGCGGTCAAGCGGGGAGTGCCGACAACCGCAGGAGGGTCTCCCGATGGCGCTTGCGCCGCCGCGGCCGCACCTCATTCATCGGGTCGTGGACGTCATCCGCATCGCAGGCATCCGGTCATTCGGCCACCACGGCGCCCTCCCCGAGGAGACCCGGCTGGGTCAGCGTTTCACGGTCTCGGTCGACCTGGAAGTGGACACCCGCCCGGCCGCCGCCACGGACGACCTGAAGCTGACCGTGGACTACGGCAAGGTAATCGCGACGGTGGAAGCCCAGCTCAAGGGCAAGCCGGTCTACCTCATCGAGACGCTGGCCCAGCAGATCGCGGCACGGATTCTGGGCACTTTCACCATGGTCAAGGCGGTCACGGTCGAGGTCACCAAGCCCTTCGCCCCGGTCGCGGCCGATTTCGACGCCATCTCGGTCAAGATCCGCCGGGAACGGGCGTGAAGGATTCCACGGTCCATTACATGGTGGGGTTGGGCGGCAATCTCGGCGACCGGGCAGGCAACCTGGCCCGAGCGCTCGAAGCCATGGGGCGTCTGCCTGACACCCGGATCATGGCCGTATCGCCTGCGTTCGAGACGACCCCCGTGGGGTACGCTGACCAGCCAGATTTCATAAATCTCTGTGCGGCATTGTCTTCTGAAATAAATCCGGAGGAAATGCTCAAGGCGACGCTCGCCATCGAAGCCCGCTCAGGCCGGGAAAGGACGGCCAACCGTAACGGCCCCCGGACGCTCGACATCGACCTGCTGTTCCACCGGGACGGGGAGCATGCGTCCGCCACCCTGACCTTGCCCCACCCTAGGTGGAAATCCCGCGGCTTCGTCGTGATTCCCCTGAAGCATCTGCTGGATGAGCCGGTCATCGTCAAAGACCCGGCTTGGGATTCCCTGCGGGCCGAGGTCACGGGTCTGGAAGCGGACACGTCAGGCCTCCGCCCATGGCAAGGCCCGACCCCCTGGATCAAGAAGAAGGACTGAAGCCCTCACGCTTCGGGCACTCCCCTTCCCTGTGGCTGGCCCTGCCGTTGCTGGCGGGCTGCGCGGCGGACGCGGCGTGGGACGTGCCCGCCGGTGCGCCGCTCGCCGTCGCGGGAGCGGCCCTGGCCCTGCTATGGCCGGCGCACGCACGGACGGCGCTCGCCCACGTCCTCCTCGTGACGGCGGGCGTCGGCCTGGGCTGCGCCTGGCATCAGCTGCGCAAGGCTCCGCGTTCGGAGGTCGCGGTGAGGCGCTCCTTCGAAGAACTCTCGGTCCGCATCGAGCGGGCGACGCCCCGGGCCGATCCGTCGGAAGGATGGACCGGGATGGGCGCGGTCACCGACCGGGACGGCCCGTACCATCGTCGGCGGTTGGTGATCTCGGGCAAGGGCGGGTGCCCGGCGGCCGGCGCGGAACTGAAACTCTCGGGGAGGCTCTCCTCCCTGACCGGTGAATCAGGCGGCTACGCGGCGTGGGCGCGCGGACAGGGAGCGACGCTGAGGCTGGCCGGAGCCAGGATCCTCGGCGTGCTCGAGCCGGCGTCGGATTTCAGCCGATGGTGCGCGGCGAGCCGCGACCGTCTCGACCGCTGGCTGCGGACGCTGCCCTGGGAGGATCCCGAAGGCGGCGCGCTGCTGGCGGCGACGATGCTCGGCCGCACGGCGCTGATTCCGCCGTCCGAACGCAAGGCGTTCGAGCGCACGGGCACGCTGCATCTCTTCGCGATCAGCGGCCTGCACATCGCGGGGATGGCGGCGGCCATGGAATGGGCGGCGCGGCGGCTGCGGCTGCCCGGACTGGCGGCGGGGCTGTTCGGGCTCGGACTGCTCTGGACCTACGTGCAGGTCACCGGCGCCGCACCCTCGGCGACGCGCGCGTGGATCATGGCGGCGTGCCTTTGGGCCGGCCGCGCGATCGGACGGGGCGCGGCGCCCGTGCACGCGCTGGGCACGGCCTGCTTCATCACGCTGATCCTCAGCCCCGAGGCCTGCGCCGACGCCGGATTCCAGCTGAGCTACCTCGCCGTGCTCGCGCTGCTGCTCTCCGGCGGCCCGGCGGCGGAGACGCTGGCGGCGCCCGACGTCGCCGAGCTCTCCACGCCGCGCTCGGCACGGAGCCTCAGCGACCGTCTGCGCTCGTCCGCGCGCCGCGCGCTCACGGCGGGACTCTGCGTCTCCTTCGCCGCCAGCGCCGCCGGTGCGCCGCTCACCCTGGCGGCGTTCGGCACGGCGAGCTGGGGAGGCGTGTTCGCCAACCTGGTCCTGGTGCCGCTCTCGGCGCCGCCGCTGCTGCTCGGAATGGTCTCGGCGGCGTGCTCCGCCTGGGAGCCCCTGATCGTCGGCGCGACCTGGCTCAACGGTCTGGCCGCGGCTTGGCTGCGGATGATGGGCTGGCTGGCGGAAGGCATGGCGGCCGCGCCGGGCCTGACCGCGCGTCTCGAGAGCCTGCCCGCATGGGCGACTCCCCTTTGGGGCGCCCTCCTCGTCGCGACGCTGATTTCGCAGGCCGAATCTCGCGATCCCTGGCGATTGCTGGGCGCGCCCGTCGCGGCCGGGCTGCTGTGGCTGGCCGTCGTGGCCTGAGCCGGACGCTTGCCTCGGTCCGTCTCCGGCAGGATGTTCGGGCCATGCGACCCCGCGCCGCCCTCGCCTTCCTCTCCCTCGCCGCAGGCCTGGCGGCCGCGCCCGTCGAGCGCTCGGGCATCTACCCCGAGCTCGCCTACTTCAATGACGAGGGCGAGTGCGGCACCGGCGCCGTCGTGCCCTGGGCCGACCGTCTGTGGGTCATCACCTACGGGCCGCACCTGCCGTATGGCCCGAGCGACAAGCACTAC